>JAVRKU010000066.1:0-2532 GCA_031962125.1 Mesoaciditogaceae bacterium | reverse complement strand
TCGATAGCAGGAGCAAATGGCGTAATTTTTTTACCTTATATTGTACCAGAAAGAACACCGATAATGAATTCAAATATTACAAGTTACCTGATTAATCTTAAGGCTATCAACACTAGAGCTGATATAGCAAGAGCTGTTTTGGAAGGAGTTTCTTTTGCGATTGTAGATGCCTGGAACGCTTTAAATGATATAGTAACACTTGAAAATCCATTTATTGTTATACTTGGAGGTGCTTCTCAAAATGAAATTATCAAAGAAATCATTTTCTCTTTTCTTAATGGCAACATTAATGTTTTTTGCAATCAATTTGATAGTTCTTGCTACGGTGCAGCGCTTATGGCCGGAGAAAATTTAGGTATTTTTGTTTCTAAGAAAAAGTATGGCCATAAATTTATCAAAGAGAGTTTTTTCAAAAACTTTGATAATGATGAATATGCAGAATTTTTCAATAGATTTCTAGAAACCAGAAAGAAAATTTTAGGTATATAAGGAATAGTTTAATTATTCAAATTACCAAACCATTTTAAAGATTTCTCTAATTCAGGACAAAATTATAGTGAAGAAAGGTGAGAAAATGGAAAACATCAAAGTGAACCATCCTAGAATAACGGGTACTTTGCCCAAAATAGGAATAAGACCTGTTATAGACGGTCGAAGGGAGGTCAGAGAACCTTTAGAGGCTCAAACTAAAAAGATGGCAAAGGCGGCCGCTGAATTATTGGTTAAAAACTTAAGACATCCAAACGGATCCCATGTTGAATGCATTATATCTGACACGATAAGTAACGCAGCAGAAGCCGCAAAAGCAGAAGAAAAGTTTCAAAAAGAAAATGTTGGTATCTCACTGACGGTAACTCCGACATGGTGTTATGGAGCAGAAACGATGGACATGGATCCATTCAGACCAAAGGCCATCTGGGGATTTAACGGAACAGAACGCCCTGGAGCTGTATATCTTGCTGCAACACTTGCAGCTCACAATCAAAAAGGGCTTCCAGCATTTGGAATTTATGGAAAAGACGTACAAGATGCCGGTGATGATGAGATACCTCAAGATGTCCAAGAAAAGTTGTTGCGTTTTGCGAAAGCAGGACTTGCTGTTGCGACGATGAGAGGAAAATCTTATCTTGCAATGGGTGGTGTAGCAATGGGTATAGCTGGCTCAATCGTAGATCCTGATTTTCTTGAAGATTACCTTGGAATGAGATATGAAATGGTTGATATGTCTGAATTTGCAAGGAGAATGGAAGAAGGCATCTACGATAAAGAAGAATATGAAAAAGCCTTGAAATGGGTAAAAGAAAATTGTGTTGAAGGTGAAGACGATAATCCCCCAGAGAGAAGATTAAGTAGAGCCCAAAAGGATAAGATATGGGAAATGAACGTTAAGATGGCTTTAATAGCAAGGGATCTCATGATAGGAAATCCAAAATTAAAAGAGATAGGCTTTGAAGAAGAATCGTGGGGTCATAATGCCATCGTTGGCGGCTTTCAAGGACAAAGACAATGGACAGATCATTTTCCAAACGGTGATTTCTTGGAAACAATACTCAACAGTTCTTTCGACTGGAATGGAATAAGAGAACCATTCATGGTGGCCACCGAAAATGACAGTCTAAATGGGATATCGATGCTTTTATCCCACCTTTTAACGGGAAGGGCTCAGATATTTGCAGATGTAAGAACGTACTGGAGTCCCGAAGCGGTAAAAAGAGTTACGGGCAAAACACTTGAAGGTTTAGCGAAAAACGGTGTCATTCATCTCATAAATTCAGGATCGGCGACTTTAGACGGAACAGGAGAACAAACTGACAAGGATGGAAATCCGGTTATGAAACCATACTGGGAAATAACTGAGGAAGAAGTAGGAAAATGTCTTAGAGCAACATCCTGGAGACCGGCTTTGCTTGAGTCTTTCAGAGGAGGGGGATTTTCAGTTGATTTTCTTACAAAAGGTGGAATGCCTGTAACGATGGTAAGGATAAACATAGTCAAAGGATTAGGCCCTGTTATGCAAATAGCTGAAGGATATACTGTTGAACTTCCAAAAGAAATACACGATATATTGGATAAAAGAACGAATCCAACATGGCCGACAACATGGTTTGCACCGATATTAACCGGTAAAGGAGCATTCAAAGATGTTTATTCAGTAATGAACAATTGGGGAGCAAATCATGGAGCGATAAGTTATGGCCACATAGGGGCTGATCTGATAACTTTGGCATCCATACTTAGAATACCAGTATTCATGCACAACGTAGCCGAAGAGAAAATATATCGGCCAAGCGCATGGAATGCATTTGGAACAACAGACTTGGAAGGAGCCGATTACAGAGCTTGTGCCAATTTTGGTCCCCTTTATGGGAAAAATAAAAGATAAAGAAAAGAGAGTGAGAACATGCTTAAAGGAATAGATCCTGTGATATCACCAAGTTTGCTGAAAATTCTTTGTGAAATGGGACATGGAGACGAAATTTTATTTGCCGATGCCAATTATCCAGCTGAATCTTCGGGGAAAAAGAATGATGC
>JAVRKU010000065.1:0-2563 GCA_031962125.1 Mesoaciditogaceae bacterium | reverse complement strand
GGACTTCTCCTAGTACTGATAATTGGATATTTTTTGTTTTGACGCTTTTACTTTTCCCGCTTGCGATGATACTTGGATACGTTGGAGGAAACATAACTTTTCCGGTAAAAAAGGATAAAAGGTAAATCGCACGTAAAATTCGGAATTTGAAAAAGATTTTATACTAAACCAACTTTAAATTCCTAATCTTAGCGGAGAGCATGATGCCCCAGAGGAATCCTTCGCAGCGGAGCGAGTACAAGCTTCCGAATGGGCACATGTCGGAGCCGATGAAATAGCATATGGCTTATGGCAAATGGTATAATCGAGGTGAGACTCGCGTCAAAAAACATTTGCGTTGGAAATAACAGAGGGGGGTATCGCATATAAAGGAGGAGCAAAAATGAGTGACATCGAAAGGTATTTCAGAATGTTAAGCGAGTGCAACCAGATATTGCTCAGAGCCAACGATGAAAGCGTACTTGCACAGCAGATATGCGATACGATAGTCACGGTCGGCGGGTTTGATGCTGCGTTCATCGGATTTTTAAAAGACAACAAACTTGACTTGAGCATTTCAAGCGGTATGTTGAAAAAGTATCAAAATGAGATATTGATAACCCTAGACGATGAAAAGTACTCCTCTGCTGCCTCAGGCCGAGCCCTCAAAGATGGTCAAACGCACGTATACAACGACATAACTCATGAAAAGGATTATGAACCTTACAGAAAGATAATAGATGAAACGGGTGCGAAAGCAAATCTTGCCGTTCCGATAAAAGCAGATGGAAAGATAATAGGCACGCTTGGAGTTTATTCAAAGCATGCTGGCATCTTCAAAGAAGATGAAAAGCGTCTTTTTGAGGAGTTGGCTGGAGATCTTGAATACGGAATATCCTCAATAAGAGCGAGAAAGAGAATGGAATCACTCAACGAAATGCTCAAAAGGATAAGAATGGCAAATCAAAGAATTGCCAAAGAGAATAATCTTGAGCATCTGCTTCAAGGGTTTTGTGAAGATTTGTTGGATCCAAAACTTTACAACGGAGTTGTGATTGATTACGGTGGGACCATTTACTGCGCCGGAGATTGCTGTTCTGTGATCAGGGAAAATATAGAAAAAGGCAATCTTGACCTTGGTTTATGTACAGACGATTTGCAGATGATAGATTACGAATGCCCGCTTCATTTTGATTCAAAGCCTGGATGCATAAAGATAAAATCTGGCGATAAGATGTATGGAAATTTATTCGTATGGCCAAAAAAAGATCTCTTCGATGATCCAGACGAAATTGCACTTTTGAAAGAACTCTCAGGAGATCTTGGAGTTGGAATAGACAGAATATTAAACCGATCAGAGGCATTAAGGTTTGGAATGATAGTCCAGAATATTCATGAAGGAATCGGTATGGTAGATCCGGACACTTTTAAATTTACACTTGTCAACACGAGCACTCTAAAAAGGCTTGGCTACACGCTTGAGGAACTGAAAGAGATGACTTTCACGGATACAATAATTGGGATTTACATTTGAACAGATTAAAAAGATATTCGAACCTTTAAAATATCATGAAAAGGAATATGTACGATTTGAAACTGTAAACAAAAGAAAAGATGGTACAACCTATCCCGTCATGATAACGGGATTTTACAACGACGATCCGCTAAAGCCGTCATATGTTGTAATCGCAACGGATCTCTCAGGAGTGAAAGGACTTGAGATCAAGATAAACTCTCTTGCCGAAGCGCTTGTCGATGTGTTGTCTAAAATAGTTGAGGTCAGAGATCCGTATACATCAGGCCATCAAAGAAGAGTAAGCGCACTTGCAGTTGAAATTGCAAGAGAAATGCACTTAAACGATGGCGAGATAAAATCAATAAAAATAGCCGGCCTTCTTCATGATGTTGGAAAGATAAGCGTACCCTCTGATATTCTTACAAAGCCGACTAAACTCAAAAGGACAGAATTTGAACTCATAAAAGATCATGTCGAAGATGGTTACAATATATTGAAAACCATCCCAGACTTTGAAGAGATAGCGATAATGGTAAGGCAGCATCACGAAAGGCTTAATGGGACGGGTTATCCTCTTGGGATTAAAGGAGATGAGATAACGATTGGAGGAAAGATATTGGCCGTTGCGGATGTAGTCGAAGCAATGTCTTCTCACAGGCCTTACAGGCCATCCTTGGGATTAGGTATGGCTTTGGATGAGATAAGAAAAAATGCTGGCATTCTTTACGATAAAGAGGTTGTTGATGCATGTGAAAAGGTCTTTAGAAGAGGATGGAGGTTTATTTGATCTATACTGATTCAATTTTAAAAGTCGAATGTTCATTCATCCATCTTTTGCGGCTTCGGCAGATGCCCTGCGCTATAACCACTCACTAATCTCTAATGTCTAATCTCTAACCCCTAATCTCTAATGTCTATTCCCTGTTTTTGCTATATGCTATCCGCCATGTGCCATATGCCATTTTGTAATGGGCTCCAGCATATGCCATGTCTAAATAAATATTCAGATTTTAAAGTTGATTCAGTATATGGCAAGCGGTAATTGTACATTTTCAATTGTCAATTCTA
>JAVRKU010000064.1:0-2585 GCA_031962125.1 Mesoaciditogaceae bacterium | reverse complement strand
TGGGATTTCAAAGGTTCAACTATTTTTTTAATCTGTTCAAGTGTGAATTCAGGCGTTATATCTGCAAGAGTCATCTCTTTCAGTTCCTCAAGCGTGTAGCCAAGCCTTTTTAGAGCGCTCTTGTTGATAAGTGTAAATTTAAAGGTGTCAGGATCTACTATACGGACTCCTTCAGATATATTCTGGATCACCATTCCAAACCTTAATGCCTCTGATCGGTTTAATATTCTGTCTATTCCGACTCCAAGATCTCCTGAGAGTTCTTTCAAAAGTGCAATTTCGTCGGGATCATCGAAGAGATCTTTTTTTATGCATACGAATAAATTCCCATAAATTTTATCGCCAGATTTTATCTTTATACATCCAGGCTTTGAATAAACATGAAGCGGACATTCGTAATCTATCATCTGCAAATCGTCTGTACATAAACCAAGATTAAGATTTCCATTTTCTATATTTTCCCTGATCACAGAACAGCAATCTCCGGCGCAGTAAATGGTTCCGCCGTAATCAATCACAACTCCGTTGTAAAGTTTTGGATCCAACAAATCTTCACAAAACCCTTGAAGCAGATGCTCAAGATTATTCTCTTTGGCAATTCTTTGATTTGCCATTCTTAGCCTTTTGAGCATTTCGTTGAGTGATTCCATTCTCTTTCTCACTCTTATTGAGGATACCCCGTATCCAAGATCTCCAGCCAAATCCTCAAAAAGACGCTTCTCATCTTCTTTGAAGATGCCAGCATGCTTTGAATAAATTCCAAGCGTGCCTATTATCTTTCCATCTGCTTTTATCGGAACGGCAAGATTTGCTTTCAGACCTGTTTCATCTAATATCTTTCTGTAAACATCGTAGTCTTTTTCATGAGTTACGTCGTTGTATACGTGCGTCTGACCATCTTTGAGGGCTCGGCCTGAGGCGCCAGAGGAGTACTTTTCATCGTCTGGGGTTATCAATATCTCATTTCGATACCTTTTCAACACGCCGCTTGAAATGTTCAAGTCAAGTTTGTTGCCTTTCAAAAGCCCCATGAACGCAGCATCAAACCCGCCGACTGTGACTATCGTATCGCATATTTGCTGTGCAAGTGTGCTTTCGTCGTTGGCTCTGAGCAATATCTGGTTGCACTCGCTTAACATTCTGAAGTACCTTTCGATGTCACTCATTTGGATGCCTCCTTTATATGCGATACCAACCTCTCTTATTTCCAACGCAAATGTTTTTTGACGCGAGTCTCACCTCGATTATACCAAAATCTTTTTCAAATTCCGAATATCAGCGGAGAGCGTGATGCCCCAGAGAAATCCTCCGCAACGAAGTGAGGACCAGATTTCGACGGGGCATATGCTGGGATATGAATGGGCATTCGAATTAATCTTACGCGCGATTTACCTTTTATCCTTTTTTACCGGAAAAGTTATGTTTCCTCCAACGTATCCAAGTATCATCGCAAGCGGGAAGAGTAAAAGCGTCAAAACAAAAAATATCCAATTGTCAGCACTCGGAGAAGTCCTCAAATTGAACAAGATATTTGGATTAAGCAATTTCCAAACCAAAAGCACTATACCGTCCATCAAAAGTAAAATAGAAGTTGTTATTTTTATTACTATTGATACCATGGGTCTGGCTCCGTAATTAAGCCACCATGTGAAAAATCCAGAGGCCATTGCGAAGATGCTCGCCAGCGTTCCAACTGCGATGAGATCGATCGTTGTACTTTCAAAACTTTTTACGCCGCTTACGGCAAAAAGAAATGCAAAAAATGCCGCACCCATCATAAATGCTATTGGAAAGTGCGCAAAAATCGGATGGGGATGACGCCGCAAAGAAGGATGTTTTTTCAAAAGATTTTCAAGAAAACCAGTTGTTTTTTGTTCTTGAGTTGCTTCTTCATTCATCTTTAGAATTCCCACTTGCTGAAATTTCGAAAAAACATCTTCACTGTGAGGAGCATCTGAGAGTTCTGCTGTCAAATCTTTTCCCGCAAAATGCCTATTCATATGAGTTCCGTTTTTCCATAATTTGCTGTTTGTCACATCGTATACTTTTCCCTTATAAGCGATGTAAACAGGCTTTCCGTCTTTGCCATCGAATTCGGATAATGACTTCAAATCAAATTCTTTCATTTATTCATCCCCCATTTCGTTTATTGAATTTATACTGATTCACTGAGAGTGTCCCAAATTCATCAAAAGTTAATGAAGAAGGTCTTTGAAAATAGATACTCGAATTGATATAAAAGAAGATGCCACCTGATTTGGTAAAATGTTACTGAAGATGCAAGCAAATCACCCAATCCAAAAAGGCATCTTCATGGGAATTTTATCAGAAATTCAATCTCTAACGCAAATGTTCTTTTCTTATCCTTTTGCACGGTCCTTGACAGACTCAGACTTATAGATATCCTTTCAAAGATAATACCAATGCATTTATACACCGTTATCATTGCAGATGAGTCTATCACCAGCCTTTATTTCTTACATATCGAAGCATGGGTTTCATTACGCGATGAGAGCGAGACGGTCAACGTTGTTCAATGGGAAGCCTCTTAAGAATTACTCTTTGACGTCTGAGATAAAAGATAT
>JAVRKU010000063.1:0-2782 GCA_031962125.1 Mesoaciditogaceae bacterium | reverse complement strand
ATTATCAATGAATTTCTCTGTCAAATTCGTCCTTAATTCCAGATTTTCTGAAAAAATAGGTATTGATTTCATCGCACCATTCTTTGGCATTTGCCATCTGAAGTTCAAACTTTTCTGCCACCTGATCGAAACGATTTTTATCCACCAGATTCTCCAATTCATTCCATTTGTGCTTCATCTCAACTACTCTTTGAAAACCTTCAAAGTGTGAATCGTAGATATGCTGTATCACAGTCTTTCCAGATTTCAATTTGTGAGTATATGGAACATGATGAAAGAATAGCAGCAACTCATCGGGACATCTTTCCAAAGATTCGTAACGTTCCGCCACCTCACTTTTGTACTGGCCGATAAAGCCGGTGCCAGTCTTGATCGTTCTATCGACACCTATGCCTTCATGATCTGCGTAATGGTATGTGCCCCACTTTGAGTACTCGTATCCGTCCACATTCGGACCGTAATGCGTGCCTGGATTTACCATCCAACCTATTCCAAGAGGAGCGGTATAACTTTCATAAATTGACCATGAAGACAAGAGAATTTCAGAAATAGTTTTGACAATTTTTTGATTTTTTCCAAAGGTTAATTTTACCCATTCGTCCGTTATCTCATAAGACGAAAGTTGCGGATTCCATGCAAGTTTTCCGAAACCATATAGGTTAGCTTGAGCAAGTATATGACCGGTCCAGTTTGGATTATCTCCTATATTTGATACGCCAGCAATTCCCCCATACGGCCTTTTAAAAAGTTTTCCACTTGCAATGTCAAAAACTTTTGAATTTACTCCATTTGCGTAGGTATCAAATTCGAGTACTTCCTTCCATTGAGGCACAAGATAACATAGATCTATTTGTTGACCAGTGTACTCTTGAGTTATTTGCAATTCAAGCATTTGATTTGTCTTTTGCATGGCCCCGAATAGAGGAGAAACTGGCTCTCTAACTTGAAAATCCATCGGTCCATTTTTTATTTGAATGATGACATTGTCTCTAAATTCTCCATCAAGAGGTGCAAAAAACTCGTATGCTGCTTTCGCCCTGTCTGTTTTTTTATCTCGCCAATCTTGCATTTTATACACGAAAGCGCGCCATATTACAAGACCTCCAAAGGGTTCCAAGGCTTCTGCAATTGCATTTGCCCCCTGTGCATGGGTTCTACCGTAAGCAAAGGGACCAGCAGTGTATTCTGAGTCGGCTTTTACAAGAAATCCTCCGAAGTCCGGAATGTATTCGTATATCTCTTTAACTTTTTCTTTCCACCATTTCCTTACCGACTCATGCAAAGGATCTGAGGTGAGAAGTTTACCAAGATAAGTTGGGCTCGCAAAATTCACGCTCAAAAATATCCTTATACCGTAAACTCTGAAAATATCCGCGATCTTTGCAACGTATGGTAGATAATCTTTAGTTATGAGTTTCATCTCACTCTCATGAACGTTAACGTTGTTCAAAGAAACAAAATTTATCCCAATGGAAGACAAAAGCCTTGCATAATCTTTAACTCTTTGAGGATCAAAAAATATTTTCCCATCTTTAAAAAAGATCGAATTGCCGGCATATCCTCTTTCTATTGTGCCATCTAAATTGTCCCAATGCTCGATAATGCGGATTTTGTTTTGAGGATTCTCAACGATATCGAGATCGCTTATAGAATTTTCAAGTTGCAAAATTCTCAAAAAATGAAAAGTCCCATATAAAATTCCACGATCTGACTTGCCCGCTATCACTATCTTTGATTTAATCGTTTTTATCACGTAGCCATCATCGTTAAGCCTTTCAAATGATTTTTCACCAACCATATCGACAATCTTATCTGATCTGTTGGTTCCAAGGATCAATCCATTTGCTTCGATAAATTCGTCTGTAAAAGTTGGAATAATTGCACACATAGAGGAAATGCCATTTGTAAGTTCTGATTGAGCAGAATGAATGACATTTGATGTGTTTAAAATTGTCACGTTACGGCAAAAGGACTTATAAGAAGAAAGTACGCTTTGATCTTCAATTTTTTTGTATCTTAGCCAGCACTCGTAACCATTTTCGGTTTCCATTTCATTTACTCCTTTAAAAACATTCAACAGATTTAATCCATTCTTTTGCGATCAACAAACTTCCATTGACAGTTGGATGAACTCCATCGTACGACCAAAAGGATGGGTCCTCTGAAGAACAAAATTGAGCCATTATTCCATCTAACGGAACGAAAACGGCTTTGTACTCTCTTGCAAGTTTTCTAATCACGTGAATTTTAGGATCAAGATCTGATCTCCACATTTCCTTATTTGGTGTTCTCTCGCTTTTAACGCTTTCAATTAAATATGGTTCGCAAATCACAATTTTAGATCCAATTTTTTGGACCTCATCGAGTATAAATCTGTAATCTCTTTCAAAATCCTCAACGGAGGTTGGATCGTTGCTGTCAAATTTTCGCCATGTATCATTTATGCCTATCAAAATAGAAACAACGGTTGGTTTTAGATCTACGCAATCTGTTTTCCATCTTTTTTTCAAATCTCTGACTCTATCACCACTTACACCCCTGTTCAAAAACTTGACATGGATATTGGGATGATCGATCTTCCATAAGGCCGATACAAACAAAGGGTAACCATTTCCAAGATCGTATGGCTCTTCTCTTTTTCTCATGTAATCGGTTATACTATCACCTTGAAATAAAACAACATCTCCATCTTTTAACATGCTAAAACCTCCACAAAGATATGGGGAAGGAATTTCCCTTCCCCATTTTATCACTTAAGATGAACGTTTAAAGCAACGATTTC
>JAVRKU010000062.1:0-3020 GCA_031962125.1 Mesoaciditogaceae bacterium | reverse complement strand
GCATACTTTATCCAAGGGTCGCAAGATAAAAAAGAGGTGATTGTATGAATTTGTCCGGAAACACGGTTTTAATAACGGGAGGAGGAAGCGGCATAGGTCTTGCAATGGCAGAGTACTTTTTGTCTGCTAAAAACGAAGTTATAATTTGCGGAAGAAGAGAGTCTAAACTCCTTGAAGTCAAGAAAAGATATCCTCAGGTTAACATCAGAAAATGTGATCTTTCAAATTCTCAAGAAAGGGCTGCACTTGTTTTGTGGGTAACGGATAATTTTAAGAATCTAAACGTGTTCGTCAACAACGCCGGCATTCAAAAAGATGTTGATTTAACAAAGGGACTTGAAGATCTTATTGGCGAAGATGAAATTCGAATTAACCTTGAAGCGCCAATTCACCTCAGTGCGATGTTGATCCCCTACCTTGCAAAGCAATCAGCATCTGCCATAATAAACATCTCTTCTGGCCTTGCCCTAACTCCGATGGCAAATTTCCCAATTTACTGTGCAACAAAGGCTGCGATTCATTCCTTTAGCCAATCGTTGAGATACCAACTTGCAAAGACAACGGTAAAAGTTTTTGAAATTCTTCCACCTGCGCTTGACACAGAACTTAACAAAGAAGGAAGGGCAAAGAGAGCCGCTTTGGGATACAAATTAACTGCCCCGAAACCCGATGAGTACGTAGAAGAGGTTATGAAACAGATCGAGACAGACAAATTTGAAATATCGAATCCCAACTTTGAGAGTCTAAAAAGGTTGACGTTGATCGATCTCGAAAAAAGAATCGACGAAATGAATTCAAGATTTCTAAAACGCTAACGTGCAGTGGAAAAACAGTGACACGTAACGCCTGATCAGTGATCAGTAAGTGCATAGCGTATGGCGTATAGCAAATGGCTTATGGCAAATGGCATATAGCATATAGCAAATGGAATATGGCGTAGGGCAAGATGCCCCAGAGGAATCCGAAATAGGAGTTCAGATAATAAGTGCTCTGAGCGATGAAAAAGTTGAGCCGGAAATAAAAAAATTTTGAACATACCAGACCATTGACCATATGTTGGAACCAAGATTCAGTTAAAAAGATTTAGTGTACAAATTGTGTGCCAAGAATGTTTTGATATCATTTGAGATCCTAAGGCATATCAAGCAATTGATTTCATTTAAAATTATTTGATAAAATAAGAATAATTTCTACGATAAAAACAATTTTATTTGAAAACATTTTCACACTAAAATTATCATGATTGTAAAATAATGAGGTGTATGTTGTGAAGAAGATCGTTTTGGTGACGATAGTTGTTTTGTTGGTTGCTTCAGTGGCAATGGCGCTAACATTACCAAGAAACGAGACGTTTTACGAAGGCGGAGCGATGTGGGGACCTCTCACGAACTTCAATCCACTGAACGCTGCGAACCACGGTTGGGGTGTTGATCTTATGTATCCGACGCTTTTCATTTACAATTCAATCACAAACGAAATGATTCCGTATCTGGCAGAAAGTGGAAATTGGGTTAATTCGACGACTTACGATGTTAAATTGAGACAGAACGCGCAATGGAAGTATGCAGGAAAAAACCAGTTTTAAAAGAGTTAGAAAAAGATCACAAAGTTGCATGTTACGCAGCGGAAAGGATGATTGCAAATGACACGGCCCAAGTTTGGAAAGGTCACAATAGTTGACGTAGCGCACGAGGCACATGTCTCGGTATCAACGGTATCGAGATATTTAAATTCAACGGCTCCGATAGCAGAAGAAAAAAGGAAAAGTATAGCAAAAGCCATAAAAATACTTAATTACAAACCATCAACCTTTGCGAAGGCTATGAGATCGCAAATACTTTACAGTATCGGTATAATCGTGCCTGATCTCGGAGGCTATTATTACGGGGAAATAGTCAATGCCATGGTTACTTACGCGAGCAAAAAAGGATATGAAACCGTTGTAAATGTCACGAATAAAGTTGAAAACTGGGAAGATATGACTTTTGATTTTTTCATGAGCAGGCGTTTTGACGGTATAATTGCATGTACGCCGGATTTAAACAGCGTTCAAAAACTCTTGAAAGTAGGGATACCAATAGTCGCGGTTGATTGGAGGGATCCCATAGGCGATCTCAACATCACTGGCATTTCCATAGACAACGAGAAGGCATCCTTGACCATGATGAAGTATCTGTATTCCATGGGGCATAGAAAGGTTTTACTCATAACGGGTGGAAACACATTTCAATCTTCCATCGATAGGACAAACGGCATTCTTAAATTCAAAGAAAAAAGCGAAGATATCGAACTTTACACCGCCGAAGGTGATTTTTCCGATCTGGATACTGGATACGATCTGACAAAAAAATTCATAAAAGAAAATGGAAAAAAGGTCACTGCCATTTTTGCCTTCAACGATATATTGGCCCTTGGTGCTATAAGTGCGCTAAACGATCTTGGCATATCCGTGCCAGATGAAATTTCTGTTGTGGGATTCGATAACACATACATTTCAAAATATTCAATTCCACCGCTTACAACGATAGAACAGCCAAGAAGCGAACTTGGCCTGATGGCAATAAAAAATCTGATAAATAGATTTGAATCTGTCGGATCTAAGATAAGTTACAACATAGTGGTTCCATTTAAATTTGTTGAAAGAAAATCTGTTAAAAAGATTGAGGTGAAGGAGGTAATGAAATGAAAAAGTTAACACTGGTCGTAGTTGTTGTGCTTTTTGCATTTGGAATTGTTGCCTTTTCGACCAATGTGAATATTACAGTCAACACGGCAGCGGAGATCGCTACTTTGCCGCAAACATCATTTGGAGTGAATACGGCCGCATGGGATTGGCACCTTTTGGATCCAGTAATTCCTGGGATGCTGAAAAATTTAAACGTTAAGGTTTTGCTTTTCCCTGGTGGAAGTTTTTCCGACATGTATGATTGGGAAACGAATTCGACCGTTCCAGGCCAGGATTTTCCTTACGTGGATCCTGAAAACAATTTTGATAATTTCATGAAACTTGTGAATGAAAT
>JAVRKU010000061.1:0-3351 GCA_031962125.1 Mesoaciditogaceae bacterium | reverse complement strand
TCTTGAAATATAAGTTTTCTTAACATTGAAAACCAGTGATGAGTGAACAGTAAGTGGTGAAAAGAAAAATCAAAAATTCACGTTGTTTTTGGTCCACAACGGCCAACGTTTTTGATCCATCGAGTCTATCGCAAGTTTTGTGTATTTGTCCGATTGTATTATACTAAACCTCTTTTAAACTCCGAAAAAAGGTGATAACATAGATCATAATAATAAGAAAACAAAGACTGCCAGATGAGGAACTAAAAAAACTTATAGAGATTTACGAAAATGCAAAAAGCAAAGGAATCAACGTAAAGACCCTTATAAGGATAAATTGTGTTATAGCCTGGGGCAAGGGATGGGAATGGTCGACGATTGAAGACATTCTTATGGTATCAAAAGACATTATAGATGACGCCATTGAAAAATACAGGTTATTTGGTGTCAACGGTCTTACTGAAAATCAATATAAAGGCCATCACTATAAGATGATTAGAAGAAGAAAAAGCTGTTATAGAATTTGTAAGAAGTCATTTTGTTCGTAACACCAAAATAGTTATAAACTGGGTAAAAGGGCACTTTGGGACAGTATATAATGACCAGAATATAGCCGAAGCTGGAGATCTTACCGTTAAAATTTCGAAGTTGAAGCCATTTTTGAAGAAAATGCTGAAGTCTTTAGCTATTTCAGCGATCTTTACATGGTAATTTCTGGCAAAGCAACTGTTATAGTTGGAAGGAAATTCACGGGCGGAATGGAAATAGAAGATGGTGAGATAAGAAATTGTAAAATTGAAGATCCAATTGAGTACAAAGTAAAACAATATGATTTGTTGTTTATCCCAGCTGGCTTTGCTCATAAAGTTAAGGTCGGCAAGGTTAAGTTTGTTCAATAGTTGCAAAAATTCCTTTCAAGGAGGCGATCTGATATAAAAATCGCAATTGTTGGTGAAAATCTCATCGATCTTTTTAAAATAGATGGCGCATTTAAGCCACATGTTGGTGGGTCGCCTTTGAATATAGCAGTTGGACTTGCAAGGCTTGGAGAAAGTGTCAGTTACATCACGAAATTTTCTTACGATTTCTTTGGAGATCTTCTCAGAAATACCTTAACATCAGAGAGAGTGAATCTTTCTCTTTCAATGACAGATAACACTCTTCACACAACGCTTGCTTTTACGTTCGTAGATGAAAGAAAAGTACCGACATTCGAGATATGGAACAGATCGACTGCGGACAGTGCATTGTCTATTGAAGATGTATCGAAAATCTCTTTCAAAAATTTTGATGCCGTTCATTTCGGATCTATCCTTTTTGCAACACCTGCAGTTGATGCTATACTCCATTTGATTAAAAAGGCAAGATTGGCAGGTAAATTCATTTCATTCGATCCAAATTACAGACCAAAGATTGCAAAAGATGAAAAAAAATACAGAGATTCTCTTTTGGAAGGATGGAAAATGTCTAATGTTGTCAAATGTAGTTTCGAAGATGCAAAAGCCATCTTCAATGTTGAAAATTCAGATGAAGCCTTTGAGAAAATAAAAGAGATAAAGATCAAGGCAATCGTTACTGCCGGAGAAGATGGAGCTTATGTCGTTGGCAAAGAGACCGTCCACATTCCGGCATACAAAGTTCATGTTATAGATACAACAGGATGCGGAGATGCTTTCATGGCAGGTGTCATTCACAAACTTTTGAAAGATAATTTTGTATTAGATGAAAAAATACTTGCTGAAGCGGCTAAATTTGGATCTGCAACAGCCGGAATAGCTGCGCAGGAAATCGGTGCGATCACGTCTTTTCCGCGTATCGAAGAGGTTGAAAAATTTTTAAAGGATGTGAAAAGTGGCGAATAGTAACGTTGGAATAAAGGATATAGCAAAAAGTCTCGAGATTTCGACTGCTGCAACGTCGGAGAAAATCCTTTGAAAGAAAAAGAATATATTGAATTACTCGTTTCAAAAAAGGTAGATGGTATGATTGTAGCGCCGGCTGCAGAAAGTTAAAATATTTCAATATACAGAAATCTCATACGTCATGGTGTGCATATAGTTTTATTCGATAGAATCATAGAATCCATCAACACTGATTCAGTTATCGTCGATAATGAAATGGCCTCTTATGAGGCTGTTAGATATTTGAAAGATAGAGGTCAAACGAAGATAGGGGCCATATACGGGATAGAAGAGAGTTATACCGGTCATGAAAGGCTCAAGGACTTCTTAAAGCTTTGAATGACTTCAATCTTGAATACGACAAAGATTGGGTAAAAAAAGATTGGGTAAAAAGTGGTCAATTCAAAGAAGAAAATTCTTACAATTGTGCTCGTAAAATTCTTAAAAAATCTGGCAGACCTACAGCTATGATAGCGATGAACAACTTTTCAACAATCGGTCTTATGAGGACTGTAAAAGATTTGAAGATCAAGGTGCCGAAAAAACTCTCTATCATTGGCTTTGATGATGCTGAATGGATGAAAATATGTACACCATCTATAACCACGATATCCCAGCCTGCCTATGTTATGGACATGACGGCGGCAACACTTATACTTGATCTGATGGAAGGCCCTGATCTGCGCCAACCAAGGAAAGTTGTGTTAAAAACTACTTTGATAGAGAGAGAATCTGTTTCTATTTTTAATAAGTAAACTGTTACTTACGATCAATGACTTTTACACCTGTTTTTTCGACAAAAATTTTTACTTTTTTTGATTGAAAGACGAATTTTTAATTTCATAAATATAAATAAAAAGTTGCTTTTATTTTATTTATTTCTATTTTTATAATTTAAAATACATATTCACAATAATATTTGGAAACTTTTATGTTACGTTACCCATTTGTCCATGAAAAGAAACTATTTGTAACATGAAATTTTTGCTTTTTTCGCACTCTACAAAGCTGGAGATTGGCTATACGTAAGGCCTTAGACCACATTTCTCATAGGAAGACCACAAAACACATTTGAAGAGTGTGGTGCAATATTTTATATCCCTTGATCTGAAATGGGCCTTTTTACATACGTGTAGAATATGGATTTCAACTTTCATTTGCCATGTCTAAAACCATTTCCAAACGTTTAGATGTATCGTATGCGAGTATTCTGGATAAGAAAAAAGGTCCAGCAATTTATACCTTTTTTCATACTTTTATAACCTCATCTTTTCGAACAGATTCATACGCCATCAATGCAAATTTTAAAGCTTCAAGTCTGCCTTTACATGTAACGGATTCTGAGCTGACACTGTCCCATTTTAACATTTGAATGTTAATTGACTCTTTTCCTTGACAATTTTTTCAGTTCAATCAATTCGGAAAGAAATACGGTTTGTATTATCTTATCTTTACGTCTCCTGATCGAACT
>JAVRKU010000060.1:0-3656 GCA_031962125.1 Mesoaciditogaceae bacterium | reverse complement strand
CTTGAGAGTGGGAGCAGTTGATGTCGATCAAATAGAAAAGGTCATAGGAAAGGTCAGTCGGTGATAAAATGGAATCCTACGAAATAACTTTAAACGGCAGGAAAACAGAGGCTTTTAGATGGCCCGTTGAAAAAGCGATCGCCAAAGTTATAATAGTTCACGGTCTTGGCGAACACGTTGCAAGGTATGATGTTATCTCGAAAGAGTTTAACGATGCTCGTCTTGAAATGACCGGTTTTGATCAACGTGGTCATGGCAGGAATCCAGGTAAAAAAGGACATGTTGAACGTTTTGAAGATCTTCTAAGAGATCTCAGCACTTTTGTTGACATGGAAAATGGACAACTTCCACTTTTTATACTCGGACATAGTCTTGGAGGCCTTATAGCGGCAAGGTACATCGAAGAGTATCCCGACAAAATAAAGGGTGTTGTACTCTCAAGCGGCGCCTTTTCAAATGCGGGCACCTCATCTTCATTAAAAATGATGGCAAATTTTTTCTCTTTATTATGGCCAACTTTGACTTTCAGCAACAGGATCAATCCTAAAACATTGTCAAGAAATGAAAAAATTGTTGAAGATTACGTCAAAGATCCCCTCGTTCATGATAAAATAACCGCAAGATTTTCATCTGAACTTTTCAAAAATATAGATATCCTTTTCAAAAGGGCATTAAATTTTACAACGCCTGTACTTATGACCGCAGGATCTGAAGATCATGTCGTTCCACCGGAAGGGACAGAAAAACTTTTCTCGGTGATAGCATCAAAGGACAAACAGATAAAAATCTTCGATGGCGCCTATCATGAAATATTCTGCGATCCTCAATTTTCTGCAGAATTCAGAAAAACCATCGTGGGGTGGATGATCAAAAGAGCATAAATTTTTTACTTACCCCATTTTTGTCTCTTTTAAGCACTGTTCAATCATACCTCTCAAAATGGTCATAGCTTCTCTCATCTTAGAGACGAAAATTTCGTCTTTTATAAGATCAAGATTTATTTCAACATTTGATGTGGCTATTTCAAAAGACGCTTTTAAGAGCGATGCCGCACTTTTTGCATCGCTGAGTGCACTTTTGTTTCCGTACTTGTTGACAAATTGTGCAAGAGGGCATACTTTTGATATTTCTCTCGCAAGTTCATAGGGCATTTCACTTGCCCTTTTAAGGCTTTCCTGAATTTTTTCAGTTCTTAACTTTTTCTGTTCTTCGGTATCCTTTGGCATTTTCATGGCTTCCATCACCTCGTCAAAGGCATGGGCATCCATATCAGCCAGATCGAGAAGTCTTTTTCTCCTGTAAGAGGCCTCACTTAAAACTCTATCCATTTCGGCTTCATAATCTTCATAACCTTTTTTGCCTATGGTAAGTGAAGCCACCATCTCAACAAGAGCCGTTGCCATCGAAGCTGTAATGGCACCGACAGCGCCCCCACCTGGAGTTGGCGACTTTGCGGCAACTTTATCGACAAAGTCTTTTATTCTTTCCTCTTCAAAACTCATTTTGCACCTCCTATTATATCTATCGACTTCGATGCTCCAATTCTATTTGCACCCGCACAGATCATTTTAAGTGCATCTTCATATGAATGTATCCCGCCAGCAGCCTTCACACCCATCGAACTTCCAACTACATATCTCATCAGAGCAACGTCTTCAGGAGTAGCTCCACTCTTTGAGTATCCGGTAGACGTCTTAACAAATTGAGCTTTTGCCTCCTTCGAGATGATAGAAGCCGCAACTTTTTCATCAAAACTTAAAAGGGCCGTTTCTATAATCACTTTGACAGTCCTTCCTTTAGATGCTTCAACGACCGCACTTATATCGTCATAAACTTCTTCGTACTCGGAGTCTTTAAGCGCACCGATATTTACAACCATATCTATTTCATCGGCACCATTTTGAATGGCCCATCGCGTTTCATCTGCTTTTAACTTTGCTGAAACAGCACCGAAGGGAAATGCTACGACACTTGCTATCTTTACACCACTTCCATTGAGATGTTCAAAAGCTACCGAAACTCTGTACGAATTGACGCAAACTGAATAAAAATTATATTTTTTAGCTTCATCGCATAATTTCTCTATTTGAGAAGATGTCGCATCAGGTGATAATAAAGTATGATCGATCATCCTTGCAATTTCATTTTTTGAAATCTCACATTTTTGGGGTTTGAATGAAAATTCTTTAGCCTTAACTATTTCATTTTCGATCTTTGTAAGCAGATCGTTCATATACACACTCCTTTCATAGATTTATCTCATCATGAATAGTTTTCATAGCATTTAATGCTATATCAAAGTATTCTTCCAGACTTAATCCAAGTTCTGAGCACATTGCCATCTGTTCACGGCTCGCACCCTTGGCGAAAGATTTTTCTTTGAATCTTTTGACAAGAAACTTTGTATCCACCGGTTCAAGTTTTTTATCAGGCCTTATGAGTGCAGCTGCAGTTATGAAACCTGTTGTGGGATCGGCAACATATATGGCCTTTTCTATGGGCTTTTCAAGCGGCTTTTTTTCTGCATGGGCAAGTATTGCATCGTAAACTGCTTTTGGCAAATTGTATTTTTGCAGCATCTCAACGCTCAAAAGGCCATGATGAGCAGGGTCCTGATCCGTTTCTGGATAATCGTAATCGTGAAGTATGCCTGCAATTTCCCATTCGTTTTCATCTTCTCCAAACCTGTGAGCCAGCGCTTTCATGACCGCTCCAGTTGCGATCATATGGTTGACAAGGCTGTTAGATTGAACGTGCGATTTTACCAAAGATATTGCTTCTTCTCTTGTCAATTAAATCACTCCTTGATGTAAGGTGCGCCATCGGCACTTGGCGCTCTGCTTTTTCCTATCAAGCCACCAACGACTATCAAAGTTATTATATACGGAATCATCCCAAAAATGTACTGTGTATTTGTTGAAAGATTTAAAACACTTTGACTTTGAAGTTGGTTGTTGAAGGCAGTTGCACCGCCAAAAAGTAAAGATGCCGACATGGCACCAACTGGATTCCAATTTCCTATTATCATAGCTGCCAGCGCTATAAATCCACGACCATTTGTCATATTCGTGGTAAATTGACCAAGTTCACCTATACTTAAATAGGCACCTCCAAGGGCCGCAAAGAAACCACTCATTATAACTCCAAAATATCTAACGTTATAAACATTTACGCCCAACGTATCTGCAGCCTCAGGATTGTTGCCCACAGATCTCATTCTCAAACCTAACCTGGTTTTGTATATCAAAATCCAGCCAAAAGCAACAGATGCAAAGGCGATGTAAACGAAGGGAGAAAGATTCCCAAAGATGGTCCCAACGAATGGGACCTGTTTGAAAGCACCAAGATCAACAAGAGGTATCGATCTGACAAGGTCAGTTGATCCCGGCTGTCCAAACAATTCGACAAGGGCAAAACCCGTTATACCTTGAGCAAGCAGTATAAGAGCCGTTCCACTTATTATCTGATCGGCACCGTATTTTATAGAGGCCCATGCATGAAGGGCCGCCATGGCAACGCCAAAAAAAGTACCAAGCGCAAGACCGTACCAAGGATTGCCGGTAAAATAACTTCCCATTACCCCTCCAAAGGCTCCCATCAGCATTATGCCTTCAAGTGCTATATTGGTAACCCCTGTCGTTTCGCTGAACACGCCT
>JAVRKU010000059.1:0-3802 GCA_031962125.1 Mesoaciditogaceae bacterium | reverse complement strand
ATCTTGCTCTTCAAATTTATGAAGAGACGAAGAAAAAATCAGATGAAATGCTTAGGCTCGTTTCAGAACTTTCACAAAAAAGTGCTTTCAAAAAAGAAAATTCATTACGCTAATCCGTAATATTATATCATGTCTATTATATGAGTAAACGCTTTAAAAAGCAGGAAAAAATGGGCATTAAGATTGTTTTGAAAGGAGAGAAATGTGAAAAAATTTTTAACGGTAATCATGATTTTTTTGCTCTTTTTTTCTTTTGTCTTTGCCACGGGCGTACTTTTCGATGCCGGCCATGCACAAACGACCAGCAATGCCGATTGGGTGATAAATGGCGCTTATTCGGACTTCGGACAGGCACTTGGAAGGTTCTTCAAAGTGGATCAGACTACGGCAAATCTTACGCCACAATTACTCCAAAAATACAGCGTACTTGTGATACCGGAACCAAACGATCCTTTTACGTGGGAAGAACAGGATGCGATAGTGAACTTCATCAAAAATGGTGGAGGAGTTTTCTTTATAGCGGATCATGAAGGTGCTGACAGGAACAGGAACGGATGGGATGCAGTCAGCATCTTCGATGAATTCGTCACAAAAATTGGATTTGAATTCGAGCATGACAACATGAGCCAGTATCCCATCGAAGATGTACTTAAGAGCCCGATAACCGGTGGTGTTAACAGCATAGGCGAATGGAACGGCTCGACAATCAAATTGCTCTCAAAAGATGTGTATCCGGCTGCAGAGCTTTATACGCACCAGATATACGTCGCTTATGGATATTACGGTAAAGGGCGGTTTGTTGCCATCGGAGATAGTTCTCCTTTTGACGATGGAAGCGGTGTACCGGGCAAGGAGCTTTACGATGGATGGCACACCGGGGACGACTCCGTACTTGCGGTTAACACCGTTTACTGGCTCTCTGGAAATGGTGCCACTGACACATCACGATATCTTTTGCCTCCTGAGGTTGTAAAAGTTACTCCTGAATCTTCGATAACGTTGAAGATCGTTTTCAACAAAGATATCCAGCCAGGCATAAAGCCTGGGGTCAACGTTGGGATCATTGGAAAACAGATAACCAGCCTAACAGTTTCGGCAAGTGCTGCGTTTGTGCAATTATCGTCATACCTTATGAGTGGAAATTATTACCTTATAACGAGAGGAATAGAAGATCTCTACGGCAACGTTTCTCCTCTCGCAAAGGTTGAATTCAGCTATTAGCCTCTTCGTCAAGAAGCCTTTTTTCATCCTTTAACAGGCGTATTTCGGTTACATCCTGCGTGGCTTCGAGAGTACCGAAAAGCTAATTTTGTAGATTTTTTTAATTCCGCTTCTTAGTCCTCCAATCTATACCATTTATGTACAGTATAGTGCATCAAAATTTAAAAAAAGATCTTTGAAATCAAATCATAACTCAAACAACAAGTTTTTTCAAAGGTAATGGCCATGAATAAGATGATATAATTAGTATGGATTGAAAGATGAGAAGGTGAGCACTTTGAGATTGAAAAACAGGGTTGCCCTGATAACGGGAGCTGCTTCTGGAATAGGACTTGTTACTGCAAAAAAGTTCATAGAAGAAGGTGCCGTTGTCGCTGCCTGTGACATGAACGAAATGGCTCTTGATGAGGCTCAAAAGAATCTTGGGATCAAGTACAGAACGTACAAAATGGATGTTACAGATCGCCTGACAGTTTCAAAAGACGTGAATCAGATAATAAGCGATCTTGGTAGAATAGATATACTTGTAAACAATGCAGGTGCGGTAAGAGATAAGTCTTTGATAGAAAATACCGAAGAAGATTTCGATTTCACCGTAGATGTTAACCTTAAAGGCACTTATAATGTTACTCAAGCCGTTATAAAAAGTATGATTGAGGAGAAGAAAGGGTCCATTATCAACGTCTCATCCATAGTTGGAGTTTATGGAAGTACAGGACAGAGCGCCTATTCATCCTCGAAAGCTGGTGTTAATATTCTCGCAAAGGTATGGGCAAAGGAATTTGCTAAATATAATATCCGCGTGAACGCAATAGCTCCTGGATATGTTAGAACCCCGCTGACAGCAGGTATGTCAAAAGAAAAGCGGGATGAGATAAAGTCTAAAACGCCGCTTGGAAGGTTTGCTGAGCCTGTTGAGATAGCAAATGTCATAGCATTTCTCGCATCTGATGAGGCTTCATACCTCACAGGTCAGGTAATAGGTGTTGACGGCGGAATGGTAATGTGAAGGATCGGTGCAAAAATGCTTGAATTAAGAGATATTTATCTTGAACTTGGTGAAAAGACAATTCTTAAGAAATTGAACATGAAATTTGAAGAGGGAAAACGCTACACAATTCTTGGAAACAATGGCACTGGAAAGTCAACCGTTGCCAACGTTATAATGGGAGTTGAAGGATACAAACCGCAATCTGGAAGGATTTATTTAGATGGTCAAGATATAACGGATTTCAGTATAAGCCAAAGGGCACAACTTGGCATAACGATAGCCTTTCAGGAAAACGTGAGGTTTGAAGGTATAAAGGTTTACGATTATCTGACACTCGGTGGAAAGATTAAAAAAACTTTGGACGATGCCAAAAAGGCGCTTAAGGTTGTCGGCTTAAATGAAGATTACACAAAAAGGTACGTCGATGCCGCTTTAAGCGGAGGAGAAAGAAAAAGGATAGAACTTGCTTCCGTCTACATGCTCGATCCCAAATACGTGATCTTAGATGAACCCGATTCTGGCATAGACATGATGTCGATAGACACGATAAACACTTTTATAAATCACCTTCGCGAGAGAAATGCCACCGTGATCACGATAACCCATAGGGAAGAGATCGCCATAGATTGTGATTATTCGTATCTCATTTGCTCAGGCATCGTTTTGAAAGCAGGGAAGCCGGAAGAGATAGCCGAATATTACAAATCCATGTGTGATGCTTGCGATCATCCAAATGAGATTCAACTTATAAAGGAGAATGATGCCATATGAGAATAGCGCCCGATTATTCAAAAGAATTTGAAAGATTAGCAGAGGCGTATGAAAAAAGCGGCGGAGACACATCTAATCTGCTTGATAAAAGCATTGCCTCGATAATCATAAGCGGCGATAAAGTTATAGGACTAAACAACGTGGATGGAGTTGAAATAGAGGCTGGAAAACAGGAATTTGGCGTTTGGGCCAAGATAAGAATTCTAAAGGACAAAAAAATTCAGATGCCCATTCATCTTTGTACTGGATTTCTCGGTAAAGAAGGAGAGCAAAGGGTTAATTTTGAATTCATCGTCGAAGATGGTGCAAGTGTGAATTTCATATCCCATTGTTCTTTCCCGTGGTCGACAAAACTTACACACAAGATGACTGCCATAGTTAAAATCGGAAAGAATGCCACAATGACTTACGCCGATGCACATTTTCATTCTGAAGATGGCGGCGTTACCCTTATCTCCGATACGCATGCGATCGTTGAAGAAAACGGAAAGTACAAGAATTCTTTTGAATTAACGAAAACGCGCGTCGGGAAACTTGTCGTAAAGATGGATGTGGATTTAAAAGATGGAGCCATCGCGGATCTTGAAAGTAAAGTGCGCGGCCGCGCCGATGACGATATATCTATAAAAGAAAGCCTTGGACTTAACGGCAAAGAAGCCCACGGCATAGCAAAAAGCAGAATAGTTGCCACAGAAAAAACACGTGCGAGGATAGTAAATGAAGCCTTTGGAAATGCTCCTTATTCTAAAGGACACATAGAATGTACCGAAGTAACGAAAGGCACGGATGTTGACGTTGCAACGCTGCCAGTTCTAAAGG
>JAVRKU010000058.1:0-3841 GCA_031962125.1 Mesoaciditogaceae bacterium | reverse complement strand
TATCATTTTATTTAACATCTGATCTCAAAGTGATTTTAACATTTTTGAAGAGTCATTTGCCACTTAAAAGTTGTATTGTATTAACGTGGAGGTGAAATTTATGACATATGATCTTTTGGTCGTTGGCGGAGGGCCAGCAGGTTATGTTGCGGCGATACGTGCATCCCAGCTTGGAATGAAAGTTGCAATCACCGAGGAGAAATATCTGGGTGGGACATGCACAAATGTTGGGTGTATACCGACCAAGGCATGGCTTGCATCATCCGAGCTATTTGAAAGTATCAAAGATTCAAAAAAATTTGGAATAAATGTGGAAAATGCCTCGATCGATATGAAATTTGTCAAATCAAGGACTGACAGAGTTGTCATGAGAGGACGAAAAGGAATCGAATATCTTTTGAAAAAAAACAATGTTGATTTTTTCGCATCACATGCTGTAATTGCAGGTAAGAATAAAGCACGCGTGGTAGATAAAGAGATCGAATTCAAGAAATTGCTTCTTGCTCAGGGATCGCATCCGATAAAGTTCCCGCCATTCAATGTTGATGGTGTTATGACAAGTGATGATGTCTTTTCTATCGATCGCATTCCAAAGAATATTCTCATAGTTGGCGGTGGGGTAATAGGAGTTGAAATGGCCAACTTCTTCTCCTCAATTGGATCTGAAGTTATGATAGTTGAGGTTATGGAACACATACTGCCCAATGTTGATGGTGATATTGCAGATGTTCTAACGAATGCTTTGAAAAAAAGAAGAATAGATATCCATACGTCCACGAAAACATTATCTGTCGATAAAATAGATGGCGGCTTCAAAGTTGTCTTTGAAGAAAAGGAAAGGTTTGAAAAAACCTTTGAGATGATACTTCTGAGTGTTGGAAGAAAATCTAACGTTACAGATGATGTAAAAGCTCTTGGCGTGACACTTGATCAAAAAAATAATGTTATAACAGACGAAAAGCTTGCAACGAATATCGAAAATATTTACGCTGCAGGTGATATAAATGGTAAGTACATGTTAGCTCATGTTGCTTCAAAAGAAGGCATTGTGGCCGTTACAAATATGGCTGGCAAAGAGGCGAAAATCGATTACGGATCAACACCAAGCGTGATCTTTACAACGCCCGAGATAGGAATGGTAGGTGCTGGTGAGGATGAATTGAAGCGCAATGGTATCCAGTACACAAAGGGAACTTTTCCGATGAGCGCTTTAGGACGTGCCAGGACACTTGAGGTTAATGATGGTTTTGCAAAGATTCTGGCAGACAGAAGCGGAAAAATTTTAGGAGTTTCCGTAATAGGACCGATGGCCACCGAAATACTTATGGAAGGAGTGATAGCAGTTCGTTCCGGTTTCACGCTTGAACATCTTCTCGATCACATTCATCCACATCCAACAATTTCCGAGATATACATGGAAGCTGCTGAAAGCGGTATTGGAATGCCTATAGATATGTAAATACCGCTCCTTATGGGGCGGTTTTTTCCCACAATTCTTCAAAATTTTTGAGATAAAGCTGTGCTATCTCTTTTGAGTGTATTACGGCTAAAGATTCGCTATTTTCTTGTTCTGCCGATAGAGTAAAATTGTAAGATCCCGTTATAACTTTTGCATTATAAGTGTTTGGGTCTATTATAAAATATTTGTTATGAAATAACCCCTCTATATTTTTGAACTTCCTGAAAAATTTGAATTCTTCCATCTTTGGAACAAAACTGTAAATAGACGAATTCCACTCGTCATCCGCTATAATTCTTACCTTAACACCTTTTTTATCGAGCGCCATAAGCGTTAAAGCTATGCGTGCATCGGAAAAAGCATATATTGCGGCATCAACTTCGAATTTTGCGCTTTTGAGATTTTCTATTATGAGATTGAAGGGCCGACTGGATGGAGAGAAAGCCAGTTGAATTTTTATGCCTTCTGCGATTACGCTTGTTGCTTCATTATTTTTTGAAGATTCAAAAAATCCGGCTCTCATTCTTTCAAAATCGATCTCAAAAGCCCTTGCAAATTTTTCTGAATCGAAGATGAGAATGTTGTTGAAATCTTTAAAAAATGAAGATGATGTGAAATTTGCGGATCCGAAGTAAACATATCGCTCATCAACGATCATGTACTTTGAATGCATAAGGCCATTATCAAGCGGATCTGCAACGATATCTAAAGACGAAAGGTCCTTGATCCGTTTGGAATAATTGTCTCCCTCCATAACGATCCGAACATCTACTCCATCTGCACTTTTTTCTTTGAGAGCTTCCTCAATCTTTTGATCGTTGATACTGTAAATTGAAAGATGAATAGAGTGTCTGGCCGAATTAATGAGATCTATGATGGATTTTTCCATCTGTTCGCCATCGGGTGGAGAGTTAAAATACACTTCAAATGCGAAGATTGACGAAGAGAGAATAAAAAGTGCTGAAATTAACAGCAAAAAAATTTTCACGATTGTCTTATCATAATCCTGTCAGCTTGACATATTTCTTCTTTAAACATAGCATTTTCAAGAATTTTAGACAGATCCTCGCTCGAGCATTTTATGATTCCTACTGCCACAATCCGAATTCCGGCGGAAAGCAAACTTTTTCTCCTCAGGATGGCATCAGCCGCACCATCGTCTATCAAGATCCTTCCCTTCGGTTTTGATACAAGGCCTATCCACGCCTTGTTGGAACTTATCGATCTTTGAGGTAAAAAAAGCGTTCCCGCAATTTTGCCTTCAATTATGTCAGAAAGTTTTTCCTTCCTTCCATTTGCTATCACGGTCGTTATCCCTCGGTTCTCCATTTACTCTTCCCATGATCTGATACGGTTGCGATCACTCCTAGATTCTCCTCTTGAAGCTCAACAGCTCTTTTGTACGTATCGAAGATCATCTTCATAATGATGCCCCTCAAACCTTCCTGTCCAAGAGAGTATATACCTTCTATTGGGTCCCGCCAGGTGATGTCACAAGATGTCTGAATTCTCCAGGATGTTTTCCCCTTTTTCGAAGAAGTTCAGCCGATCCCTTTACCGTAAGAAGATTTGCTAGTATTGAACCTATATTTCCAACCCCTATTATTCCTACTTTCATTTTTTCCTCTCCTTGATATATTTGATAAGATTATATCAAAAAGTCTCTAAAAAGCGGTTGACCGTTTAATCAGCTCTGTAAATTTAAATGCTTTTCAGCAGTTTTTGGATAATCTATAAAAATACAGATAGGCTGTGGTATCTCAAGGAAGAAATCTGAAATTAGTGAAGGTTCATTTGTCATATTTGATTCATGGTATACACATTCCGAAATAATAGAAGCATGTAAGATGGTTTGGGAATTAAAAGCCATTGGAATGGCAAAGTCAAATCTGAAATTGAGAATAGATGATAGGGAGGAAAAAGTTAGAGAATACCAACAGCAAGTAGAATTAACAAAAGAAGAGAAAATACTATCCAAGAAGGTAAAAATTCACGAAGATATTGGATACTTCAAATCGATAAAGATACCGTTAAAAGTGGTAGTTTGTGAAATAAATGAAAAGAGGATGGCGCTTGTATCTACAGATTTAAAAATGAGCGGAGAAGAAATTGTTAAAAGTTATATGAGCCGCTGGAAAATAGAAATATTTTTCAAGAGTGCAAAACGGAGGTTCAATCTCGGAGATTGCACCTTAAGAAGCAAGAAAAGACAAGAGCATTGGATGATTGTTGTGAGTGTGGCATATTTGGTGTTTAAGGAGACAAAAAAGTTGTCGGCAATAAAAAATGAAGAAAGAACGATGGAAATGATCCATTTAGCAGTTTCATATATGATTTCGATGGTTAAAGAAGCAAAACAAGCGTACTTCATGATGAATAACG
>JAVRKU010000057.1:0-3869 GCA_031962125.1 Mesoaciditogaceae bacterium | reverse complement strand
GGATGATTTGTTTACATGTTCAGTAACATTTTACCAAATCAAGTGGCATCTTCTTTTATATCAATTCGAGTATCTATTTTCAAAGACCTTCTTCATTAACTTTTGATGAATTTGGGACAGTCTCAGTTCAACCATAATGAAAATGACAAAGATCACCAATAGAGTAACGCTAAGCAAGCTGTTGAAAAAATTAGAGAAAGAAAAAATTATCACGTTGTTTTCGTCAGGAAAAGGAAGGAAGCCAAATCTTTATATTTTGCGAAGATTAATCAACATTATCGAAAGCAAAAGCGTTCTTTGATTTGCGTTAACCAGAACTAACACGAGAACTTTTGCGTTAACTAAAATTGGAAATAGTTAACACAACAAAATATATAGCTGTTGATTTACGTTATCATATCTGATAATATAGAATGGCTGGTAGATATTGATGGAGTTATTTTTGTGGAAAGGATATAAAGTTTACTTTTACGATGAAGACAACGGAACAAATTACGTGGAGAAGTTTCTTGAATCTTTAAGTTATAAAGATGCGGACGAAGCGGCAAAGATTATTTTATACTTCTTTGAGCCATTACAAAAAGGCAAAGGTTTACCAATGGAATGGGCTCATGGGAAAAATCCAAAATTAAAATCTCTTAACAAGAAGAATGAAGATTTGTGGGAATATAGGGATAAATCTAGACTGTCCAAAAAATAAGCAGCGTGGTTAAGGGAAAAGCGAAGGGTCATTGACAAACCGTTGGGAATGAGTTTCAGAAGGCTGTCACAATTCAAAGACCGTCTCCATCTATTCTCCTCATGCGCTAACATGAGGTTGATCTAACAAACAGAAAGGAGACGGTCAGCCAAATGATAGCACAACTCCAGGCAGATCTTGACGCCATCGTCGCCTCAATTCTTTTTGATTCAATCTCTGTCATGTCCCCATCCGACAGAAAACGTTCAAGAGGCAGGAATCCCAAATACTCTCAGGAGCAGATCCTCAGAATTCTCGTCCTAAAAGAGATCCTCCATCTCTCTTTCAGAGACGTTGTAAGAAAGCTTTACCTTAACGACTCGTACAGGGAACTTTGCCTTCTGAAAAGGGATTCAATCCCTTCCGCCAGCACCCTGAGCTACAGGCAGTCTCTCGGGATTTCCACGTTCTCATCCAAAAGACCGTCATGCTCTGCGAGATGTCCGGAAGGTCCCCTCAATTCAATGCGGTCGATTCCACGATGGTCAAGCTTTGCCTCGACCATAGGGCACATCTTCAAAGAAAGGCTGGGGGGTACAAAGACAAAAATGCCTCGTGGACCAAAACGACAAAGGACAAATGGGAATACGGATACAAGGCTCACATGTCCTGCGATACCGAATCGTCCATGGTATTGGAATATTCGTTTGCAACCGCAAAGGAACACGATTCAACCCATTTCGAGGACCTCGTCGGTTTTCTCAGAAACAGCAGGTACATCTTTTGCGACAAGGCTTACGATTCCAAAAAAGTCTACGACATGATCCTCGAAAGGACTTCGGCGATACCGGTCGTGGATGTCAACCCGAGGAGAGGCACTTCCAATCCCTCGCACAAGGACAGCCTCAATCGGTGGATAAGGAAGAACCTGAGAGTCAGATATGCCCATTTGTACAAGACGTTGGGAGATAGAAAGGGTAAACGCTAACTTAAATTCGCCTTCTTCTACTCACTGGAACACATCTTCTATGTTCCCGGAAGGCGTTACGAGAAGGCAGTCGGCCTGAAGTTTCTGACTCACAACCTCGTGACCCTGGCCAACATTCTCAACGGCCTTCCCAACAACAGTAAACTCGTTTTATGACCCTTGAATTTTTGGACAGTCTATAGTATAGAGATATCCTTTCATAAAGAAGAGGAGGAATAAGTGGCTGGAACATTACTTAAATGGGCTGGAGGAAAAAGATGGATAGTTCCTATTCTATCTCCACTTGTTTCGAGATTTAACGATGTCCCCTTAATAGAACTTTTTGCAGGAGGAGCAGCGTTGTCCTTCGCCCTCGAGCGAAAAGAAGCTATTTTGAATGATAAGAATCCTCACTTAATAAATTTTTATCTTCAAATCCAGCGAGGAATGGACATCTTTTCCATTGGCGTAGAATTCAAAAATGACAAAGAGACATTCTATAAAAACAGAACAAGATTTAATGAACTCATAAAGCATGGTATGGAAAACACGCCTGAAGCTGCCGCGTTATTTTATTATCTTAACAAAACAGCTTATAACGGTCTGATGAGATTTAACTCCAAAGGTTTTTTTAATACACCTTTTGGAAAGTACAAGACTATAAATTATACGTTTGATATTTTGTTCTATAAACGTTTAATTGAAAAGTGGGAATTCATGTGCAAAGACTTTTCGGAAGTCAATATTCCATCAAATGCTTTTGTGTATGCAGATCCACCTTATGATGTTGAGTTCACGAGCTATAATGCGGGTGGGTTCAGTTGGAAAGATCAAGTAAGGTTGGCTGAATTCCTTTCCAGCCTTTCAAATCCAATTATTTTGTCAAACCAGGCAACTGACAGAATTATTGAACTATACAAATCTTATAATTTTACTATTACATTGAAAGATGCACCTCGCTTAATTTCATGCAATGGAAATAGAGAGAAAGTCCAGGAAGTAATTGCTTACAAAAATATTCCTGCTAATTATATTAACGAAGATTATCCTACACTTTTTGATTTTGATAAAGGGGTGAAGATATAGTGTCTAATCACGGAGATAGATTTAAAAAAGCAGTAAGAAGATACATTGAATCGTGGAATGAAAATATAGAAATCAAAGAAGAAACTGTTTTAGGATATAGATTTGTAAATGTCCCCAGAAAAATAGATCTGATCTTGAGAAATAAGGACAATAATAGATATCTAGCAATTGAATGTAAACTTCAAGAAACGTCGGGGACTGCTTATCAGAAACTAAGTTATACTTTAGATGATGTAAAGATATGCCCTGTGCCGACGATTATTGTATTTGCCGGCAATGAGATAAAACCTGATATGAAAAGTAAACTGATAATGAGTGGATATGGAGTAGAGGTAGAATTTATCGCGGGGGAAGATGAAAGAGGCCCAAAAGATAAGATAAAAGATTCTCATAATATTCTGAGGGAAATGGTATATATAAAGCTTGGAATGGATTTTTTCAAGTTCATGTAGGTTCCTATGCCTCAAAATAAAATCTACAGAAAGTAACATGCGTTGCCCCAAAATCGTTATCAATATGGCAACGGTAAGATATATTCTTTCTAAATTTTTCCTTGCGCCGATATCCGATTGCGATAAAGAAAAAAGAAAGAATTGTTGCGAACACAACCATAACAGTTACAATGATATGCATCATATTTTGAAAATTCATTACCATTTTATCGCCTGTCAAAGGAAAAAGGTTATATCCTACGACAGTTGACAAAGCCATAATGAAAAATAATACAAATCCAATTTTTGTGATCTTGTGATATTCTTGAAAAGCTTTGACAAGCATTCCAAATGTAAATAGCAGGAAACGAATACCATATATTGTTGTGAATATTCTAAGCAGTCCTGCATTCGGAGCACCGTTTGCGGTCAAAGAACTTATATCTGTTGTAATTGGATTGTATTCCTTCCACATCATCTGTCCTAAGAATACATGAATAAAATAAAAAACAGCGCTTACCATTCCGAACGGCATAAACCATTTTATGTATTTCACAAAACACCCCCGTTTCTATCCTATTTTTTATTTTTTGATTCAATACAATTTAAACTTGTATGTTTCAAGGATCCATGTCGGCATCGCAAATCTCGCCGTCTTAAGAGGATCTACTATCTGACATATTTGCGCTTGACCCGTTGCACTCAT
>JAVRKU010000056.1:0-4226 GCA_031962125.1 Mesoaciditogaceae bacterium | reverse complement strand
ATGGTATTCTTCAACTCCAGCGTTTTAAAGGTTCATGAGGTAAAAGAAAAAGAAGGCATTCTGAAACATCTCATTTTGGTTTTATTGATTGTTCTTTGACAAATACAGATAATCCTTATCTACAGAATAAACTCAAGCAAGTGGTAAATCAATGTTTTACCTAATTGTTACACCCCATTATTTTACACACACTAGAGCAAAAAGGCACGCGTTTTGATATATAATACCTTAAAGAGGTGATTCTTTGAGCGTTATCGAAAATTGGAAAGTTAGATGTCCTGTCATAAAATTTATTGAGAGGATGAGAATGAAAAAAGTAAAAGTTATCGTTAGCAAAAACATTGTCTCTGAAAATGGAGGAAAAGATGGAAAAAGAAAATCTTCAAGATAGTTTTTTAGGTTATCTTCAAAATAACAAAGTGGGCGTAAAATTGTATCTCACTAATGGTGTGCAAATGAAAGGAACGATAAAATCCTTCGATCAATTTGTTGTTTTGATAGAATCAGAAGATCAAAAGCAAAGCAGCATGATATATAAAGCTGCAATAAGTACAATAATTCCGAATGAACAATACATTGCCACAAAGCAAGATAAAAATAAATGAGATCGGGATTCGTTTGTTTATCAGGAGCGCCAAGCGTTGGAAAATCAACCCTTATAAATACATTTCTTGAGGAGAAAGTTTCCATCGTCTCTGACAAACCCCAGACGACAAGGCACAGGATAAACGCAATCCTCAATCTTGAAGAAACGCAGGTCATCTTTGTGGATACACCAGGTATTCACAAACCACTTCACAAACTTGGAAGGTACCTTCTCAGAATATCATTATCGGCACTTGAGGGAAATGATCTGATACTTTTCATAATAGCAGCCAATAGAATTGGAAAAGCTGATGAAATGGTTGCTGAAAAATTGAAGGAGATCTCAACACCTATTTTGGGGATCATAAATAAAATGGACGTTGCAAGCCCATCAACGGTTAGAAGGGCTAAAAATCTTTTTGAAGAGGTAAAAGCATTTGAAATTTTTGAGATATCATGTCTAAAAAATAATGGGATAGATAGTCTTCTCAAAAAGATCGTCTCACACCTCCCTGAAGGGGCACCATATTATCCGGATAACCTGCTTACAGACAGACCTGTATCTTTTATGATATCCGAGATAGTAAGGGAAAAAATTTTCAACTTAACGCATGAAGAAATCCCGTATTCTACGACGGTTGAGGTTGATCAGATTGAACGAACGGATACAATAGCAAACATTTATGTGACGATCTTCGTTGAAAGAGATTCTCAAAAGGCCATTTTACTCGGTAAGGGAGGAACGATGATAAAAGAAATCGGCACCTTAGCAAGAAAGGACATAGAATACCTTATAGATACTCACGTTTTCCTTTCACTTCATGTCAAGGTTAAGTCAAAATGGACGGATGACGAAAGAATGCTCGAAAGCATCTTTAAAAATGAAATCAGATGATCTGAAAAGGATGTGAAAAGATGGATGAATTTATCGATCTATCTTCAAAGGTTAAAGAAGCGATCAAAAATGGTGATCCTGTTGTCGCATTAGAATCAACGATAATTTCTCACGGCATGCCGTATCCAACGAATATCGAAACGGCGAAATCACTCGAGAAAGTTATCGAAGAAAATGGTGCCGTTCCTGCAACAATAGCAGTGATAAACGGTAAAATAAAGATTGGATTGAATGAATCAGAGCTTGAATATATGGCAACAGGCAAAGAAATTTTGAAGCTCAGCAGAATGGATCTTCCTTATGCTATAGCTAAAAATTTAGATGGAGCAACAACTGTTGCAGCCACGATGATCTGTGCGCGTCTTGGAGGTGTAAAGGTCTTTGCGACGGGCGGTGTTGGTGGCGTTCACAGAGGAGTTGTGGAGACCTTTGACATATCATCCGATCTTGTTGAACTTTCAAAAACTCCTGTAATTGTAGTCTCGGCAGGTGTTAAATCGATTTTAGATATTCCAAAGACGCTTGAAATACTTGAAACACTTGGAGTTACAATTTTAGGATACAGAACGGACGATTTCCCATCATTTTATTCTCAAAAAAGTGGATCAAAACTTTATATGAAAGTTGATAGTCCTTCCGAGATTGCAAAAATTTTCAAAGTCAAAATGGATCTCGGAATCGGTGGTGGCATACTCGTTACAAATCCAATAGAAAAAGAAAAAGAAATTTCGAACGAAATAATAGACAAAGCTATCGAACGTGCACTTTTGAATGCAAATAAATCAGGTATTCATGGAAAGACCGTAACACCTTTTCTACTTTCTAAAATTGTCGAATATGTGCCCGACGCTTTGAGAGCAAATATCGATCTTGTCAGATCCAATGCTGCTCTTGGCGCAGAAATAGCATGTGAACTTTCATCTAAAAAAACTTTTTGAACAAAATAAAAATAGGTTCGTCTAAAGCTATGAAATACCCCCTATCCCCCTTAATTAAAAATAAGGACCCCTTATCTAAGGGTCCTTATTTTTTACTGCCAAAAATATTTTCATTCTGCCCCTGTTTTAAATTACCATCTCACGTTGTGTATGAAGGTAGGTTGTTCAAAAAATAACCCTTACGATTAATGGAAAAATTCAAGGTCATTAACAACTAAATAGGCTGTGTGATTCAAACACCTGTAATTAAAAGACCATCTCCATATCTTTATCCTCATGTGATAACATGAGGATAGCCAAAATCAGAAAGGAAAAAAGAAGTTGGTGGTCGCTTTTTGAACTTTGAATTTTTGAACACCCTACAACATCTTCTGTATAAAAGAAAACCTTAACTTTAATATGCTTTAATTCATAACATATTTGGTTCTATCATAGTTCGAAATCTTAAATGAAAGAGGTGGGGTGATATGGACATCTCAGAGCGTGTGCGAGAAATCGCACGTTCGAATGAAAGTCCGTTTGTTGTGATGGATCTCGATATAATCGAGAGTAATTATCAGGATCTAATAAGAAATATAGAAGATGTAAGAGTTTTTTACGCTGTTAAAGCTAATTCTCATCCAAGGATAATTAAGAGGCTTTACAATCTTGGTTCTTCTTTTGATGTTGCATCTCGTGGAGAAATAGAACTTCTCTTAAACATGGGAATACCGGGATCGAGATTAAGCTTTGGAAACACTATAAAGAAAGAGGAGGATATTCGCTTCGCCTATAACATGGGAATACAGTATTTTGCAGCAGATGCAGAAATGGAACTTGAAAAGATCGCAAGAAATGCTCCTGATGCAAAAATTTATCTCAGGCTTTCCATGAATGGTTCTGATAGCGATTGGCCGCTTTCAAGAAAGTTTGGAACCAACATAGATCACGTGAAAAGGCTTGTGCTTTACGCGAGAGATCTTGGACTTGCGCCAGTGGGTGTTTCTTTCCATGTTGGATCCCAGTGTTACGATAAATATAGTTGGAAAGATGCGCTTATGCAGGTTGCCGATGTTTTCTGGTTTGCCAAACTTGAAGGAATAAAATTGAACACGATAAACCTAGGCGGAGGAATACCTATCAAGTATGTAAGAGATATACCAACGGTTTCGGAGATCGCAAATGTTATAAATGATAGTATAGACGAGTATTTTAACTTCATGGAAAGGCCAACACTCTTCATAGAGCCAGGCAGATCTATGGTAGGAAATGCCGGGATACTCGTTTCGAGAGTGCTTTTGAGATCTTCGAAGGAGAAGAAAGATTGGCTTTACATAGATGCAGGAGTTTATCACGGTCTGATGGAAACTATAGAAAATCTCAGATATACGCTCGTTGTTGATGGCAAAGAAAATCATCCGAAGAAAACCTTTACGCTTGCGGGACCAACATGTGATAGCATAGATGTCGTTTACGATGAAGTTGATCTGCCAGAGGATACGACACTTGGTGATATAGTTTATTTCTTGAATGCTGGAGCCTACACACTCGATTACAAAACGCATTTTAACGGAATCGAAGGTCCCTACGCTGTATTTTTGGACGAGGTTGAAAGTAAGTCTAAAGAAGTGACCAAGGCGTAAAACTTAAAATATATATGAAAGAGATCTCGAAATCGAGATCTCTTTTGTTTTTGTATATAACCCACATTCCGCACATTTTTGGTCAAAAATAATATTTTTCATATTCAACTCCTAAAAGTCTTATCACTTTGATCTGCAAATCTTTTAAATTCGCTATCTGCTTGACTATTTGATCATCTATCATCA
>JAVRKU010000055.1:0-4331 GCA_031962125.1 Mesoaciditogaceae bacterium | reverse complement strand
TAACGTATGGCATATAGCCTATAGCGCATAGCAAATGGCGAAATCAAGAATATTTTTTAGAAAAAGAGAATTTTAAAGAAACAAAAAGGGGTGAGAGAAGAATGAGAAAAATATTGATATCGATGATCTGTATTAGCCTTGCGATAACGGCATTTTCCGTCACTTATAACCTCGGTTTGAGCCCTCTCAAGACCGAAGCGGAAATGTATCCAGGAGACGTACAGACCTTTGAATTAAGCCTTGTCAACGGCACGCTTGCGGATATCAATTACCAACTCGATATAGGCACATTCACGCTTGACAAAAGCGGCGCTTACGTGTACCTGACAAAAGATTCGACTTATGCCTTCTCATGTGCAAATTGGATAAAATTTCCAAACAACCAAACAAGCGTCAACGTTAGGGCACTTCAAACTGAAAAAGTTCAGGTGAGCATTGAAGTGCCAAGATCTGTGAAATACGGCGGAGATTACTATGCCATGATATGGGCAAATTTTGTGCCAAAAGACACGTCAACAAGTTCAAATGCAACGGGAACTGGCATTTCAATAGAAAGGCGTTTTAGATTCGGAAGCATTGTTCATATCACTGTTAAGGGCAGACCCGCAAATTCAAAGTTAACACTTGACAGAATAGAAATTATAAATTTGGATGAAATTGCCACATCGACGCAAAGGGGACTAAGAATAAGCGCGATCGTCAAAAATTCTGGCGATACTTCTTTCAGGCCAGCGGGAGATTACCTCATCGTCTCGTCTGACAACAAAGTGTGGGGGAGAGGAGATCTTACGATGGATCATACAGACCTTGTAATGCCAAACATCGAGAGGGAGATGTATGCTCTCTACGATAGGTCTTTGCCCGTGGGCGAATACACGGTGAAGATAAACATAAAATCTGGAAACAAATTTTTAAGTCATAAAGAACAGAACTTTTCGATAGTCGAATCGGCATCCACATCCAAACCTTTGGAAGTCAACGTCTTGCTTTCACCATCTGACATCACGGGCGATGCAAAGGCTGGAACAAATCAGATGGGAAAGTTTGAACTTTCAAACAGAGAATTTTCAACGATATCGGCAACGATAAATGCCGTTACGCTTGGAATGGACGAGAATGGTTATTGGGTTTTTGGATCAGATATAGAGGATATCAAATTTTATCCGGACGCCTTCAATTTAAGAGAAGATCAAAAAAGAGTTATCCCATTTTCTTATAAAATTCCCCAGGAAGCAACTGGTTTGTATGCTTTTGCCGCGAAGGTCAGAGTCTCGGTTGAGAATTCACCGAATACTTCCACTTTTTATATTCCCGTCATGATGAGAATAACCGGAACGACAAAATACGGTTTTGAAATAACAAATACAGAAAAGATTATGCCATCTACCCCCACAGACAAAGCCTTTCTAAGGGTATGGATCAAGAATACCGGAAACACCTTTACGAATTTCAACATCATCTACGATATCGTGGATTCCCAAATGAATTATCTGACGCTTCAAGCACAGTATCTTTCTGAGAATGGCTTCACGATCTTTCCATCAGTTGAAAGATATGTGGATATTCCCATAGGAAATTACAAGATAAACAAAACTGGCCTCTATCACGTCCCAATGATCATTGCCTATAAAGGAGATAAAAATTCAAACCAGCAGATAAAAACAGAGGTTACCTTTGAGATAACGCAAGATGACCTTGTCAAGATGGGAAGTGTTCAATCATGAAAAAGATCGTACTCTTATTCATAATTGTTGCGATGGCCATCTCCGTTTTCGGATCGAAATTGGTGAATGAGTCTTTTTTTGAAATGGATCTTAGACAGGCGCTCAACCAACTTTCATACGATACAGGTGAAACCATCATAGCAGACGATTCAGTCGGAGGATACGTGACCATCGATCTAAAAAATGTAACGCTTGAACAGGCACTTGATCTTATGCTTTTGGCTGGCGGTTACTCGTGGACAAAGATAAATGGCTTCTACTTTGTCTCTCTGGCAACGCCATCGAGTGACAAATTCATGTACTTTTCAACGACGACAAAATATAAAAGCGTAAATTACAAAGCGGCCGATATAGTGTCTTTGTTGCCTGCCTACATGAGAAAATACGTCAACACATCAAGCGATCCTTATGTTTTAACTGTAACAGCACCAAAGGATATGATGGATAAGATAATTTCTCTGATAAAGGTCATAGACATTCCAAAAAGCGAGGTAGAACTTGAGATAACGGTCGTTGAAACGAATGAAAACACGTTCAGAAAATGGGAAAGAAACTGGGATTACAATTCAACCTCAACAGGGACGGCAAGTTATTTTTCCATATCCAACGAATGGTTCACAACCAACATTTTAACGCCACTTGGACTTCTTTCGGGAAGTTTTAACCTCAACAAATCAAGTGAAGATCTCAAATTGCTATCAGAATCAAATGTGAGAGCGATAAACGGCGTACAGTCGAAGATCTTTTCCAAAACCATAAGAGTTTACCAGTATATACTCAACGGAAACACTTACTACAAAGAAATACCAATAGGAGTTGAGGCAACTATAACGCCTACAATAATGGGCGATAAAGTTATACTTGACGTTTCGGAAGCACTTTATTCATCTGAAGATGCAGGACAAGACATTCCTTCTGCCGTTCAACAAGGCATACAAACGTCTATAACCATTCCAATTGGAGGAAGAATATCAGTTGCAGCGATGAGTTTTACATCCATCTCATCCGTTGAATCGAAGATTCCTGTGCTTGGAGACATGCCAATAGTTGGAAAACTTTTTACCCAATTGAATTACAAAGATGTACTCAAGCGCGTGGTTCTTTTTGTCGCTGTAAGAGGTGAGTGAAATGAAAAAAATGATGTGGTTAATCGCAATATTTTTAATTTCATCTATCGCTTTCGGAATTGATTTTTCCTTTTCCAACGCTGATTTAAGAAGTGCCATAAATGATATCGCTCGTACCTACAACGTCCAGGTCATTCTTGCCGACGATGTGACAGGCACGGTTAACATGACCTTTCAGGCTTCAAACTTCGAAGAAGGATTGCAAAAAGTGCTCATGACGACGAATTACGCCTTTGCAAAAGTCGGAAACGTGTACCTTGTAGGTAGCATAAATTCGCCAGATAAAATTCGTGCGATGATTTATAAACCGTCGATTATCTTTTTGAAATACATAAATGCCAAAGTGGCCTACGATCTTTTGGGGGTGCTTTCGAGATATGTGCTTTACTCGCCTAACTCGAATATTCTACTTGTAGATGCAGATGATCAGACAAAAAATGAAATAGCAAATATGATTTCTAAAATAGACGTTCCAAATGAAAATAGATTTTTCTATTACGAGATTCATGAGATGAATTCTGACGAGTATCAAAGATTTAGACAGATAGAACAGATAAACAAATCTGGAATTCTAACCTTTTCTGGCAATTCGTTTGAGATCTTCAGAGAAATTATGAAGATAAATGGCAAGAATGACGCATTTGGTAACATCGCAATTCAAACTATCGGCGAAGGAACTATAAATTTAGCGGATCCAAAATTTGCGATGAACATCAAATCAAACCAAAATACGGTTAACGTATCTTTGATAACGGGCGTTAGCGCGATTCAGATTTCTATGACAGATCAAAAGAACAGAGCAGTGGCAAGTGTTCAGAGCGGTGGAAAAAATTTCCTTGTTTTAATGGGCTTTGCCGATAACATAAGATCAGATTTTGCCTTTGAAAATCCAAAAGCACAAAATCAATTTGGCATAAATATCTTTTACAACCAAGGAACTTCTAAAATCCTTGGAAACATAAGTTATGGCTCAACAGATCTTTCAATAATTGGTCAAATTTACACTTACCAAACTGGACGCGCTACGACTGGCATTTTCGTTGGAATGGAGGGCAATTTGATAGATCAAATGTATGGTAAAGTCATGTTGGGATTGGAAAATTTAACCCCAATGGCAAAATTCGGGATCAAAGATACAACCTCAATTGGATTTTTAATGTTGAGAGGAGAACTTTGGGATGAAATGACCTTGAACGGAGTTAATCCGATCAAAGTTGCCGCTGGTGTCGGAATCGATATATGGAACATAGAGGTGTTCGGTGGGATAAGGGGGGAATTACAAACTGCCGAACCTTACATAGAGATAAATCTGAAATACGAATGGATTCGGGCAAACCTCTTGTGGGTGAATGGTTACACCTTTGGAGGAGGTATAGCCGTGACATGGTGAGAGAGCTCGTCTTTCTCTACCCCCACTGTGGCCGTGAAAACGGCCACTCTTTTATTTATTACATAGGCGTATGACAAATACAGGGATTAG
>JAVRKU010000054.1:1251-4620 GCA_031962125.1 Mesoaciditogaceae bacterium | reverse complement strand
CAAAGGAAAAAGATTTCTGGAAAGCAAGTCGAATTTCATCTTGAGATAAAAGATGCAAAATTTTGGGACGTTGACAACCCTTACCTTTACGATCTGAGAGCGAGAATTTTATCTGACAGAGAAGTCTTTGACGAATACAAAGTAAGGGTTGGAATAAGGACTGTCTCTTTGGACGATAAGCATATTCTCCTCAACGATAAGCCCATCAAACTACTTGGCTTTGGCAAGCATGAAGAATTCCCGATTGAAGGTCAGGGCACCTTTAAGCCTTTAATCGTCAAAGATTACGATCTTCTAAGATGGATTGGTGCAAACTCTTTTAGAACTTCACATTATCCTTACTCTGAAGAATGGCTTGACATGGCAGATCAACTTGGATTTCTCATAATAGACGAAGCGCCGCACGTTGGACTTGAGAAGTACCACATGGATAATCCACAAACCGTCAAACTATGCAACGAAAACATTAAAAAACTTATAAACAGGGATAAAAATCATCCATCTGTCATCATGTGGAGCGTTGCGAATGAGCCAGATTCGGCCTATTCAAAGTCAGATGAATTTTTCAAAACTCTTTACGATACGGCAAAATCTTCGGATCCGACGAGGCCCGTCACGATGGTAAGCTGCGTTCCTTTTTGCAAGAAATCGGGCGGACCCGATGTGGCGATGCGACATTTTGACGTGATAAGCGTGAATCGCTACTATGGCTGGTACAATCACCAGGGAAAGATAGATGAAGCCGAGAAATTGCTATCAGACGATCTTGATGCGTTGTACAAAGAGTACAAAAGGCCTATTGTTTTAACGGAATTCGGTGCCGATGCGATAAGCGGCTTTCATGCAAATCCTCCGCAGATGTTTTCTGAGGAGTACCAATCGGAGTACATCGAGAGGTTGTTCAAAATAGCAAATGAAAAAGATTTCGTTTCTGGCATACACGTTTGGGCCTTTGCCGATTTCAAAACGGCCCAAAATGTTCACAGGCCGCTTTACAATTACAAGGGAGTTTTCACAAGAGATAGAAATCCAAAGATGGCTGCCCACACGTTAAGAAAATTATGGAAAGGAAGATGAAAAGATGAAAATTGCATTTGTAGGAGCAGGAAGTGTAAGGTACACCTTAAAACTTGTTGGTGATCTGGCAAAGACAAAAGAATTTGCTGGAACAACTGTGTCTTTAATGGACATAGACGAAAGAAGATTGGATGCCATATACAATCTATCTCAAAGGTACACAAAAGAGATTGGAGGAGATTTGAAATTCGAAAAGACGACCAATCTTGAAAAGGCACTTGAAGGTGCATCTTTTGTGATAAACACGGCCCTTGCAAGGGGAGAAGGTCATCAGGATGGTTACGTTCAATACGAAGAGATGCGCGATGTTGGCCAAAAGCATGGATATTATCGCGGGATAGATTCTCAAGAGTTCAACATGGTCTCAGATTATTACACCTTGTCCAATTACAACCAACTCAAATTGCATTTAGACATCGCAAGGGCAGTTGAGAAAGTTTGTCCGAATGCGTATTTGATCCAAACTGCGAATCCCGTCTTTGAGATAACGCAACTTGGATTAAGACAAACAAAGGCAAAGGTAGTTGGATTCTGTCATGGTTTTGGTGGCATACATGAGGTCTTTAAGACACTTGGATTAGATGAGAAAGACATAGATTGGCAGATAGCGGGCGTCAATCATGGAATATTTTTAAACAGATTTTTGTACAAGGGAAAGCCAGGATATCCTTTGCTGAACGAATGGATAAAGGAGAAATTGCCGAAGTGGGAATCAACGAGCCCATGGGATATGCAAATGAGTCCTGCAGCGATGGACATGTACGAATTCTACGGAATGCTTCCAATAGGCGATACGGTAAGAAATGGGACATGGAAATACCATTACAATCTTGAGACGAAGAAAAGATGGTTTGGGAAGTTTGGTGGCATAGACAACGAAGTCGAAAGGCCTAAATTTTACGAGGAATTAAGACAGATAAGGGAAAAGTTAATAGAGATTTCGAAAGATCCGCACGCTAAATTGACACAAGTGTGGCCCGAAGAATTTCCAAAGGACAAAGTCAGCGGCGAGCAGCAGATACCGTTCATAAATGCGATAGCAAACAACAAGAAGGCAAGATTGTATTTGAACGTTTTAAATAAAGGTACAATAAAGGGGATACCAGACGATGTTGTGGTAGAAGTGCCAGTTTTAGTTGACAAGGAAGGAATACATCCCGAAAAGATAGAGCCAGATTTGACGGAAAGGATAAAGAAAATGTATTTGACGCCGAGGATAATGAGGATGGAGATGGCGCTTGAGGCCTTTACAAAAGGAGACAGGAAGGTACTTGAAGAGATTTTGATAAGGGATCCGCGCACGAAATCGGAGGAACAGGCAAAAGCAGTTTTGGATGAGATAATGAATCTTCCCTACAACTCGGAAATGAAAAAACATTACGGAGCATGAATGATCGACAAAATTCTTGCATACCTTGCGATAATAGCGATTGGGTACTTGCTGAAATCGTTCAAATTTTTCGACGAAAATGAAGGTCGTGCTTTTTCTAAGATCGTCATATACATAACGCTTCCTGCGGTTATAATTCAAGCCGTTACAAGTGTCAAACTCACCCTTCCACTTTTCTCGTTGGCCGTTTTCGGAATTGTGACGACATTGACACTTATGATCTCTGGTTTTTTCATCTTTCGAAGATCAAATATTTCTCATGGCACAAAGGGATCTTTGATCTTGACCTTTAACGGCCTTAATCTTGGTTTGTTTGCATATCCCTTTGCCCAACTGCTTTGGGGGGGAAGGGGTCTCGCTTACATGTCCATTTTTGACATGGGAAATGGTCTTATGATATACACGTTGGGATATGCCATAGCGATACTCTTTTCCACCGATGAGTTCAGCGTAAAAAACATTCTAAAAAAAGTTTCTACCTTTCCACCTTTGCTCGCTATACTTACGGCGATAATTCTGAATCTTTCTTTACCGAAAATGCCCGCGCTGCTCTCCGAATTTCTCGGGATCTTCAGCGGTGCAAATGCTTTTCTTTCTCTTTTGACGATAGGCATCTTCTTGAATTTTGAAAAATTAAAGGTCGAGTTGAAAAACATGTCGAGGGCTATTTCTTTGAAGTACGTTCTCGGAGGCATGTTGGGCCTTCTCTTCTATTATTTGCTAAGAAATTTCGAACCGTCAGATCCTTTGATGGCAAATGTCGTGCTTTTGAGTACCCTTATGCCGGCACCTTTGTTGACACTTTTGTACTCAATAGACAAAAAGTTAGATCCTGAACTGGCAGGTGGAACGATAACAACGACTGTAATTGTGAGTTCGATATTTCTTTTGATCTTTGGAGG
>JAVRKU010000054.1:0-1151 GCA_031962125.1 Mesoaciditogaceae bacterium | reverse complement strand
CCCTTATGCCGGCACCTTTGTTGACACTTTTGTACTCAATAGACAAAAAGTTAGATCCTGAACTGGCAGGTGGAACGATAACAACGACTGTAATTGTGAGTTCGATATTTCTTTTGATCTTTGGAGGTATGGTATGAAGATATACGATGATGTTGTGGAATGGGGCATCAAAAGGGCAAGAAATTCAAAGATGATAGTCCTTGGCTTTCACTCTGTGGTAGATGGACTTGTGAAGGTTGATCCGCAAAAGATCGGCAACTTGGATCTCGAAATTCCAAAAGATCTGACAGACCTTCCAGACTCCATAAAAAGCGTGGAGGATTTCTGGAAAGGGATGATTTTTTCTTTCGTAAATGGAAGTGCGCTTCAGTTGATGATCGACTCAAAAGACGTTTACGAATGGATAATGAAGACCTTTGGAAGCGGCACGTTGAGGCTTGGTGGCACCTCTGCAAATATGGCAAAAGGTCTTGCATCTTTTCCATTTGAGAAAATACTTGTCTACGTCTACCCTTTGAAAAGGGAAATAGCAAATCTCTTCCCAAATTCGAAAAATCTTTTTGCCGTGGGAAAGGGCGGTCTCAAACATCCGGCAGAGGCTTACGAAGGAAGCGGTATCGATGCCATACACTGGATCTTTGAGTTTTCCCAAGATCAATCGATCACAATCAACGGCAAATCTTACACATGTCCAAGATCTAACAGGTTCATAGCATCGTGGAATCCGGTAAATTCAAAGTTAGAAGTAAGAGAACCTTTTAAATCTTATGTTTTAGATCATGCCACCGAGATTTCCCACTTTCTCGTCTCCGGCTTTCACATCATGCAAGACGTTTACGCCGACGGCACCACCGTTGATGAGAGGCTTGACGAACTTTTGAAATTCATAAAAGAGATGAGAGAAAAAAATCCGAAGATCAAATTTCATTTGGAGTTTGCTTCCATAAGAAGGGACAAGGTAAGAAGGGCCGTCGAGAGTAAATTGTTTTCTAACTTTGACAGCCTTGGCCTTAACGAGGTCGAACTTTCGTGGATCGCAAAAGATCTTGGATATGACGAGAGAGACATTTTGAATCTTAAAGTTGAAAAGATATCGGAGATGGTATCAAAGATCATGCAAGGAAATTTATCAAGAGTGCACTTTCATGCGC
>JAVRKU010000053.1:0-4686 GCA_031962125.1 Mesoaciditogaceae bacterium | reverse complement strand
TTGATAAATATGGGAAAAGTTAAACTTGACATCATTCCTTCTTTAAGTAAAAGAGCTGTCGAAATAGAATTTGGATGTACTTTTATGTGCTCTTCCAGATCATTTATGATCCTTGGTTTCCCATTTTCAATCACATCCATAAGAGAACCTTCGTATATGTTCTGCCTGAACTTGGAATCAAGAAAGATCTCATTTGAATCGTTAAATGCTATTTCTGCTATTATATCTGAATCATGAATTCTTGCAAATGCAAGTCGATTAATTCCCATACTTACTTTGAACCCTTTGTAAAGGTCTCTTGTGAAATCTCTTAAAGTTTTCGCTTTAATCATCGAATCAAAGATAAATTTGTTAGAAGATAAATCTTCAATTATCACTTCTCTCCCTCCTAAGCTTTATTTCTTTACAAATGCTATGACAAGATTATACTACCATAAAAAATGGTAAAATAGTTTAAAGCATTTTTCCAAAAAGAGGAGGAGATTGTCATGATAAAGAAATTAAGAATAATGACTCCAGGCCCGACACCTGTGCCGGTGGATGTTTTGCTCGAAGGTGCGCGCGAAACTCTCTATCATAGAAATCCAGAATTTTTGGAGATGTTGGAAAGAGCCTCAAACGATCTAAAGAGTGTCTTTAGAACAAACGATCACGTCTTCATTCTTGCGTCTTCAGGCACAGGATCAATGGAGGCAGCCGTTGCAAATACGGTAAATCCTGGCGATAAGGCCATAGCCGTCGTTGGTGGAAAATTTGGCGAACGTTGGGCTGATCTGTGCAAGGCGTACAACATCAACATGATAAAGTTAGACATCGAATGGGGGGATTATTTGAGACCCGAGCAGATCAAAAAATTGCTTGATCAAAATCCAGATGTCAAAGCAGTTTTTACGACGTTAAGTGAAACTTCTACGGGCGTTGTTAACGACATAAAATCAATAGCCGAAGTCGTAAAAAATACAAATGCATTACTCGTTGTTGATGCCGTGAGCGGCATTCTTGCAGAACCTCTCGAGATGGATCTGTGGGGCGTTGACGTGGTCATTGCAGGATCTCAAAAGGCATTTATGATGCCTCCAGGCCTTGCATTTGTTGCTGTCTCAGGCGAGAAAGCATGGAAAAGAATAGAAGAGGTTAAGTCACCGAGATATTATTTTGATCTGAGAGCTTACAAAAAGTCTTACACGGACACACCTTATACCGGCGCAGTTAATCTTGTATATCAGCTTAATAAAGGACTTGAGATGATAAAAGCAGAGAGCGTTGAGAAGGTCTGGGAACGACATGCGATCTTCGGGAATGCCGTAAGAAAAGGCGTGAAGGCTTTAGGACTCGAACTTTTTGCAAAGCGTCCTGGGAATGTCGTGACGGCCGTGAAAGTGCCAGAAGGAGTAGACGGTTCTAAATTTTTGAAATTCTGCCGTGAAGAATACGGAATGGTTTTTTCTGAAGGGCAATCTCAGCTTAAGGGAAAGATTTTCAGGGTTTCAAATCTTGGGTATGTTGATAAACTTGATATAATTTCGGCCGTTGCCACGATAGAGATGGCCATGAACAAATTTGGAAAGAAAGTACCAATGGGTGCTGGCGTAAAGGCTGCCGAAGAAGTGCTTTTGGGAGATGAAAGATCATGAAGTTCAAAATTTTGGTAAATGATCCCCTTGCACCTGATGCGATAACGATTCTCAAAGGTGCAGGCTTAGATGTGGATGAAAGGGAATACTCTAAAGTAGATCTGCCAAAGTATATGGGCGAATATGATGGAATAGTAGTCAGAAGTGCCACGAAGGTGACAAAGGAAGTTATAGATGCCGGTAAAAAATTAAAAGTCATAGGCCGTGCCGGTGTTGGACTGGATAACATAGATTTGAATGCAGCCAAAGTGTGCGGTATACCCGTTTTGAGTACACCAACCGCAAATGCGATAAGCGTGGCTGAACTTGTCTTTGGATTTATGATCTCGGTATCACGTCATATTGTTACAGGCACCGTAACTTTAAGAGATGGAAAATGGGAAAAGAAAAGTCTCGATGGAGTTGAACTATACGGTAAAACTCTCGGAATTGTTGGGTTTGGAAATATAGGTGCAGAAGTTTCCAAAAGGGCATTTGCCTTCGGAATGAAGGTCATAACGTACGATGTTATTCAAAACAAACGCGGCCTTGATGTTGAGTTTGTCTCTCTCGATCATCTGCTCAAGAATTCAGATTACATAACAGTTCACCTTCCGTTACTCGATTCTACAAAGCATATAATATCAGACGATCAATTTTCCATGATGAAGAAATCTGCAATCTTCATCCATGCTGCACGTGGCGGCATTGTAGACGACAAAGCACTTTTAAACGCGCTTAAATCGGGTAAAATTGCCGGTGCAGGTCTTGATGTTTTTGAGGTCGAGCCTTTAGATGACACTGGCCGTGAGATCGCATCGATGCCAAATGTCGTTGCAACGCCACATCTTGGAGCTTCGACAGAGGAGGCCCAGTTGAGAGTTGGAAGAGAAATAGCTCAAAAAATCGTTGATTTTTTCAAAGGGGTGAAATAAATGGCAAATGTTTCTGCAAAAGATGTGTTGAAAAAGGCTTATGAATACGAAAAAGATGTTGCTCAATTTTTGCGCGATATCGTTGCGATTCCAAGTTATTCGGGGCAAGAAAAGGCCGTTGTCGATAGAATTGCCGTTGAAATGAAAAAAGTTGGTTTTGACGAAGTGAAGACAGACGACCTTGGAAATATTTTTGGAAGGATTGGGAATGGCAAAACAAAGATTGCCATGGACGCTCACATAGATGTGGTAGGGGTTGGAGATCCAACGCAGTGGAAGCATGATCCTTTTAAGGGTAAAATGGAGAATGGCATAATATACGGTCGAGGTGCTGGCGATCAAAAAGCTGGCATGGCTTCCATGGTTTATGCTGGAAAGATCATAAAAGATTTGCACTTAGAGGGTGATTACACGCTTTACGTTGTCGGATCCGTCATGGAAGAGGAATGCGATGGCATGTGTTGGCAGTACATAGTCAAAGAAGATAAATTCATCCCAGACTACGTTGTCATAACTGAGCCTACAAATCTCAATATTTACAGAGGTCACAGGGGAAGAGTAGAAGTTGAGATCCGCACGAAGGGAAAGTCAGCCCATGCCGCAATGCCGGAGCGCGGAGACAACGCTATATACAAGATGGCAAGGATAATTTTGGGAATCGAAAAATTGAACGAAAAACTGAAGGTTGATCCTTTCCTTGGCAAGGGTACAGTTGTCGTCTCTCAGATCTTCTTCAAGTCTCCTTCAGAAAACGCCGTTGCAGACGAGTGTACCATTCATCTCGATAGAAGGCTCACGATAGGAGAGACGAAAGAAAGTGCAATAGAAGAATTCAAAAAGGTTATAAAAGAAGCCGGTGTGGAAGCTGAAGTGATTGAACTTACGTACCATGGGAAGGGATACACTGGTAAAGAATACTCGTCTGAGAAGTATTTCAGGACATGGGTTATGGATGAAAAATCTGACATAGTTCAGGCGGCAGTTAAAACTTACAATGATGTCTTTGGATCGGATCCAAAAATAGACAAGTGGAATTTCTCGACCAATGGTGTTGCAACGGCAGGACTTTTTAAAATTCCGACTATAGGTTTCGGACCAGCAAATGAGATTTACGCACACGGAATAGACGATCAGGCACCGGTAGATCATCTTGTAAAAGCGGCAGCCTTTTATGCTTACTTTCCACAACAAATTTTGAAAAAGGAGTGAGAAGATGAGTACGTTTTTAAGGGGAAGACATTTCATAACGACTCAAGATTTCACAAAAGAAGAGGTCGATCTGATGCTCGATACATCATTCGATCTCAAAAGAATGTTTGCACGTGATGAACTTACGCCATGGTTGCTTTACAAAACTGTTTTCATGATGTTTTACGAAGAGTCAACGAGAACGAGAAATTCTATAGAGGCAGGCATAACTCAGCTCGGTGGTCACGCGCATTATCTCGTACCAGAAATGATGCAGGCGCATCATGGTGAAACGCCTGCCGATACGGCTAAAGTTTTGAGCAGATTCGGTCATGCCATAGCGGTAAGGAATTGCTTCTTCGGCGAAGGAAATAAATTTTTGAGAGATCTTGCCCAAGATTCAAGAGTGCCTGTTTTGAGTCTTCAAGATGATGTTTACCATCCTATGCAGGTGTTGGCCGATCTCATGACCATTCAAGAAAGATTCGGTAAGAATTTGAAGGGTTTGAAGGTTGGAATAAGTTGGGCTTACGCTGAAAGTCATCTCAAACCGCTTTCAGTGCCGCAATCCCAGATCTTACTTTTTGCAAGATATGGAATGGACATAACCTTAGCGTACCCAGAAGGTTTCGATCTCATGCCTGATATCGTCAAGCAGGCGCAAGAAAATGCCAAGACTGGCGAAGGTAAATTAACGATAACGCACAACATGGACGATGCATTCAAAAATGCCGATGTTGTCATTCCAAAATCGTGGGGAGGATTTTACACGATTCCCAATCCTTTGGAGGCTGCAAAGTACAAGGATAAGATATGGGCAGAGGCTGCAAAACACAAGGACTGGATATGCGATGAAAAAAAGATGAGCCTTACCAACAAGCATTCAGTTTACATGCACGCTCTTCCAGCAGATAGAGGAAAAGAAGTTGTCGATTCAGATCGGAAGAGCG
>JAVRKU010000052.1:0-4992 GCA_031962125.1 Mesoaciditogaceae bacterium | reverse complement strand
GAGTCTCTCTCAAAGTTTGTGTAAAGTTGGTCCTGAGATAAATAAGAGAAGACAAAACAGATCCCATAGAATCATTCAACAGGCAATTGAGGAAAACGACGAAATCGAAGAGTGTTTTTCCGAGTAATACGGCAGTTCTGAAAATGCTTTATTTGGTAACTATGGATGTGGAAAAGAAATGGACCATGAGGCAAAAAAATTGGGCTTCTATTCTAGCCCAATTAGCGGTATACTTTAAACAAAGGGTTGAATCTTATTTATGATTTATGAATTCTTATCTCAGATCAACGGATACATAAAATTTGGTAAAGACCCGAATTCTTTGAAATCAAGATAAAAGATAAATTAGAGAAATTGAAATTAAAGACCTTTATAGGGACCAACTTTCAGATCATGAGTGGGTAAAATTTCATTGCACTTTTGAATCAAAAAGATTCGGAATTTAAAGTTGGTTTAGTATAGATCATGGCGATAGTTGAGTGAAAGGAGGAATTTTTATGAAAGATGTTGGAAAATTCACTTATTTTCTTCCCACAAAGATCGTGTTTGGTCAAGGTAAAATCAACAATTTAGGAGATCTTGTCAAGGGCATTGGAAAGCGAGCCTTGATAGTGACAGGAGGTAAAAGTGCCAAATCAACTGGATTACTTGACAAAGTGGTGAAACAACTCGATGAAGCAAAAATTGGTCACTTTCATTTTGATAAAATAGTTCCAAATCCACTTGCCACGACCGTCGATGAAGGTGCTAAAGTTGCCAAAGATGAAAATTGTGATTTTGTAATAGGCATAGGAGGCGGAAGCCCAATAGATTCGGCCAAGATGATAGCCGTTGTGGCAAAATCGGGTGGAAATTGTTGGGATTACACGAATGTTGGTGGTGGAAAAATTCCAAAATTAGCACTACCCATAGTTGCAATACCAACGACACACGGCACTGGTACAGAAGCAGATCCATTTGCCGTCGTTACAAATCCAAATACAAAAGAAAAAATCGGCGTTGGTTTTGATGTAACCTTCCCAGTTCTATCGATAGTAGATCCCGAATTGATGATCTCTTTGCCTGCAAATCAAACTGCTTCAACAGGGATGGACGCGTTTTACCACGCGATAGAATCGTACATAAACGTGAATCATCAGCCAGCGTCAGATCTTTTAGCGCTCGAGGCTATCTCTTTGATAAATCAATATCTTCCAGTTGCTTACAAAGATGGTAAAAACATAGAAGCACGCACGGCACTTGCATGGGCAAGCACCGCCGCCGGCATATGCGAAACGCTTTCTGGTTGCATAGCAAATCATGCCCTTGAACACCCAGTTAGCGGTTATTACAACGTTACTCATGGTGTGGGCCTTTGTGCAACCGGTCCAACACTTTTTGAATACATCTTAAAAGATGTAAAAGAAAGACTTGCAAAAGTCGCTTTGACAATTGGCGCACCAGGGGATATCACTGACACAGAAGAACTTGCAAAAATGTCAATAGAACTTTTGAAAAGACTTCAAAAATCAGTCGATCTCGACGTGACACTCTCGAAAATAGGCGTTGAAAGATCAAAGATAAAAACTCTCGCCGCCGATGCCATGAGAACAATGGGAGGACTCGTTGACGTAACACCGGGAAATCTCAAATTAAAAGATCTTGAAGAGATATACGAAAGATCATTTTAAAGATCATTTTGAGATTTAAAATTTATGTCGAAAGCCCATGACATTAGTTATTTGTATATCCGTTGATCTGAGATAAGAATTCATAAATCATAAATAAGATTCAACCCTTTCTTTAAAGTATACCGTTAATTGGGCTAGAATAGAAGCCCAATTTTTTTGCCTCATGGTCCATTTCTTTTCCACGTCCATAGCTACCAAATAAAGCATTTTCAGAACTTCTTACCATACGTTCGACGAAATCGGTAGACCAGACATGGCCAGGAAACAAAGGCTGTGTGAAATGAGCACAACGTTAACGGGTATGTATGCGTTTTGAGATATTAGGATTTCTTTGAAGGTCAGAGGATGTATAAATGCGATATACCTTGTTCGGATGTATCTAAGAGTCAAGATGAAATCTTAGAGCATTATTCCAAAAGAACGTACATAAAGTTGGGCTTTAAATATGCGAAGAACGAGCTTGGATTGAAGTCGATGGTGTATTCCAAGACAAGTATGCTTAGGCATGTTGAATTGATAAGCTTGTTCTTCACGACATGGATGGTTTCTCAATTCTGGTTGAATGTCAAAGACCGTTTGGGATTAAGAGAGTTTATTGAGCAAATTAGAATATCTTGTTTCATTGTACTTTTGAAAGCAATTTCTAAGGATTTAAGCTATATTCAAAGGCTTGAGAGTTTTCATATTCAGACTTGCATAATTTGAGTTAAAAGAGTTTTAATATACCATAGAACCCTCGAAAAAAACTCTGCATAGGTTAAAATATAATTGAATGTGAAAAGAAAGGGCTGAATTCAATGCTTGTAAAAGAACTCATTTCGGAACTTGAGAAAAGAATTCCTCTGAATCTCCAACAAAGTTACGATAACAGTGGCATCCAGATAGAAGGGCCGGATGTTGAAATAGATAAGGTGATTGTAACCCTTGATGTTACAGAACAGGCCGTTGAGAGAGCTATAGATGTTGGTGCACAGATTATTTTGAGCCATCATCCTTTACTTTTTTATTCTATCAAATCGATAAAATCGACTGATTTTACTGGAAGAATGGTTTATTCATCGATAATGAACTCTCTTACCGTGTATTCCGCACATACAAATTACGATGCCGTTCGTGGTGGTCTTAACGATATACTCGCACAGAAACTCGGCATGAAAGAGACAATGCCTCTCTTGAACGTGGGTGAAAACGGCGACGGAATAGGCAGGATAGGAATCATAGATGAAATGGAAATAGAAGAAATTGCAAATTTCGTCAAAGAAAGATTCGAGACCGATCACGTTAAATTCGCACCAACGGGGCCACAGAAGATCAAAAAAATTGCCATTTGCTCCGGTGGAGGATCGAGTCTTATAGATGAAGTCCTAAAAGTAGGAGTCGATATGTACATAACAGGTGATCTTTCGTATCATGATATTTTGAAAGCTGTCCAGTCCGGTCTATCTTTAATCGTTGTTGATCACGACGAAACAGAGAAATTTTTCGAAGATGGAATGATAGAAATTCTTTCTTCTCTGGGAATAAAGACCGTCAAGTATCACGAAAGATTTTATTGGTCTTTATGAAAAAGGGCCCTTTCGGGCCCTAAATTTTCAAATTACTTTGTTTCGGTCCACCTTGGTGTGAATGGATATGAATCAACAGGACTTAAGCTTTGAATGTATTCTTTGAGAACATCTGCAAGCACGTATCCTGTGTTATACTGATCGGCATTTTTGAGCATAGAATAATTGTCACCACCATTTGCCATGTAATCATTTGTCGCAACCGTATAAATAGAATCCGGATCTATTGTTTTTCCATCTATGAGTATATCTGTGACTCCCTGTTGTGTAACGGTATATGTAAGACCCCATTCATTCAATCTTGCACCCGTATCTTCAGGATGATAAACAGCTCCCCACTCTATTGCCTTAAGCAAATCTGAACCCTTTATCTTCAATACCACAACTGTATTACCAAATGGCAACACCTGAAGAATATCTCTGTAAGTTATAGTTCCCGGTGCTATGCCTGTACGTATGCCTCCACCATTCATTAAGACAGCCTGAACACCCATACTTGATGAAAATTTCCATGCAACAGCGTCTGTTATAAGATGGCCCATGAGTGTATCGGCTTTTCTTGTCTGGTCATCTTTGTTTGCAAAGTTCACCTTAGAAAATCCTACCGGATCGAGAAGCTTTTTAGATCCAACGAGTTTGTAGGCTTCAAGCAGATCAGCAACAGCCGGATCAGGCTTTATTTCCTGGCCCACATAAGTGTAAGTGTCATTTCCACTGCTATCTTTATGATAGACTTTGAGATTTATTGGAATGAGTGTGTAAGAATAGCTTATAACTTTTCCGTTTTCAGTTATCAAATCGAGCCTGGCGATATATTTTGAGTAAGATCCAGCCTGAATTATGAGCGTTCCATTTACATTGAGAGGATGTTCGACAACCGTATGGCTGTGCCCGTCAAGGATCGCAGCTATTCCTGAAACGCTCTGTGCAAGAGAAATGCTTCCACCATAAGGGTTGTTGGGTGGATCCAGAGCCTCGATCTTTTTAACATCGGATGTACTTCCATTGCATGTCTGTTCGCTGTATCCAAAGATTCCGAGATGTGTAAGGGCTATGACTATACCGTCTTGTCCTATCATCTTATGAAGCATCGGAACATCCTTCTGAGCAACTGCATCTGGAGAGAGGAAATCATATCCCCTGACGTAAAGAGGATTTCCTATGTACTCTGTTGTTTTTGTCGTGAGACCTAAAATTGCAACCTTTAGATCCGGGAAATTTTCAATAACGTAAGGTTCCCCAACGGTCTTGTCCGTTCCCTTGTAAACTATATTTGCAGAAAGAAATGGGAAATCGGCCCATGCCATTTGTCTTGATAAAACCGACCACGGATGATCGAATTCATGATTGCCTATTGTCATCGCATTTAGACCCATCATGTCAAGTGCAAGTATGTCCGGTCTTGCATCCAGAAGATCTGATTCCGGAACTCCTGTGTTAACGTCACCTGCATGAAGGAAGAGAAAGTCCCATCCGTTAGCCGCAGCTTCGGCACGTATTTGATTCACAACCGTCGCAATCGCTGCAAATCCTCCTATGTCCGGATTGTGATAATCGCTGTAAGCCCACGCATGACCGTGCGTATCGTTGATCTCCAGAATTACGAGATGCGCCGCCATGGCCATCATCGAAAGAGCAAGAACAAGAACCGTTAAAACCAAAAACGTTTTCTTCATACCCCTACCTCCTTTAAAAAGATGTTATGTCATCAAAAGTTAATGAACAAGGTCTTTGAAAATAGATACTCGAATTGATAT
>JAVRKU010000051.1:0-5260 GCA_031962125.1 Mesoaciditogaceae bacterium | reverse complement strand
AAGTTCGAAGGTTTTTCCAATTTGCTCTGATTGTTTTGCAATTTTTTCAAATGGAAGGGAACGACTTGACAGGGAATTCACGGACGACAGAACGATTCCCGGAATAAAAATATGGTGCATTCCGGAAATCATAGGCCCAGGTTCTTCTAACTCTGTGGAAGACATCGCAAGTCAGTTAAGGAAATACGTGTCTAAGGAAAATACGGAAATAGAAGATATGTTTGACATCTTAGCAAAATTTGAAAACGAGAATCTTCTCTTCCATTTCATTTTCTGGGAACAGAAAAATGCCCAAGAATTGGTCCACATGATGGTTGAAGACGTTCCACCTACGCAACTTAAGATGATAGAAAAATGCTGGTCTGAAAGTCTAGAGGCCATTGAGACAAAAAGAGAAGAAAAACTAAGCACTGCCCTAAAATTTGTTTACGGAACCATAATGTCTATCGAAAGAAAAGATAAAGATGAGGCGGAAACGAAATTTCTTAGAGATTTTGCTATAAAGGTAATAGGCAACATGCTAAACAAAGAAAAGATAAATGTGGATTCAGTAAAATCGATGTTTGTTGAAAGAATACCAAAAATTCTTCATGAAAAGGGTAAAATTAAACCATTTTTCGAAATAAAAAATATGTTTCTGATGATCGATTTCATATCTCGTTTCAATTCGGAGGTGGGAAAATGAATACCGATTTTTTCGACAAATTTCGTGATAAGTACTTTCAAACGGACTTTGGAAGAGGTGTTTTTCTTGCTGGGGTAGCAATCGGAAAGCTTGCAAATGATCAACTTGGAGATTCAAGGGATAAAAAAATAGAAGATGCCCCACTTTTCAAACAAATCAATTTTGGTAAAATGACTCTAAAAGAGCTTAAAAGACACATTTCAAGGATCCCAGAACTAACTAAGGCTTACAGAATCAATTATTCGGAAATGATAGAATCTCTCGCAAGCGAGGCTGGAAAACTTATGTTGAGTGGCGGATCAAAAGAGCTTGGAGTTGATGGCAACTTTGCATTTACTGTTGCATTCATGAATTCTGAAGAATATTTCTTTAAAATATTCAAAAAGAGGGAGGAATAACAAATGTTTGAAGGAAGAAGAGAGTTTTTGTTTCTGTATTCAGTAAAGGATGGCAATCCTAATGGGGATCCTCTTAATGCCAATTATCCAAGGTACGATGAGGAAACACAGCAAGTTCTTGCTTCAGATGTAAGAATAAAAAGAACAATTCGTGATCAGCTAATTAGAGAAGGTGAGGCTGTCTTTATAGATGGCGAAACGAAAACACTCAAAAAACGCTTCGAAGAATTGAAAAGCCAATTTGAAACCAAAACTGGAGAAGAAACGATGAAAAAATGTATAGATGTACGTCTTTTTGGTGTCACTTTTGCGTTAAATGATGAAGATGAGAAATCTTTTGCATGGACAGGGCCAGTTCAATTCAAATGGGCAAGATCTTTGAACAAGGCAAAGGTTGATTTCGTTCAGGGTTCAGGGGGATTCGCGACGAAAGACGGCAGCGAAAACAGGACTTTCAGGAACGAATACAAGGTTCCGTTTGCTATAATGGCGACTTATGCTATAGCAAACCAAAATGCCTCAAGGATCACGGAAGCAACGGATGAAGATCTCACAAAAATGAGAGAAGCTCTCTGGAACGGCACAAACAATCTAATAACAAGGAGTAAAACTGAACATCGCTCGAGGCTTATTATTGAAATTGAATACAAACCGGGATTCGAGAGTCATATAGGGTCTCTTGACGAGAAAGTAACCATAGTCAAGAACGATGGGAGTTCTTTTGATGATGATGAACAACTTGCAATAAGAAATTTAAAAGATTTCGTAGTTGATCTTTCAGAGATCGTTGATGGCATAAGAAGAATCAAAGACAACGTTAAAAACGTAAAAGTATTTGTTGATTCAGGAATGAATATAAAAGGTCTTGAAGATTTAGACTCGAAAACTCTTAATTTTGACATTTCCATTGAAAAGAGGTGATTTTTTTGCCCGTCGTTTTTGATGTTTCAGGGTCCATAGCAATGTTTAGAAAACCTTATACAACCACATCGTCAGTTTCGTATCCATTTCCACCACCGACAGCAATTGCCGGACTCGTAAGTGCAATTGTTGGATTTGAAAATAGCGCAGAGAGTGACGGGTACTCTGCCACGTTTTGGAAAAAGATTTCCGGAAATAGGATTGGGATAAAGCTTTTATCAAATGTGAAGTGGTACAGTACGACGCTTAATTTTTGGAATGTAAAAGAACCACAAAAGAATCCACATATACAAATAAAACACCAATTCGTAAAAGATCCATTTTACAGGGTGTACGTTAATGGACCAATTGAGGATGAACTTTATAAATATTTGTCCAAAAACAGTTTTGTCTACACGCCTTACCTTGGTGTCGCTTACGCTATCGCCAAAGTTGTATACGTTGGAAGATTCGAGAGCGAAAAACTTTCTGGAAATGATGTTCTTGTCAACACGATCGTCCCTTACGATTCTAACAATGTTGAAATATCCGTTACAAAATCGGGAGGGTTACACAGAGAGATCGTTCCTTTTAGAATGGACGATGAAAGGAACCTGGAAAGGACTATCACGGTTTTGTATTCGGAGAACATAAATCAACATGGTATTTTCTTAAAAAAAGCTGGCGATCTGGAGGTATCGAAAGTTGGCGAAGATATTATCGTATGGTTTCCTGAATGGTAAAGACAGTCACAACGATCCTAAAAAAGAGCTTGTCGTCCACCTGAAGGGCGTGTTAGAAAGAGCCCAAGAGATAAAAGAATTTCACAATTTGAGTGTGAATGTTGAAAATGTAGCTCTTATGCACGACGTCGCAAAATCACACAAAGATTTTCAGAATTATTTACACACTGGCAGAGGAAGGTTCGATCACTCTGAACCTTCTTCTTTTTTTGTATTAAATGAAACAAAGAATTTCATAGAAGCAGAAATCGTGAGAAGGCATCACACTGGAATTCAAGATCTGGAAGATATTAAAGGATTTTGGAACTCTTTGGAAGTACGTGAAAACTTCTCGAAGAAAATAAAAGAATTTGCCGGTGATGACTTTGAAACTATTTCGAAAGATGAACTAGAATACCTAGTTTACGAATTCCTTAAGGAGAAGTATGATATCAAAGAGTGGATGAATTTCAAAACTATCTATTCCATTCTAATAACAGCCGACAGGATCGACGCTTCTAATTCTGGAAAGGTGAATTTCAAAAGACCGAAATTTAACTTGGAAAAAATGAACAAATACCTGTCTGCACTTCCAAAAAATGATCTTTCTGAATGGAGGGAAGATATAAGAAAAATCACACTCGAAGAGGTTGATAAGAAAGTCAACAGTCCTGGAGTATACACCATGACACTTTCTACTGGCGCAGGAAAGACAATAATTGGCTTTCAGGGTGCCTCAATGATTTTAGAGAAGTTCAATTTGAAAACGATAATATACGTTCTTCCATTCATAAGCATAGTGGAGCAGAACACAGAAATCGCAAAGAAGTTGTTTGATGATGTTCAAGAAGATCATCATTTGGTGAACATGTCGAAAGATACGGAAAAGATGTCAAATTTGGAGAGATTCATATCTTTTTTTAGGTACTGGAGTTCTCCAATTGTGGTTACAACACTTGCAAAATTCTGGGAGGTGCTTTACTCACCAAAAGGAAATGATACCATGAATTTTCACCGCTTGAAAGATGCTATCGTCATACTCGACGAACCTCAATCTTTGGATTCAAAATTTTGGTCTGGATTTGGGAAAACAATTGACTTTTTCTCAAAAGAATATGGAACTTTTTTTATTCTTATGACTGCCACACAACCTGAGATGGTAAAAGGGATCGAAATAGCTCAGCCAGTGAAAATGCCGAGATCTAGACATTCCTATAAAATCATTGATGGAAAAAAGAAAATTGAGAACATAGAAGAATTTCTTGATTTTAAAGGTTCTGGCTTGATGGTTTTCAACACCAAAAAATCAGCCATTATGGCATATAAAAAGTACAAGCAAAAATTAGAAGGAGAAGTTTTCTTTCTGTCTGCTTGGGTGATTCCCTCTGAGAGACGAAAAAAAATAGAAGAAATGAAAAAATTTGAAACGGAGGGGAAACCATTTTCGTTGGTGTCGACGCAAGTTGTAGAAGCTGGAGTGGATCTGGATTTTGAATGGGTTTTTAGAGACATCGGACCTATGGATAGCATCGTTCAGGTTGCTGGGCGATGTAACCGGAATATGAAGAGAAAGCTTGGGAAGGTTACTATTGCTGAACTTGTTGATGAAAGTGGAAGATCTTTTGCATTGTCTGTGTACGGAAAAGTATTGCTTTCAAAAACAGAAGAGGTACTTTCTGAATTGAAAGAATTTTCAGAAAGTGATATACCTGAAATTCTTCCAAAGTACTATCAAAAAGTTTCCTCAGCAATAACTCAGGAAGGACCATGGTACAGGATAGAAAAGGGTGAATGGGGATGTTACACACCACTTATTGAGGAAAGAAAAGATGAAGCTCTCGTTTTCGTCGATATTGACGGAAATGTTGAAAAATTACTTCACTCATTCAATGAAATAAGTAAGGATGTTAAAAATATTGCACAAAGAAAACAGATATGGAATGCTCTCCAAAACTATGCAATTAATGTACCTCAAGAATATATGGAAGAGTGGAAAAGAATTTGCAATGGATTTATTCTTGACGATTCTATCCAAGATGTTGAAGAAATACAACATGGGATATGGCTAATAAGGCAAAGCGGGATTGGCAAACTTTATCTAAAAGATACAGGTTTTGTACCTCCTCCACAAAAGGACGATTTAGATGACTGAAGAAAATATCATAACTGGCTATTCAATACTAGCTTATTCTGTTTGCAAGAGGGAAGCATGGCTTGTTCTAAGAAGATTTAATCCCGAACAGGAAAATTCATACATAGAGTTGGGGAGATTTCTTCATCAAACGGCTTATGCAAAAAGATTAAACAAAGAAATTGAATTACCTGGCGCCAAAATAGACGTGATATGGCAGGAAGGAAGTTGTACTCTCGTTGGTGAGATAAAAAAATCTTCTCACTCTGTTAAAGGAGCACGTTCTCAGTTATTGTATTATCTTAAAATTCTTAAAGACATCGGCATTGAGGCTAAAGGACAGATAATGATTCCAAAAGAAAAAAAGAAGATAGATATAGAACTTAACTCAAACACTTACCAAGAAATACAAGAAATCATAAAT
>JAVRKU010000050.1:0-5504 GCA_031962125.1 Mesoaciditogaceae bacterium | reverse complement strand
TACGCCATTTGCCATATGCTCATCCCAAAGGTATTTCCAAAGCACAAGAATTGAAAAGCACCTTTATCTTCCTTATTTTTGAAGTCTTCTGGTATAATTGAGATGAACATTTTGATTTTGCGAGCTTCCATACGAGAAGCCTTTTTCCTCTCTTCATTTTCATTTACTCTTAACACTCCTATATTATATACACACATACTTGCCAACTTTCAAATGTAGTTGTATAATTTTAAATATTGAGGAGGGAGCGATATGATTTCAGTCGAAATAGATTCTAAGAAGTACGATATCCCAGAAGGTAAAAATTTGCTTGAATTTCTTCTTGAAAATGGTTTTGATATTCCCCATCTTTGTTATCATCCAGCTTTGAAAAGTATCGGCGCCTGCAGAATGTGCGTTGTTGAGGTTGAAGGATCCAAAAATCTTGTTACGTCCTGCACTGCCGAGATCAAAGATGGAATGAAAATAAAGACGAATAGTGATCTCATAGAAGAAGCAAGAAAGGTTAATCTATCTTTGATCCTTAAAGATCATCCAGATGATTGTATGACATGCGATCAGAATGGAAATTGTACTCTTCAGGATCTCGCCTACGAATATTTTCCCCAGGGGAAACCTATTTTTGGTTTTTTGAAAGAGAAAAGATATAAGATAGATAATTCGAATGAATTCATAGTAAGAGATTTAGATAAATGTATAAAATGTCAGCTCTGTGTAAGAGTTTGCGACGAAATTGAAGGTATGTCAATATATTCGATGATAGAACGCGGACATGATACGATTCCTTCTACTTTTATGGATCTACCACTGGCCAAAACGGATTGCGTGAGCTGCGGTCAATGTGCTACGGTATGTCCGACGGGTGCAATAGTTGAAAAGACATCGATCGGAAAAGCGAGATGGAATTCGGTTGAAACTGTCAAAACCACATGTCTCTATTGCGGTGTCGGGTGTCAGATAAATGTTCACTTTGATCCAAAGAGAAATGAGATCGTCAGAATTCAAGGATCAACAGAAAATAAGGAAGTAAATGATGGTGTCGCAACGTGTGTGAAGGGAAAGTTCGGTTATGAATTCGTCAATCACCCAGATAGGCTTACAGAACCTTTAGTAAAGAAAAATGGCGCCTTTGAAAAGACAAGCTGGAATGAAGCGATCGATCTAACGGCAAAAAGATTACTTGAAATAAGAGACAAATATGGGCCTGATTCAATAGCTTTTTTAGCTTCTGCAAGATGTACGAATGAAGAAAATTATCTTTTGCAAAAGCTTGCGAGGGCCATCATCGGTACGAACAACGTAGATCACTGTGCGAGACTCTGTCACGCTTCAACTGTTGTGGGTCTGTCGATGACATTTGGAAGCGGTGCGATGACAAATTCTCTTTCAGATATAATGAACGCTGATGTTATAGTTGTAACAGGATCTAATACGACAGAAAATCATCCGGTCTACGGCTCTCGAATAAAAAGAGCAGTTAAAAATGGATCGAAATTGATCGTTGTGGATCCGAGAAAGATAGAACTTGTTGATTATTCCGCGATCTGGCTTAGAAATCTTCCAGGAACTGATCTTGCAATCTTCAATGGCTTTTTGAATGTTATCATAAACGAAAATTTGCTGGATCATAAATTTATAGAAGAAAGAACTACCGGGTTTGACGAAGTTAAAAGGGCAGTGGAAAAGTACACTCCTGATTACGTTTCAAAAATAACGGGTGTTTCGAAAGACAGAATCATTGAAGCTGCTGAAATGTATGGAAAGGCGAAGAAAGCTTCAATAGTGTATGCTATGGGAATAACCCAGCATGTAAGTGGCACAAACAATGTTATATCTATCGCCAATCTGGCAATGGCAACTGGAAATATTGGAAGATCCGGGTCAGGTGTAAATCCGTTGAGAGGGCAAGCAAATGTTCAGGGTGCCGGAGACGTCGGCGGTTTACCGAATGTTCTTCCAGGTTATCAGTCAGTTTCAAGCGAAGAGGCAAGAAAAAAATTTGAAGTGGCCTGGAACATTTCAAAATTGCCTGAAAAAGAAGGGCTCACAAGTGTTGAAATGTTCAACGCAATTATGGATGACAAAATAAAAGCAATGTTCATAATGGGCGAAAATCCTATTGTGAGCCATCCAGATTCGTGCCATGCAAAAAAGGCTCTTGAAAAACTTGAATTTCTTGTCGATATGGATATCTTCCCAAATGAAACTAACAAATACGCTGATGTTATTTTGCCTGCATCAAGTGGTTTCGAGAAAGACGGAACCTTTACGAACACTGAAAGGAGAGTTCAAAGGGTCAGAAAAATTTTAAAGCCCATAGGCAATTCAAAACCTGACTGGATGATACTCATCGATCTCATGAATAAAATGGGTTACAGAACAGAGTACAAAGCCCCTTACGAAATAATGGATGAAATTTCTAAACTCGCACCCATATATGCTGGCATTTCCTACGATCGAATAGAGCAAAAAGGACTTCAATGGCCCTGTACATCAAAAGTACATGAAGGAACTGAGATCATGCATCGTGAAAAATTTTCAAGGCCTGACGGAAAGGGTAAATTTATAGCCGTCGAATTCGCAGAGCCTCCTGAACTTCCAGACAAAGAATATCCATTTTATCTTTCAACTGGCAGAATTCTCTACCATTATCACACCGGAACGATGACAAGACGTGTCAGAGGACTTGAAAAATTAAGGCCAAGAGTTGAGATTGAGATCAATCCTGAAGATGCTGAAGAACTTGGTATCTCAGGTGAAGATGTTGTTAAAGTTACGTCCAGAAGAGGATCTATTGAAGGACATGTGAAGATCACGGAGAGATCCCAGAAAGGATTGATTTTCATACCCTTTCATTATGCCGAAGCACCTGCAAATGCACTTACACTTGCGGCACTCGATCCGATAGCTAAAATTCCAACTTTCAAAGTCTCAGCCGTAAAGGTCGAGAAAGTTACACATATTTCTGAAGATCATCCGGAAGATCGAAATCTCTGAAGCTCATTTCATAGCCTTTTATCTGTTTAAAAGTGTTTTCCTCAAGGATCAGGCTTTGAGGGTAATTCACAACGAAGTGCGTGAGCGAATGGTTGGAAGCATACATTTCTTTTTCAAGTGACGGAAGAATTTCTTTTGAATAACATGCATGTGTCACTTGGTATATATTCCCTATCTTCGGGCATATTATTGGATAAGAATTCTTCTCAATTATTATCTTCACGATATTTTTCATGACGAAGGGCATATCGCAGGATATCAAAAAGATGTCTTCTTTTGAATTAACGAGAGCTGTATGAAGACCGGAAATTGGACCAAGAGTCGGTATAAGATCGGGAATACATTTCTTCGATAAAATTTCATTTTCACCCACGAGGATGAAACCGTCAAAAAGAGAGCCTATCGATTTGATTATCCATTCGACCGAACTCATGCCATTTATTTCGTAAGAACATTTGTCTTTTCCAAATCTTTTCGATTTTCCACCAGTCAATATCGCTAAAATCATTTCACGTCACCTTTAAGAATAAAAATCAAGATAAAGTTAGGCTTTATATTTTTAAATATTATAACCTATTAATCTCGTGTGTCCTACATTTTAAATCAACCCACTTGACAATATTTATTTTTTTTTGTACAATGGATCTTGTTTGACCGGTCGGTAAAATTTTTAAGAAAGGAGTTTGATCTGATGGGCATAGGTAGCGAGATAAAGGATAAAGCCACAAAGGTGGCTATAAATGCCGTTGTCAATAAGTATATCGATTACATAACGAAAGACCCAGAAAAAAATTTTGATAAAGCTATAGAATCTTTACAAAAACTCGAGAAAACAATAGGAGGGACAGATAACCTTTCGAAATTTGCCGGATGGGTTCAAAAGAACCCAGGTTCAAGGCAATGGCTTGTAAATCTTTTCAAAAAAGACAAGCACGTTGTCAAAACCTTCTTTACAAACTTTCTCATAAACGTCAATCTTGGGTGGATGAAGTACAACAAGGAAGAAACGATAAAGCAAAATGGTTTCGCTGCTCCTTATACAATACTTATAAGCCCCACGATGAGATGTAATTTAAACTGTATAGGTTGCTATGCGAGTGAATATTCAAGAAATGATGACATGTCAATTGAAACTATTGACAGTATAATAAATCAGGGTAAAGCCATGGGTACTTACTTCTATACCATTCTCGGAGGCGAACCTTTCGTGAGATGGAATGAACTTTATCCCTTGATAAAAAAACATAATGATGCACTCTTCATGATCTTCACAAATTCTACATTCATAACTGACAAAGTTGCAGATCAGATAAAAGAGCTCGGGAATATTTACCCTGTTCTCAGTGTTAATGGATGGGAAGAGGAGACTGATTATATAAGGGGTAAAGGCATTTACGCAAAAATTCTTCAGGCAGCCGATAAACTTAAAGAAAGGGGAATTATTTTCGGTAATTCTTTCGTCTTCATGAGAACGAATTTTGATGCACTTACTTCTGATGAGCTTTACGATTTCTGGATAGACAAAGGTGCCTTCTTCTCGTGGCTTTTCTTATTTATGCCTGTCGGGAGAGATCCAGAAACCGATCTTATGCCATTGCCATCTCAAAGGAAGGCTATGGGTGATTTCGTGAGATCGCTCAGAGCAAGAAAGCCATACTTCTTAATGGATTTCTGGAATGATGCTCCATCTGTTGGTGGATGTATTGCAGGTGGAAGAAGATATCTTCACATAAACAGTGAGGGTTACGCAGAACCATGTATATTTGCACATTTTGCAACGGATAACATAAAAGATAAGTCTCTTGTTGAGATCCTTCAATCGCCTTTTATGACGGATATAAGATTCCACCAACCACATTCAGATAACCTTCTAACGCCGTGTATGATAATAGATAATCCGTGGATATTAAGGGAGGTTGTTGCAAAACATAATGCCATTTCAACAGATAAAGGCGAATCCAATCTTGTTGTGACAAAGCTTACCCCTGTTCTTGATGAATATTCTAAGGGTATTCATGAAGTACTCGATCCGGTCTGGAAAAAAGAATTCGCAAATAACATCGAAGAGATAAAGGATAAGGGTAGTTCTCACGGAGAAGGTCTTGACAGGTTGTGGTTACAAAATCATCCGGAAGAAATCTTCAAATTGGCAAAAAAATATCCTTTTATCCTCGATTACGATTTTCTTCAAGCTGCAGTTAAAGAAGCAAATAAACTTGAAAAAGCAAGCAGTGCCGTTGGTAAGTGATCATAAAAAAGGCCTCATCGTGAGGCCTTTTTTATTTTATTGTTTGTCGATCACAAGGTCTATTTTGTCTATTTTTTCTACTGCGTCGAACCTGCACACCTCAAAACAGCTTCCACACTTTATGCACTTTTCTTGATCTATCACATGCACTTTCTTTAACTCTCCTGTAATGGCTCCCGTAGGACATGCCCTCGCACATGCAGTGCATCCGGTACACTTCAGCGGATCTATTTTATATGCTATTAGCGCCTTGCACGAT
>JAVRKU010000049.1:0-7678 GCA_031962125.1 Mesoaciditogaceae bacterium | reverse complement strand
TTATCATCGGTGGACGTTACGGTCTGAGTTCAAAAGATACGACTCCTGCCCAGATAAAGGCCGTTTTTGATAATCTTAGATCTTCAAATCCCAAAAACGGGTTCACAATAGGCATCGTCGATGATGTCACTCATACTTCTCTTGAAGTGCAAGAACATGTAAATACATCTCCTGAAGACACGATAAGGTGCAAATTCTGGGGTTTTGGTTCGGATGGTACGGTCGGTGCCAATAAAGATGCCATAAAGATCATAGGAGATAAAACTCCTCTCTACGTTCAGGGTTACTTCGCTTATGATTCTCATAAATCTGGAGGAGTTACGATCTCGCACCTTAGATTCGGTAAAAAACCTATAAGATCCACATATCTAATAGATGAAGCAGATTACACTGCTTGCCACAAGCAATCATACGTTTATCAATATGACATTTTGAGCGGTTTGAAAAAGGGTGGTACTTTCGTCCTTAACACTATATGGAAAGAAGAGGACCTTGATAAAAAGCTTCCCGGAAAAATGAAGAAATATATCGCACAGAACAACATAAACTTTTACATCATAGATGCAACTCATATAGCAATGGACATAGGTCTTGGTGCAAGGATAAATATGGTAATGCAGGCAGCATTTTTTAAACTTTCAAATGTCATTCCGTTAAACGACGCCGTTGAATATTTGAAAGAAGCGATAGTTCATTCCTACGGTGCAAAGGGGGAAAAAGTCGTTAATATGAACTATGCTGCAGTTGATCGTGGTATCAATGCGTTGATCAAGGTTAAGGTTCCTGAAGCGTGGGAAAATGCGACAGATGAAGAAAATATGCCAGCCATTCCTCCAAGACCTGACTTCGTCAAAAACATCGCAGATGTCATGAACAGACAGGAAGGAGACAGTCTGCCAGTTTCAGCGTTCGTTGGAAGAGAAAACGGTGAATTTCCTCAAGGAACAGCAGCTTACGAAAAAAGGAACGTTGCGGTTGAAATTCCGGAGTGGCAGCCGGGGACATGTATAGAATGTAATCAGTGTGCTTTTGCATGTCCTCACGCTGTTATAAGACCATTTTTACTCAATGAAGAAGAAGTTAAGCAGGCTCCTAAGGATTTCGTTACAAAAAAGGCAACGGGAAAGGGACTCGAAGGCTTACAGTACAGAGTTCAGATCTCTCCTCTCGATTGTACGGGTTGTGGAGTCTGTGTCGATGTTTGTCCTACTCCACAGAAATCTCTTGTCATGAAACCAATTGAAAATCAAGAAAAAGAGATCCCGAACTGGGATTTCGCTATAAAAAATATATCTGACAAATCCGATCTCGTTCTTACCGATACGATAAGAGGCAGCCAGTTTGCAAGACCTTTACTTGAATTTTCTGGTGCCTGCCCTGGATGTGGTGAGACTCCTTATGCAAAACTTACAACGCAACTCTTTGGCGACAGAATGATGATAGCGAATGCCACAGGATGTTCCTCGATCTGGGGAGCTTCAGCCCCATCAACTCCTTATACTACGAATGTTGAAGGTAAAGGACCGGCCTGGGCGAATTCACTTTTCGAAGATAATGCCGAATACGCTATGGGAATGGCTTTGGGAGTTAAATATGCCCGTGAAAGCCTTACAGATCTCATGAGAGAGTTTTTAACGCTTAATGTTCCACAGAATCTTAAAGATCCATTTAAAGAGTGGATCGATGGAAAGGATGATGCGAGGGCATCAAAAGCAGCAACTTTGAAGATCCTTAAAGTACTTGACAAAAAATTGTCTGATAGCAGAGCCATGGAAATTCTTAAAGAGATAAAAAACAGAAGTGATATGCTCATAAAGAAATCGATATGGGCTTTTGGTGGAGATGGCTGGGCTTATGATATAGATTACGGTGGTCTCGATCATGTTTTAGCATCTGGAGAGGATATAAATGTACTTGTCTTCGACACGGAAGTCTATTCAAACACAGGAGGCCAGGCATCAAAATCCAGTCCTGAAGCTGCCGTTGCCCAGTTTACGGCTTCCGGAAAAAGAACAGCCAAGAAAGATCTTGGCAGAATGGCCATGACTTACGGATACGTCTACGTTGCTCAGGTTGCCATGGGTGCTAATATGAATCAGTGCTTGAAGGCCATGATAGAAGCAGAGAACTACAATGGTCCGTCTCTTGTAATAGCCTACTCTCCATGTATAAACCATGGTATCAAAGCCGGTATGGGGAAGATGGCAGATCAGGAGAAAAAGGCCGTAGAAGCTGGCTACTGGCATCTTTACAGGTATAACCCATTACTCAGGAAAGACGGGAAAAATCCTTTCGTGCTTGATTCTAAAGAACCCAAGGCATCTTTCCTGGATTTCTTGATGAGTGAAGTAAGATATTCTTCTTTGAAGATCACATTTCCAGATGTCGCAGACGATCTCTTCAAGAAAGCAGAAGAAGATGCTAAAGAAAGATATGAAACTTATAAAAAATTGAGCGAGGGATCTATATGAATACGATAGATTATGCTTTGAAAATGGAACTCGACGGGAAAGCCTTCTACGAAAAGCAAGCTGAGGATAGTAAGGATTTAAGAATAAAACAGCTCTTCACGATGCTTGCAAAAGATGAGCAAAGGCATTACGAGATAATAGAGGGTTTTAAAAACACATCTTACAATTACAAAGGAACAGAAACTTTTAAAACAACGAAGAACATGTTTTCGGAGATGCTCGATAAAAAGCAGACATTTAAAGTTGAAACGAATGTTTTTGATGCTTACAGGCAGGCAATAGAGATGGAAAAGAAAAGCGTTAATCTTTACTCGAAAGAGGCCGCAAATTCAAAAAATGCTTATGAAAAATCGATCCTTTTGAAGCTTGCCGAGGAAGAAAAAAAGCATCAAACGATCCTTGAAAATCTTACCGAATTCATCAGAAAGGGAGATGAATGGGTAGAATCCGCTGAATTCACACATCTCAATGAATTTGATGAATTTACACAAAGAGACAAGTATTGATATAAACATGATAAAATAGAACGGATCCTCATGATCCGTTCTATTTTTTTAGGAGGTCAAAATGGGCGAAAAATCCAGAGAATTTGTGGCAATAAACTCAATAGAATCAATAGAATTTTTCAGATCTCCGTCCAGATTGAGCTTGAAGATGAATGGAAACAGATATATCTTAAACATATACCTTGAAAATGGTGAGATATTTAAAATTGAACTTGATTTTAACTTCACGGCTCTGTGTCCTGACAGATACGGTGAGGGTATGCTTTTAATTGTGGATTCAAAAAGCTCCGTAGAAATAATAGAAAATTATGGGTCTTAAAGAGGTGAATCGATGTTTTCGATCGGAGAAAGCATCTTCGTTACAGAAAATCCCAATGGGGCGGCTAATTCAGGGATCATAATAGGTAAAAACGGTATCATGATAGTTGACACAACCTTTTTCCCATCAAAAGCGAAACGCCTTGTAGAATTTGCATCGAGTTTATCTTCAAAGGTTATTCTTTATGTTATAAATACTCATTACCACCTCGATCATACACTTGGAAATTTTGCCATAGATGCACCTGTTGTAGGAAATAGATTGACAAAAGCTTACCTTGAAAGAATCGATCTGGAAAAATTTATCTCTTCACTTGAACCCATGATCCAGAAAGAGTTGAAAAATGTCAAGATTGTACCACCTTCTGTAATTTTCAATAAAAAAATGGTCTTTGATCTTGGAGACAAAAAAGTTGAGATATCACGCATTGGAGGTCATACGCCAGATTCATCTGTTGTAAACATATGGCCCGATAACGTATGTTTTGCCGGAGATTTACTCTTTGCTGGATATCATGCAGAGATAACCCGGGAATCAGATCTTAACATATGGATCAAAGGGTTGCAAACTTTGAAAACAAAGGGGTTCAAATGGTTTGTACCAGGTCATGGCCCTGTTGGAGATCTTAGAATCGTTGAAGACATGATCTTTTATCTCGAAAAGTTCAATACGCTTTCTTCTATGTTAAAATCAAAGAAATCTAATGAAGTAATTGAAAAATTTGGAGAAGATCCGGTATTTGCTCAAAGGGGTTTTCCTTTGCTTTTCGAAGAAAGTCTCGTCGATTATATGAGGAGGGATGATCTTGGAAAGAACATTAGTGTTGATAAAACCAGACGGAGTTGAAAGAGGATTGATCGGAGAGATAATATCACGCTTCGAAAGAAAAGGGCTTAAGATAATTGATATGAAGATGATGACACTTTCAAAGGCTTTAGCCGAGGCTCATTACGCAGAGCACAAAGGGAGACCTTACTATGATCGGCTCATTTCTTACATAACAAGAGGACCGATCATCGCGATGATCTTAGAGGGAAAGGAAGTCATTAAGATCGTAAGAAGTATTATAGGAAAAACAGATCCGCTTGAAGCGCTTCCAGGTACGATAAGGGGAGATTTTTCTCTTGATGTAACATTTAACCTTGTACATGCGTCTGATTCTTTAGAATCTGCAAGCTCCGAGATCATTAGATTTTTTCCAAATGCTTAAAAAGGGGGAGATTGATATGACCGATGAAATTGAACGGATCAAAAGAGAGAATGAACATCTTAAAGGAAGAATAAAGTGGTTTGAAGAACAAATAGAACAAATGGAAAATCTTATAAAACAGTACAATGATCTTGTAAGACATGAGTTTGATAGTCTCGAAAGCGTTGTTAATAAAATGGGAACGCATGAAGTTATAGATCCTGTAACGAGAGTCTATTCGAGAGAACATATGCTTGCTTATCTGAATTTCATATATTCAAAGGCTGCGCAATCTAATTTGAAATATGCCCTCATCTTTTTCGACATAGATGATTTTAGCCAAAAAACTGATGGAATGGAAAAGGCCCGGATCGATTCGATGATGAGGGAAACTGGAAAATTTTTGAAAGAGGCTGTAAGAGTACCTCTTGATATCGTATCAAGGCTTGGAATGGATGAATTTTTGATCCTCATAACTGAAACGTCGAGAAAGGACGCTTTATCCGTAGCTGAAAGAATACAGATGTCTTTTGCCCAGAAACATTTTCAAACCGGCAACGGGCAAATTCAGCTGACCGCAACACTCTCGGTCGTTACCTTTCCCGAGGACTCAAAGGAACTTTCAAAGCTTTTAGAACTTGGTGAAAAATTCATCGAAATAGGAAAGCAAAAGGGAAAGAATACGGTGATCTTTCAAGAATGAGTGATATATCTGTTTTTAAGTTCAAAGGTCAGAGTAAGATAACACTCGAAGGTTATGCAGGATATTTTTTGATCACAAAAGATGAAGATTTTAAATATGATGTTGTCCAGTATCCGCTGAGTTTATCAGCGATCGTTGACATTGAAATAAAGGATGACTTGAGAATTTTTCAAAAAAAAATACCAGAGATCAGGACGAAGATCTTTCAGAAATCTCCGGAATTCAAGGAATTAAATGCCGATCTTGAAAAGCACATAGATAAAAAGTACAGATCTGATAAAACATTTAAAGAAAAATTGATCTTCTCGATAAAAAATGGTGACATTGACGTTTTAAACTCTTTTATTGAGGATTTTTTTGCAGAATGGGTAAAATCGCTTAAAGTAACTTCAGGTTTTGAAGAGATGAGCTATTCAGATCTATCAAAACAACTTTCTAAGATCGCCGATACAGATGGTGCACTTTCTATACTGAAGCGCGATGATCTAAAAAATCTTTCGGAAGCATATCCAATAGTCGATCCTATATCTGGAAAGACCATAAGTACTTTTGATGTCGGAGAGAAAATTTATTTCACAGTGCTGCGCTTTTCGGATGATAAGTCGAAAGCTGAGATGATGAAAAAATCATCTAGTGCTTTTGATGGTCAGGGAGAAAATATTTCTCCTCTCATAGGCAGGATCATATCGAAGGAATTCGTTCCAGAGTTTGGCGATGATTACACGCTTATAAAGATCGAGTGTCAAGGAAGCCTTTTCAAAGCTCTTGTTTTGAATAGCGTTAACCTGATGTCAACATCTGTCGGAGTACCTGTTTTCAAACGCGAAGAGTCGAAGAAACGCACTTCTTCTTCTATCGATAAGAAAGAGGAAGCGGCTCATGTGAATTTGTTTGATTTTCTAATGGCCATCCTTCTCGTGGGGGGTATAGTTGGCGTGTCAATAACAATAGCGTATTTTTTCATTTCTAAATGAAAAAAGGAGAAATTCTTCTTGAGGCTTTGATCTTCCTCATTTTATCTTTCATTTTGTTCTTCGTTGTAATATCATTCGTTTCTCACATGATGGAGAGACAGGCTTTGATTGAAAAGGGCGGTCGGGAACTTTCAGATCTCACATCTATATCTAACATCTTGAATTATAATGATCTTCCAGAATCTCTGCTTAAAAAATTCACAACGTATGAGTCGAGTGGGGGTAGTACGACTTATGAATATCGATCGATCATCACGGGAGAAAGCTTCAAATTCAAGAAAGGGAACGGTGGTAATTGAAATACTTGTTGCACTTGGAATTTATGCCATCGCTCTTTCGATGATTTATGAATCCATCACTGTACTTTCCAGGACGATCACTTCTATTTCTAACTCTCAAAAGCAGGTTGAAAACTTTGAAGACATCCTGCTTTATATTAATTCGGAGATAAAAGGTAATGATTTTGAACTTATTCATTACAATCAATGGTCTATTCTTCTTATAGATACCAATCCTGTTATAGGATACCAGATCATATATTATTCAGATGGTTATTGCAATTTAAGGAGAATTGTTGCAAACATAAAAGTCGATATAAAAAAACTTAAAGAAGATAGGTATGGCCTTAAATATTTCAACGATAATTTTTCTGGATTCAACAGACTCTACTTCGGGAATGATAAGTTATTTTTTGAAATGGAAGACAATTATCTCATCTTTAAATTTAACGATATCAAAACATATCTTGGAATTCATAGATAATCCTAATTGTAAAAAGTCAAGTTAAAATTGATCCAGTGCGCCCATTGAAACCGATCCACCACAATTTGATCTTAACAAATACAAATTTCTCCGTTTAGCCATCAAAAGCAATTCGTCTTCTTTCATAGTTTTTTTAAAAATGGTAAAATGTAAATGAGCGCGAGAGAGGTGATATCCATACAGAATACAAAGAACTTAAGAAGGAAACTAAAAGAATTGATCGACACGCTTTCGGATGATGAAATCAAAAAATTTGTGATCTATTGGCACAAAAAAGCTGCTAAACACTTCGAAAAAATTCCTCGCCAATACCAAATGAAGATCGAGGCAGCGCTAGAAAAACTTCCAGATGGAGATGTTAAGCTCTTACATGGGAAAAAATTGAATGTTCATTCATCTCTTGTCGCTCCAGCGTGTGACCGTTGGAATCTGTCCTCGTAAGGCGTCGGATTCCTCTGGGGCATCATGTTCTCCGCTGGAAGATATGGAAAAATTTAGGGAAAATTATTTTGGGAAAAGAGGCGTTTATCAAAGAAATTCCAAAGAGAAGCATGATAAAGCAAATAGCACTTGTATTTCAAAACCTGAACTTTGATTTCTGAAATTGATTGCAAAAGCATAAGGAGGAATGCGATAAATTATGTCGATTAACTACAAATGGAAGGCTTTGTCGGCAACAAGTTTGGGTGCTTTTGTGTCCGTTATGAACAGCAGCGCATTGCTTATAGCACTTCCAAACATAACAAAAGAATTG
>JAVRKU010000048.1:3593-7724 GCA_031962125.1 Mesoaciditogaceae bacterium | reverse complement strand
TGCCTCCTTGGGTTTGGTGGTTTGTTTACATGTTCAGTAACATTTTACCAAATCAGGTGGCATCTTCTTTTATATCAATTCGAGTATCTATTTTCAAAGACCTTCTTCATTAACTTTTGATGAATTTTGGACAGTCTCAGACCGGATAGGTTATAATTAAAACAAGAAGATGACTATTTACAATGAGGAGGTATTTTGTTGTTTTTTATTCCTGATTTTCGAAAAATAAGAAGCTCAGTAGAGAGAAAAATATCCGGCTTCTCTTATTTTGGAAAATGGCTCATTCTGGGGATAATAGTCGGGACTCTCAGCGGATTTGGAGCCGTTATTTTCTATTATCTTTTTTCGCTATCTGAAAAATTTTTTCTGGGTTACATACTCGGAATGTCCATTCCGCACACCGTGGGCGATGGTGGGAGCATTATATATTATGTCGAAAGATTTTATCTTATACCTGTTGTTATCATCATAGGAGCCCTTATTTCAGCCTTCCTAGTGTACAGATTTGCCCCAGAAGCCGAGGGCGACAGTAAGGCCATAGAAGCGTACCATAATAAGCAGGGAAAGATAAGATGGAGAGTTGCTCCGATTAAAATTCTGGCTTCGGCTCTTGTCATAGGTTCTGGTGGAAGTGCTGGAAGAGAAGGACCGAGTTCCCAGATGGCGGCCGGTCTTGGAGCGATGGTTGCAGATATTTTAAAACTCAATCCTGAAGACAGAAGAAGGATGGTTGCCATAGGCATAGGTGCAGGTATAGGTGCCATCTTTAAGGCTCCGATTGGAGGAGCTTTAATAGCCGCCGAGATACTGTACAAAAGAGATTTTGAACCGGATATCATATATCCAGCTATCGTTGCTTCTGCAATAGGTTACTCTATATTTGGAAGTTTTTATGGTTTTGCTCCCATCTTTGGATATTACCTTGCCCCGTTCAACCCTTTAAGGTTACCGATGTATGCCATCCTTGGATTGATAACCGGCCTTGTGTCCATACTGTACCCAAAGACCTTTTATTTTATAAATGACAGGTTTGCAAATTTAAATGTAAGCAGGTATTTTAAACCCGCAATAGGAGCGATCGGTACGGGTTTGATAGCCCTTTTGTTTCCCGAAGTTATGGCAAGCGGTTATGGATGGGTTCAAATGCTGATAAATGAAAAATTCGATCTTTTCCCAACATTTGGAATACCTATAATCGTAATACTTCTTATCATTCCCATCGCAAAGATCTTAGCAACGTCTTTTACAGTAGGATCCGGAGGAAGTGGCGGCTTATTTGCTCCCGGTATGTTTATAGGTGCATTCGTCGGTGCAGATATTGGCATGTTCTTTCAATTTCTTTTCCCTTCTCTGGTTCCAAACATAGTTCCATTTGTCATAGTTGGCATGCTTTCTTTCTACGGAGCAGCGGGGAAAGTCCCTCTTTCCGTTACACTAATGGTCGTTGAAATGACCGGGGGCCTCCAGCTTTTACCGGCTGAGATGATAGCCGTTTCAATCTCTTATCTTGTTTCAGGCAATATAAGTATATACAGGGCACAGGTACCAACGAGAAAAGATTCTCCCGCCCATTTTGGAGAGTATAACACGGAACTTTTAACAAACCTTAAGGTGAGTGGCATTCCTGAGTTCAAGAAGATTTCCGTTTCGCCTGACGATGATATAAGCATGGCAAAGATGGTCATGGCAGAATCGTCACTTTCATCACTTCCGGTCTCAAGGATGGGCCATTTTCTTGGCATAATTTATCTTTATGGTATCTTGTCGGTAAGTGACGGGAAAGTTAGAGATTTCATGAAAAGTGGCACAAATTATGTGAAGATAAATTCGACGCTTGAAGAGGCCTGGGAGATGATGAGTGCTAATAAAAGCACATGGGTGCCTGTCGTTATGGATGGAGGCTTTCTTGGTATAATAACGATGAATGATGTACTCGACCTTTACAAAGAAAAGTTGAAAACAATGAACGCTTCATCGCCGGCATAAAAGGATGCGAGTATTTTTTGGATAAAAATCTTACGATCGATGAGATAAAAGTCTTTTTAGAAGTTGTCAACGCTGGAAGTATAACCAGTGCGTCTAAAAATTTTTTCATGAGCCAGCCTGCGATCTTTCAGTACATAAAAAAATATAGAAGAAAAGCTGAATTTCAAAGTTTTTGAGAGATCGAAAAGTGAGGGTCTTGCCCTTACAGAGAGAGGATTCAAAGTTTATAAAACATTCGTACCGCTTGTTAAAAGTTTTGATGAAACGATGGATTCACTTTCAAATATAGATGATCTGTCGCAAAATCCTATAAAAGTAGGTTCAAGCAAGATAATAGGAGAGTATCTTCTTCCCAAAATTATCGCTGAATTTTTGAAAGCAAAGGGCCATTCAAATTTTTGTATAGAAATTCAAAACACTTCCGAAACCATAGAAAATATTTTAGATGAAAAAGTCTCTCTTTATCATTTATCGTGCGCCAATGAGGCTTGCGAAGTACATAGATTATAATCGGTAAAATAGCAAGTCCAAAGGTTATTGCGAAAACGATCAACTGATATGCAACTGTGGGCACACCAACCAATTCACTTGGAGGAATGAACCCAAGTTCAAATGCAAGTGCTGATGCAATAAGTCCAACGATGGCAACGAAATTTATTCCATCTAATGAATTTATAACCATAAAACTTAAAAATCCAGAGGGGTTTTTACCCCCCTGGGAGAAGAAATTTTTTACTCAGTCAAGAGCCTTTCCATAAATTGCATGTGCAGTTATGTAAGCCGTCGTTAAAACTACAGCGCCAAAAAGAAGGCCACTTGCCACAAGTTGTGAGGAACCGGCAGGATATGCCCTTCCGCCGGCTCCTATCGTTAACATCTTTACTGTTTTCATCCAAACCATCATGTCACAGAGTTTTAAGGAATTCTAAGATACGCTTTTTTAGCTCAACATTTATTTTTTCATCTTTCAGCATGACCTGGGCATGTGAATTGCCATCGAAAATGATCTTTTCGGTCAAAAATGGAAGATTTTTTGCAACAGTTTCAGATGATTCGAGGGCAAAATCTCCTTTAGTTGAGAAGATGATGGCTTTTTCTGCTTTCATTGTAAGCTTTGAGAAATCATGAGGTAACCCCGCGGGACTTAAAAGGATCAAACCGTTTATTTTTCCATCGTAAAGTTCAAGTGCTCTCAAAGATGCAGCTCCTCCCATGCTTGCACCTATCAATGAAATTTTTTGGGCGTAATTTTTAGCATAATTCAAAGCACCAATGATGTCCAGCTCATATTTTGTGTTTTTTGACTGAGAATTTCCATATCCACGAAAATTAAAAGGCATTACCGAGAAGCCATTATCGTTGAGATAAATTGCAAAATCACTCCAACTGTCCATGTTGAAAGCCTTACCATGTGCGGGTATGATCCAGTGATCCCCGCCTTCAAAAATTTCAGCTTCTATTTTGAGACCATCCTCACTTTGAAAATTCACACTTTTCATAATGCCACCTTCCTTGAATCACGGTTTTATATACTTATAACCTTCTTCTTGAAGTTTAGCTATTTCAACAACACCTGATTTAACAACGCTAATGAAATCAGGAATACTCGTGGTTGATATCTTCATAGCTTTTAGAGAATTATCACATGCGATGAAATTAACTCCTCTTTTTGATAATTCTTCAATATCACATCTTCATCCACATGAAAAGGCACTCTCATACTTGGCTCTCCATATTCACTTTGATATTATTCATAATTTTAGGCTTAAAAAGCGAGGCTGTCAAATACATATTTTATATTGGGGTATAAGTAAATCTTCTATGCTCAAATAAAAAGTTTAAAAACTCTCGAGCCTTCTTTGGAAGATGTATATGTTGAAATATCTAAAGGAACCTCAGTCGAGAAAAATTTACAGGATCAAGAATCACAAGAAGTTACGAAAGTAAAGGAGTGATCAAATTGAGAATATGAAATATTGTCTGGAAAGATTTGAAAACATTTTTAAGAGGAAGGACCAGACTTGTATTTTCTATTTTAATGCCAATTATCATGATGATAATACTTGGTTTTATCTCTCCGAAGGCAGGAGGATCTTATTCTGGAAATATAGGAATTTACTCTCAGGATTTGGTCCTCAATTCAAA
>JAVRKU010000048.1:0-3493 GCA_031962125.1 Mesoaciditogaceae bacterium | reverse complement strand
TTCGAATCCACAGACCGGAATTATGATGTCTCAAGTACTTGTCGGTATGTTCGGACAGGAAGGTGAGAGCAATTTGAAGCAAAACGTCCAATCAAAACTTATATTGACTCAAGATTAAAACGGGAGTACATAAACGCTAAAGATCGACCATGGAAGGTCGATCTTTTTCATGATATAATACAGGCAGTGTGATGATCCGAAGGGAGGAGTCTTTGTGAATAAGGCACTGGATGATCTTGTGATATCCATGAAAGATGAGATGTTCAAAGAAATTTCGGAGATCATAAAGTTCAAATCTTACAAGTTTAAAGGTACAAAAGATGCACCATTTGGAATTGAGGTAAAAAAAGCGCTTGAATATGCACTTGATCTGGGTAGAAAATATGAATTTACGGTTAAAAATGTTGACAATTATGCCGGTCATGTTGAATTTGGAAGTGGAAATAAAACATTTGGAGTTCTCGGTCATTTAGATGTTGTGCCTGAAGGAACGGGATGGTCCGTCGATCCTTACGCCGGTGTTATAAAAGATGGATATCTCTGGGGCAGGGGTGCAACTGATGATAAGGGTCCTATAATCGCCTCGCTTTTTGCACTAAAAGCCGTAAAAAGTTTTGGAATTAAGCCCAAAAGTAGTATAAGGATAATATTCGGTACAAATGAAGAGAGCGGCTGGGAGTGCATGAAATATTATTTCAAACATGAAAGAAAACCGGACTGGGGTGTTACTCCAGATGGCGATTTCCCAATGATAAATGTTGAAAAGGGTATAGCAGACATCGAGATATCCCTTGTGAGATCTCCTAAAAATGGAAAGGGTACTTTGTCGCTAATATCTTTAATTGGCGGTGATGCTCCAAATATGGTAGCACCTAATGCATATGCTATTCTTAAATTTAAAGATGAGAAAGATATTGATACCCTGAAAAATGTAAAACCTTCAAATGGGGCGAAGATAAATTTAGAAATTGGTAAAGGCCAGCTCAAAATAATGTCAATGGGGAAATCCGCTCATGGTGCGAACCCGTCTGCCGGCGTTAACGCCATAAGCGCTCTGATAGAATTGCTGAGTAAAATAGATCTGGATGACGGAGAACTTTCAGACCATATAAAAAATATCGCAAAGAAAATTGGTTATGAAACAGATGGAAAGTCACTTGGAATATCCGGCAGTGATGGTATGTCCGGTGCTTTAACCGTGAATCTTGGTCTGATGGAGATAAATTCAAAGAAAATGAAATTCATTTTGAACATAAGGTATCCGATCTTCTTCAATTTAAAGATGATAAAAAAGCAAATAGAAGAGGCTTTAAAAGGCATGAAAGTTTCAATAGGCCATCATCAAGATCCGCTTTTTGTTTCCCCTGATAACGAGCTTATACATCTACTTTCAGATGTTTACGAAGATATGACAAAACAAAAGGCTTATTTGATAGCCATAGGTGGTGGAACTTATGCGAGGGCCATACAGAATGCGGTTGCTTTTGGTCCGATCTTTCCAGGACATGGCTCAACCGAACATCAGCCTGATGAAAGAATTTTGCTCGATGATCTTTTGATGATCTCAAGGATATATGCCCAGCTTTTTTACAGAATACTGTCATGAGAGATGATTGAAGTGACTATTCTTGATGATCTCAGATCAAGGCTTAAAGAAGCGATGATAGCTAGAGACGAACTTAAAATGAGAGTTCTGAGACTTCTTATTTCAGCGGTGAAAAGTTTTGAAGTTCAAAAGATGGGAACCATTACTGAAGAAGAATTCGATTCAATAGTTAAGAAACAGATGAAGGAACGTGAAGAGGCAATAAATGATTTCGAAAGGGGCAATCGTTCCGATCTTGCCGCTGAAGAGAAAAAAGAATTTGAAGTACTTAAGGAATTCGCACGTCCGGAAATGCCAGATGGTGAGATAGAGAAATTTTTATCTGATAAGATAAAAGAGATGGGCCTTTCCTCTCAAAAAGAAATTGGTAAACTCATGGGAATTGCTATGAAAGAATTGAAAGGAAAGGTTTCGGGAGATCGCGTCAAAGCGATTGCCGAAAAACTTTTGAAGTGACGAGGAGGAGAAAAAATGCTCGGAAATAAGTATGGCACTCACAGGGTGATAGAACCGAAAGGAGTGCTTCCACAGCCTGCATGGAAGATCGATAACGGCGTTACGAAGATTTACGACAACGAAATTTTAGTTGATGTTTTAACGTTAAACATCGATGCCGCATCTTTCACTCAGATCAAAAAGGAAGTTGGAGAAGATGAAGAAAAAGTTGGATCAAAGATTCTTGAAATAGTGAATTCAAGAGGTAAGATGCACAATCCAGTCACGGGATCAGGAGGCATGTTAATAGGCAAAATTGAAAAGATAGGAGACGCTCTTAAGGGAAAGGTAGATGTAGAAGTTGGAGATGAAATAGCCACTTTGGTCTCCCTTTCTTTAACGCCATTGAATATAAAGAAAATAAAAAAAGTTAATCTCAACAGCGATCAAGTCGATGTAGAGGCAAAAGCGATAATATTCGAGAGCGGAGTTTATGCAAAACTTCCAAAGGATATGGACAGGCGCCTTGCGCTTGCCGTGCTGGACGTTGCAGGTGCTCCAGCACAAACGGCAAGACTTGTAAATCCAAATGATACGGTTGTCATAATAGGAGCATCTGGTAAATCGGGTATATTGTGCTCTTACGTTGCCAAAAAATATGCAGGACCATCTGGACGCGTTGTAGCAATTGTGCATTCGAAATCAAGAGCAAGATATTTGGAAAATTTGGGAATAGATGTCATAGAAGCTGATGCAACTGATGCAGTAAAAGTTGAAAAAGCAGTTTCTGAAGTGACAGGCGGAAAAATGGCGGATATCACGATAAACGTCGTAAACGTTCCAGACACGGAAATGGCTTCCATACTTGCAACAAAAGATTATGGAACAGTTTATTTTTTCTCTATGGCAACATCCTTCACAAAAGCGGCACTTGGGGCCGAAGGCATTGGGAAAGACGTGAATATGATAATAGGAAATGGTTACATGACAAACCATGCAAAAATAGCCCTTGAGGTTGTACGTGAAAGCAAAGAAATAAGGGAGCTGTTTGAAAGTCTATACTTGTAAAAAACACGGAACGCAAGTTCCGTGTTTTTCATCCCTTTACCGCTCCACCAAGCAATCCTTTGACAAAATACTTTCCCGCTATAAGGTAAACTATCAACGTTGGAATGGCCGTTATCAACGCACCTGCCATTAACGTATTCCATTGGGCCATCATTGCACCGTTTAGATTGTTCAGCATAACAGTAACAGGCCTTATATTTGGCATTGAACCAAGGATCAATCCAAATAAAAAGTTATTCCATATATTCGTAAACTGCCATATCGCAGCAACAACAATTCCTGGTATTGAAAGTGGAAGAATTATTCTGCCATATATCTGAAGTGTGTTGGCTCCGTCAACCTGTCCTGCTTCTATCAAACTTGTGGGGATTGAACTGTAAAAGT
>JAVRKU010000047.1:0-7757 GCA_031962125.1 Mesoaciditogaceae bacterium | reverse complement strand
ATTGCCGGAGCCAGAGTGATTCATAATTTAAACTTGAATAAGTATAATTATCTGTAACATTGGCGCAGGAAATTAAGATGATATAATCTAAGACGAGGTGATGATCTTGAAAAAATTCATACTGTCTATCGCTATTCTTATCGTTTCAATTGCTGTTTTTTCCATGACAACCATTACTGTGTGGTTCAGCTGGGAAGGTCAAAAAGAATTTCAGACATTGGTGAATAACTTTAACGCTGTTAATCCCAACTACCATGTGAATCTTGTTTATATACCTAATATGCTTCAAAAGTTAGAGATCTCCATGAGCGCTGGCACAGGCTTTCCGGATCTTGCGTTAGTAAGAAGCGATGACACAGGGATGTTGGTAAATGCAAATCTTATAACTCCTGCTGGTACCGTTGAGACAACTCAGACGTTCAAAAAAGCCTTTCTTTTCAATGGGATCCTTTATGCCTATCCTTACTATGCGGATACTCAGGTGATTTATTTAAACAAAAGCATATATAAAGGAGCTATTCCATCTGATGACTGGACACTTTCAGACTTCGAACGGATCGGAAAAGAAATAAAAGATGGTGGTCATATTGGAGCCATTATCAACATGTCATCATCATATTTTTTCAACTCTTTTTATGCGGCATTCAATGGAGGTATAATTCCTCAAAAGAACGGTATTCCAATAGTGAATAACGATGGAACGATCAAAGCTGCAGAATTTTACAATCAGATCTTCAATGTGGACAGAATAGCTGTATCTTTCACGACAGCTGCAATTGTAAATGCTTTCCAGACAGGAAAAGCTGGTATGCTCTTCCAGGGATCATTTCTTATACCTAATTTTTTGAATTCAAAGATTGATTTCACGATCCTTCCGTATCCGTCAATGGATGATGGCCAGCCGATTCCTCCAACATTTGATGCCAAAGGTTTCGTGATCTTCAAACAGAGTGAAGGTGTAAATGCCTTTCTCGATTATGTAACTTTGGCCGGTAATGAAGAATATTTCTGCAAACCAACTTACAAAATTCCGGCAAATATTGATGCTATGAAAGCACTTGAAAATTCAAATGAATTCTTCAAAGTTATGGATCTAAGCACCCAGAATGGTCTTATACTTCCTACAACACCGATATTCAAAACAGCTTATTCTGACGCAATATCAACAGCGTTGCAGCTTTACCTGACTGGAAAAATGTCCATACAGGAGGCTCTTTCAAAGGCACAGGATTACATAAACTCACAGGTTAAATGATCTTTTTTCTGACTCTCTTTTTTTCGAGTCTGATAATTTTTCTTTTCATAGTGGCAAGGGCAAAACCGCTTTATACCCTTGCCCTGATATTTTTGATCTTTATGATAAATTTTTTCCCATTTATATGGGGTGTGGGTATATCTTTCTTTGATTTTTTCCCGCCAACAATGAAATTTGTAGGATTCAAAAATCTGATCTCTGCCTTTTCAGATCAGGGATTAGCTCTTTCTGCAAAGATAACAGCCATGTGGGCATTACTTTCCATTACAATCGAGATCGTCATCTCTTATTCTTTAGCACTCTCTATTTATTCGATGAAAAAATTCTCAACTTTGCTTTACACGATCGTACTTTTACCATGGGCAATCCCATCTTACATAAGTGTGATATCATGGACCGCACTTATTGAGGGTTACGGAGGCGATTCAATCCTATCAAAACTTATGCACACGACCTTCAACCTGACGGTGAATCTGCCAGCCGCATTTTTATGGAGCGCATTTGTGGCTGCATGGCTCGGAATTCCTCTTATGACGATTGTCATACTCAGTGCACTTCAGACAATACCACCACATCTTAAAGATCTTGCCGATCTTGAAGGTGCGGATCCAGTGGAAAAAACTTTCAATGTCTATATTCCATACACTTTACCCGTTATTTTTCCTTATCTGTTCATAATTTTTCTGGGATCCTTCAAAGAATTTCAGACGATTTTCTTGATGACCTCTGGCGGTCCATCTATTGTTTCAGGTTTTGGAACTCAATCGATAGTTGGTGGAACAGCCGTACTCGGAATACTCATGTACAATAAGTTCAGTACCTCTCAAAATTACGGGGTTCTTGGCGCATATTCTGTTGTTATAGGCATAATAATGATAATTCTTGTGTCCATAGGATGGAATTACAGGATATCAAAGTCAAAAAAGCACAGAAATCTCATTCTTTCAATGATAATAGCCCACATCGTTTTTGATCTCTGGGGAATGGGATCGGGTCTTCTAGGACTTTTACCACTGACATTTTACACTGCGGCTTTTATAATGTATGTAAGACATTCAAAAAATTTTAAAAAATTTATACTTTCAGGTATAATAGCTGATGCAGTATACCTTGTTCTTTCTATGATCTGGAGTGGTTTATCTGGTGTAAGTATATCGTCTGTTATCTCAATTTTGATAGGGTTAACAATGATCTTTGATGGCACAATCAAAGTAAATCCATTCAGACTCCCTGATTTCTTATGGAAAATATTGAAAAAGTCGTGGCTTATTTTCTGGATGGGCGTGATCTTTTTGCCGATCTGGAACGTATTTGTAATGGGCTTTTCAAGTGAAAATACCGTTCCAATTTCCGATCTTATTCCTCACGGATTCACGACGAAAAATTTTGTAGATCTTTTTTCAAATTATAATTTCGGATCGGGCATCATAAACAGCATAATCATAGGAATGATGGCTGTATTCATAGCTGTTATGACGATTTTTCCCGCAACTTATGCAGCTGCACATTCTAAAAAAGCTGCGATTGTTGGTGGTGTGTTGCTTTTTGCATCTTTTTTCACCGGTATGCATACGATGATCCCGTTAGCCATAACCTTCAGATTTTTCGGACTTATGAACACATTTTTGGGTGTCTCGATGATAATTGCCCTCCACGGTGCAACAATAGCTTATTTTTTGCTTTATCCATTTCTGTCAGGTTTGCCTAAAAGTCTTGATGAAGCTGCGATGATTGATGGAGCGAATGGATTTCAGAGAATGATCAGAATAGCTTTGCCTTTGAGTTTACCATCTTTGTGGACTATAATAATCTTTGTTTTCATAGAAAGCTGGAGTTCATTCATCATACCGCTGATATTTCTGAACTCCCAAAATTTGTATCCTGTATCGATGATAATGTACAATTTTGTAGGACAATACGGTCTCACATATTCCCAATGGAATATCTTCGGTGCCGGAGCGGTGGTTAATGTTATCGTCATGTTGATAGTTTTTCTGATCGCAAGGAGGTTTATAATGAACGGTATAATATCTAAAAGTGGAATCGAGGACTAACCATGGAACTTTTTGGACCTTTACAGGCAAATCAGATAGAGATCAACCAGATGGATCTCGAAAAGTTGAATATTTACATCAAAGCACTTGAGAAATGGAATAACATCCATGCTTTAACATCCGTATCTGCAAGAGAGATTCCTTATGTCTTTGTCGTTGAACCTATGGCTGCTGCAAGAGAACTTTTAAAAATTGTCAGCCCGCAGAGATGTCTTGATATAGGAACCGGTTTTGGAAATCCAGGTGTTGGAATGTCGGTGTATTTTAAAAAAACTGAATTTTTGCTCATCGATTCTTCTCAGAAAAAAACTGCCCTTCTCAGGCAGGTGATTGATGATGCAAAGTTAGAGAGGATAAAGGTTATGACTGCAAGGGTCGAAGATATAGTGGACAAAGTGGGAAATGCTTTCGATCTCGTTATTTCAAGAGGTATAGGTCCTCTTGAAAGGACACTTGATTACGCTTACAGATTCGCAAATGACAATGGCATAGTTGCAATATTCAAAGCGAGGCTTGATATCCCGGAATTTAAAAATATGAAGCGCGATGATTTCGTCTTTGATAGAGTTATAACATTAAATATATTGTATCCCGGTTTGGAAATATCAAGATATCTTCTCATATACAGGAAACACAAAGCATGATCTGGTATCTTGTCGATTCTGACATAATGGGTGGATGCGAAAACATGGAGGTAGATCTTGCACTCATGGATCTTGCAAAAGAAAGGCCTATTCTCAGGTTTTATCAGTGGAATCCTCCAGCACTTTCTTTAGGCAAATTTCAAAAGATCGAAGAAATAGATGAAATATACATCCAGAAGATGGGCTTCGATCTTGTAAGGCGTCCGAGTGGCGGAAGGGCTGTTTTACATTACGACGAATTGACGTACTCAGTACTTATATCCGAAGGGCTTGTATCAAGAAGCATATTGAAGACTTACCTTATGATCTCAAAAGCACTTGTAGCTGGTTTTTCCCATCTTGGTCTTATATCTGAAATTTCAAAAGACAGAAAAGAAAATTATATGCGTTTTCCTGCATGCTTCGCAACCACCTCGATGCACGAGATAACGATAGACGGAAGAAAATTAGTCGGGAGTGCTCAGGTTAGAAGAGAAGGTATTGTGCTTCAGCATGGATCGATACCATTGAAATCTCACATAGATGAGTATGTAAATTGTTTTCTTGTAGAAAATAAAAGAGAACTTGTGCAAAAATTGATGTCGTCTACAACTGCTGTTTATAATCATTTAGATGTGAATGTTGATGAGATAAAAAAGGCACTTGTTAAAGGATTTAAAGAGGCATTCAACGTGGAATTTGAAAATTTTAAACCAGACTTAGATATAGAAAAGTACAACAAAGAGGTAAAAGTATGGGATTGAAAATTGTTGCAACTCCGATAGGCAATCTCGATGACATATCAAAAAGAGCAATAGACATCCTGAAATCCGTCGACGAAATTCTATGTGAGGATACAAGAAGAACCATGAAACTCTTGAACCATTTTGAGATCTCTAAAAAACTCATCTCTTTCAACGATAACAACGCCTCTCAGAAGATTCCAAAGGCTATAGATGAGATGAAAGCAGGAAGCGATCTTGCACTTGTAAGTGATGCTGGAATGCCAGTTATCTCGGATCCGGGCATGAAGCTTGTCAATGCTTGCTATGAAAACAAAATCCAAATAGATGTTATTCCGGGGGCGAGTGCTCCAATCTGTGCTGTTACGGCGAGCGGTCTCAATGCTTCTCATTTCATCTTTTTAGGTTTCCTTCCACGCGGATCCAAGTTGAGAAAGTTGCTGAGAAATGCTCGTGAGATCGGAATGGCAACCGTGTTTTTCGAATCACCTTACAGAATAAAAGAAACACTCAAAGAAATATGTGAGATTTCACCAGGATCAAGAGTTTTTGTAGCACGTGAAATGACGAAGATCAATCAGACCTTTTACAGAGGCACTCCGTGCGAGATCGTAGACGAGGTGAATCCAATAGGAGAGATAACAGTTGTTGTCGAATGGTGAAAAACCATCTGGAGGAATCAATGTTCAAAAATTTCAAAAGAATACTCATAGGCCAGCCTCTTCCAAATAAAAATATAAAAAGGGAAAAGTTGCCAGTATGGAAAGCATTGGCGATCTTCTCGTCCGATGCTCTTTCATCCGTTGCTCATGGCCGGTGGTGCACTGATGTATACTTTTGCTATTCCAATAGGAATTGCTATAATTATCCTTGTTGCGATAGTGAGTATCTCTTATGCCCAGGTTGCGAAGGCAAATCCTGGTGGTGGTGGATCTTACTCGGCTGCCAAAACCAACATAGGCGAGGGATCCGTACTTTTTTGGAATTTTATCATCTCTTATGGGCCATAATCCTCAAATCGCACCGTCTCAAATTGAAGGGAAAGTAGTATTGAACGGTGTGATGATATTTTTGCTGCTCCGCACTTTTGCAAATGGCAGCAGCTCGATGACGGGAATAGAAGCGATATCCAATTTGGCCGCTGCATTTCTGATAATATTCCATGGAAATGTGGATGCATTGATCTCTCTTTATGCGATGGGTGTTTTCATTTCATTTACAATAGCCCAGATATCTATGGTTGTGCACTGGAGAAGAGAAAAAGGAAAAAATTGGTCCATCTATGCCTTTTTGAACGGATTCGGAGCGCTTGTAACGGGTATCGTTGTTATCGTGATAATAATTGCTAAATTCATGCTTGGTGCATGGATTGTAACGATCCTGATCCCGCTCATAATAGTGTGGTTTCTTTCGGTTCACAGTCATTACAAAAACATGAGTATCCAATTAAAATTGCCCCCCGAAAGTTATGGTGGAAAGATCAAAGATCAACCTGACAGACATAACATAGTTATAGTCCCTATTTCCGGAGTAAGCAGGGTTGTAGAGAATACGCTGAAATATGCACGCACGATCTCGAATGATATACGTGCGTTTTATGTTAGTGTCGATAAAGAAAGTGATAGAAAGATAAAAGAAAAATGGGATCCCGGTATTCCATTGATAATAAGATACTCTCCTTACAGAACAATAGTAGATCCCATACTTGAATTCATAGAAGAAGTAAAGAAAGAAAAGGGACAGGATGATTTTATAACAGTTCTAATACCCGAATTTGAAACAAAAAGACTCTGGCACCGAACACTGCACAACCAGACAAGCTGGATCCTGAGAAGATATCTTGTACATGAAAAGGATGTGGTTATAAGTGTCGTACCCTTCCAGCTCGAAAAATAAGATCATGATGGGATCTATTTTTTACTCAGTTCTTGTGATCTTTTTGATGACCTTTTCTGTTCGAGCAAGCAATAATATGCTTGGGACGATGATTCCATTACTTGTGAAATATGATCTTAATTTCAATGGAATTTCCATAGGGCTGATCTCCGCACTTTTTTCTCTATCAGGTTTCTTCATGAGCGGGTTCATAAATGCAAATTTGAAATCAAAAGAAAGAAGAGTACTTTTCATTTTTTCGTCAATTCTGTATGCTGCTCTTTTTCCCTTCTTTTTTATAGTTAACGGTATAAGCGCATGGTTTCTTTCAGTGGCAACAGGTTTTGTACTTGGCGCTTTAATCCCGAACATCATAACATCATCGAGTTTATATTCAGATGAAAAGATCAGGGAAAGAATCGTTTCGATATACGCTCTTACATTGAGTCTTTCACTTATAATAGGTCCATCTATCGAGTCAGCAATTTTAACAAGAATGACTTTAAGGCAGTCCTTTCTTCTTTTCTCGATCTTCGCCATTGTAGCAGCGATAACATCATTTTTCATAAAATTTCCTGAAGATGAGAAGGAAAATTCCAAAATAGTTCTTAAGGACATTTTGAAAAATACAAACTTTAAGCTGGCAATTCTGAACAATATAATGTACAATGTGCCTTTCGTTATGATAACGGTATTCGGTGGAATTTACGCGAAAGATATATTTCATGCAAGTTATTCGATTATCACGATCATCTTTGCTTTGTTCTTCTTGACTTCTTTTCTTGGTAGACTTGCAATGACCTTTAAACCACCAAAAAATATAAGATTCCTCATGATAATTTCCACAATTTTGACGGCTTTTGGATTGTTCGTGATCGTAATTTCAAATAATCTTATATTTTTCTCAATTGCTTTCCTGATACTCGGTGTGCCACATGGTTTGACCTATCCATTATCTTTGCTGGCTATAACCAGAGCCTTTCCGGTAGAGCAGAGAAACAAAGCGAACAGTTACTTTTCTGCTATTCTCACGGGAATTGGAACGTTCATTCCAATAATTTTTGGAGTGATCGTTCAATTTTGGGGAATAAAGTTCACATTCATTTTAATTCTTCTATTCGTTTTAGTGCTTCTTATCTTCCTGAAAAAAGAGACGTCAAAAGCTATTTAGATTTTGGTTTGGAATGTTCAAGTTCAGATTATAAGT
>JAVRKU010000046.1:0-7831 GCA_031962125.1 Mesoaciditogaceae bacterium | reverse complement strand
AAAGTCAGAAGATGGCTTTAAATATCAAACACTGGAAGAACACCTTGAAAATACAGCATACCTTGCAAAGCAATTCTCACATAAATTTGGAGCGTCACAATGGGGATATACTGCTGGACTTTGGCACGATCTGGGAAAATACTCCCATCAATTTCAAGAAAAGTTAAGAAGAATTATGGAAAATGAACCAGACATTCATGTAGATCATTCAACTTACGGTGCCAAAAGAATAGAATCAGAAAGATACGGCAAGATAATTGCTTACGCAATTGCCGGCCATCATTCAGGCCTTCCAAATGCTACAGGAGAAGATACATCTCTTCAAATACGCCTTCAAAGGGCTCTTCCTGAAGTTAACGAAAATGAAATACCACAAAAAATTTTGTCACATCCAGATTTAAAAATAGATATTTTACTTGAATGGTTTAAGGGCCTTTCAGATGATCAAAAAGCTTTTTCAGCAGCATTTTTCATTCGTATGATTTATTCATCTTTGGTGGACGCAGATTTTTTAGATACGGAAAGATTCATGGATCCACAGAAATATGCCAAAAGGGGTAATTTTAAGAAGATCGATGAATTAAGAAATATATTCGTTGATAAAATGAAAACTTTTCAAACTCAAAAGTTATCTGAAGAAAAAGAGATAAACAAGATCCGTTATGAAATTTACAAAGAGTGTGTAGATGCATCACAAAAAACGCCAGGAATTTTTTCTCTCACAGTTCCAACGGGTGGAGGTAAGACACTATCGTCCCTTGCCTTTGGGTTTGAACATGCCATCAAATATGGGCTCGAAAGGATTATATACGTGATACCTTACACAAGTATAATAGAGCAAAACGCGGATGTTTTCAGAGAATTTCTCGGAAGCGATGCCGTAATCGAACATCATTCGAATTATATCCAAAGGGATGATGATAAAGAAGATGAAGAAATCAGAGTACTGGCTTCAGAAAATTGGGATGCTCCCTTGATTGTTACCACAAATGTCCAATTTTTTGAATCACTATTTTCCAACAGAGCATCAAGGGCAAGAAAATTACATAATATTGCCAAAAGTGTTGTAATAATGGATGAAGCACAGATGATACCGGCTGATTATCTCTATCCATCAATAGAAGTCTTGAGGGAATTATCATCTCACTATGGAACAACGATAGTTTTATGTACTGCCACGCAACCTGCTTTGAACAAACGTGAAGGATTTGAAGGACTTGAAAATGTAAGAGAGATAATTTCCAATCCTGAAAAGTTGGCAAAAGATTTAAAAAGGGTACGTGAAAAGTACATAAGAGAAATAGATGATCAATCGCTTGCTAAAAGATTGGCAGACGAAAAGCAGGTACTATGTATTGTTAATAGTCGCAGAGATGCTGTTAATCTTTATAAAACACTTGAAGCAGAAAGTGATAAGATGGGCAACTATCATCTTAGTGCTTTGATGTGTCCTGTGCATCGGAGTAAAATTTTGAAAGAGATAAAAGAAAAATTGAAAAACAGCGATGTCTGTCGTGTGGTAAGTACTCAACTTGTGGAAGCCGGAGTAGATGTTGATTTTCCCGTCGTTTATCGAAGCCTTGCTGGACTTGATTCAATAGCACAGGCTGGCGGAAGATGCAACAGGGAAGGAAAATTGAATTATGGTAATCTTTTTGTTTACAAACCGTCTAAAGGCATTCCTGCCATTTCTGATTTTAGGCCAAGAGCTGAAGAAGCAGAGAGAATAATAAATAAGCACTTTGATGATTTCCTTTCTTTGAATTCTATAAATGATTTTTTTGAATCATATTATTGGAGAAGGGGAGATAGTCTTGATAATCAAGAAATAATGAGAGATCTTAAAGAAGGACTTGCGAATTTGAATTTCCCGTTTAAAAGGATCTCGGAAAAATTTCGTATAATAAAAGATGAACAAATACCCATTTTTATCCCTTATGATGAAATATCAACCAATCTGATAAATGAACTAAAATATCATGTATCGGTGGACATTTTAAGAAAACTTCAACGCTATACAGTTCAGGTACCGGAAAGAGTCGTTCAACAACTTCAAAGTGGTGGATATTTAGAATCATTTAATGATGGATTCTGGACATTAACCGAAATTGGTAGAAAGGAGGCATACAGCGAAAAACTTGGATTAACACTTGATACGCCTGAATACTATCAGGCAGAAACAACAATTTTGTGATGAAAGGGGGTAAGATTGTGGCTTTCGGAATTAAATTGAAGGTGTGGGGAGACTACGCATGTTTTACGAGGCCAGAAATGAAAGTTGAGCGCGTTAGCTATGACGTTATGACACCATCTGCCGCACGCGGCATACTTGAGGCTATATATTGGAAACCAGCAATAGCATGGCGAATTAGTAAAATTCACGTTTTAAAACCAATTCGTTTTACAAATGTCCGAAGGAATGAATTGAAAAGCAAAATATCCGTTGAAAACATCAAAGCCGCGATGAAGGATGCTAACTACAAACTCGAAACCTTCATAGAAGATGAACGTCAACAAAGATCGGGACTGATACTTAAAGATGTTTCCTACGTAATAGAGGCCTATTTTGAGATCACTGAAAAAGCGGGAAAAGATGATCCAACAGACGTTAAGCCAGAAAAACATCTTGAAATATTTAAAAGACGCGCATTGGATGGGCAATGCTTTACTCAACCATACCTTGGAACGAGGGAATTTTCTGCTAATTTTTCCTTGATCGAGGGAGAAATTCCTCAAACGGAACTACCAGAAGATCAAAAAAACAAAGATCTTGGTTGGATGCTGTACGATATTGATTTTCAACACAACATGGAAGCACGATTTTTCAGGGCTCAACTCAAAAATGGTGTGATTGATGTCCCCCCTTATGAGGAGGTATTCAAATGATCCTCCAAAAACTTTACCTATACTATCAAAGGTTGAATGAAAATTCTGAAATTGCCCCACCTGGATATTCCAAAGAAAAAATTCATTTTGCCCTTGTCTTAAACAAAGAAGGAGATATCGTTCAGGTTCTTGATTTAAGAGAAAGAGACGGAAATAGAACAATTCCAAAATTTTTAATTGTTCCCGAAAGCGTTAAAAGAACAATTAAAGTTATTCCAAATTTTCTGTGGGACAATTCAAAATACGTCCTTGGAGTAGATAGGGAAAAATCTGAACGTGCCATCGAATGCTTTAATGCTTTCAAAGATTATCACGAAAAATTTGGCGCTGATTGCACAGATGAAGGATATAAGGCTTTACTTTTGTTTTTGAAAAAATGGAAACCTGAAGATGTGGAAAAATTGGAATATAAAGACGAAATTTTAGACTCTAACATTGTTTTCAAATTTGATGATGACAAAAATCTTTTTCTGCATCAACGTCCACTTTTAAAAGAGTTATGGATGAAAATAAAATCGCATGATAAGGCGGCAACAGTATTGCAGTGTCTTGTTAGCGGAGAAAAACAACCTATACCAAACATACATCCTGCTATAAAAGGGGTCAAGGGAGCGCAACCTTCAGGTGCTAATCTTGTTTCTTTCAATATAGATTCTTTTAAATCTTACGGAAAAGATCAAAACTTAAACGCTCCCATTGGAGAAGAGGCAGCATCTGCGTATACAACAGCCTTAAATCATTTGCTGAGCCCAAATAGCCGCCAAAAGATCCAAATAGGTGATGCAACAACGGTTTTCTGGACAGAGCGAGAATCTCCAATTGAAGATTTTTTTGGTCAAATGATCAATCCCGAAAATTTGTCCGAAGGTGACAACAAAAAAGTATTTGATTTTTTGAGTGCGGCACGTGATGGTAAGATGAGCAAGGAAATTGATCCTGAAGTTGGCTTTTACATACTCGGGCTTGCACCAAATTCTTCCAGACTTGTCGTCAGATTTTGGTATGCCTCAACTGTTGGCGAAATTGAAAAAAAACTAGGTGAGCATTATTCAGATATTAGAATCGCTCCAAATTTTCCGGAGGATGGACCTGAATACCCAGGAATATGGCAACTTTTAAAAGAAACGGCAGTGCTTGGCAAAATAGAAAACATAAATCCCAACCTTTCTAGTGCTTTTATGAGAGCCATTCTGACAGGAGACTATTATCCTTACGAGATTTTAAGTGAAACTTTGGGAAGAATTCGAGCAGATAGGAATGTAAACTATTACCGTGCCAGTTTAATAAAGGGCTACCTTTCGAGAAAGTACAGAAAGAGAAATTTAAAATGGGAGGTTAATATGAGTTTGAACACTGAATTGAAAGATCCGGGTTACCTTTTGGGACGCCTCTTTGCGGTTGTTGAAAAAGTTCAGGAAGAGGCAAGTTCAAACACATCAATCAAAGATCGATATTTTTCTTCGGCATCTGCAACTCCGCGTGCTGTTTTTCCACAGTTGATGAAATTGTCACAATATCATTTTGCCAAACTCGAAGGTGGGAGGAAAACGAATGTAGAAAAACTTGTTCAAGAAATAATAAATGACATAAACACTTTCCCTGCGCATCTTACCATGGAAGAGCAAGGAATGTTCATCTTAGGTTACTACCAGCAAAGAAAAGACCTTTTCACATCTAAGAAAGAAAACTCAAAGGAGGGAATGAGCAATGACAAATCAAATTCAGAATCGATATGAATTTGTCTACTTGTTTGATGTTGAGAATGGTAATCCGAATGGCGATCCAGATGCTGGAAATATGCCGCGCATTGATCCTGAAACGAATTTTGGAATAGTTACAGATGTCTGCTTGAAAAGAAAAGTAAGAAATTACGTTGATATCAAATTCAAAAACGAATCTCCTAACAGAATCTATATTCGAGAAAAATCTGTCCTTAACAAAACTCATGAAGAGGCATATCAAGCAAATAATATCCCATTGTCAGACAACGGTGACAAAAAAGAAAAGAAAAGAAAGGGTTCAGAAGATGAGGTTGAAACGGTTAGAAAATGGATGTGTGCTAATTTTTTTGATGTTCGAACCTTTGGTGCTGTTATGACAACGAAAATAAACTGTGGACAAGTAAGAGGACCTGTACAGATCAATTTTGGAAGAAGTATTGAGCCGATCCTTCCTCTTGAAATAAGCATTACACGTATGGCTGTAACCACCGAAGACGAGGCTGAAAAGCAGCAGGGAGATAATCGAACGATGGGTCGCAAACACGTTATTCCTTATGCGCTTTACAGAACAGAGGGATATGTTTCTGCATTTCTTGCGAATCAAACAGGTTTTAGCGAAGATGATCTAAATCTTTTCTGGGAAGCCTTGCTTAATATGTTTGACCATGATCATTCAGCCGCTCGAGGAAAGATGAACGCCAGGAAATTGATCGTATTCAAACACAAAACTGCTCTGGGTAATGCTCCAGCGTATAAATTATTTGACGCTATAAAAATTGACAGAAAAGAAAATAAATACGATCTACCTCCAAGAAAATTTGAAGATTACGAAATAAAAATTGTCAAAGACAATATACCAGATGGTATTGAAGTAATAGAGATGCTCTAAAAATGTACGAAGAATCAGAACTAATACCAATTTCTGCATTGCAGCATTTTGCCTTTTGCCCCCGGCAATGCGCTTTGATCTTTCTCGAAGGTATTTGGAAAGATAATTCTCTCACGATGCAGGGAACAAACCTGCATCGGAGAGCTCATACCTCAGGGTTGGAATCAAGGCCAAATATACACAGAATGTTTAATATGCCTCTTCGATCTCTGAGATTGGGGCTTATAGGAATATCAGATGTTGTAATGAAGGACAGAAGCGGAAGTTATATTCCATTAGAATACAAGCACGGTAGGCCAAAGATGAAAGAAATGGATACAATTCAACTATGTGCTCAAGCTCTGTGCTTAGAAGAAATGATGGGCAAAATCATAGATAAAGGATACATCTTCTATTTTGGAACACGAAAACGAATTGAAGTAATATTTGATGAAAAATTAAGAGATCAAACTTTAAAAACGATTGAAGAGGTTAGAAATTTATTTCAAAGTAATGAAACACCTTTGCCAGTTTTTTCAACGAAATGCAAATCGTGTTCTTTAGTCGATCAATGTCTACCTTCTACCATTGAGAAGCCTCAAAAGGTTCAGTCATATCTTTTTAAAATTCTCGAAAATGATCGCGAAGGTGATCTAAGATGAAAAGGATTTTAAATACCCTATTTGTGAACACACAAAAGATATATCTCAAAAAAGAAGGTAATACAGTAGTTGCTACGCTAGATAAAAAAGTAGTCTTGCAATTACCTCTCATAAATCTTTCTAACATAATTTGTTTTGGAAACATTCGAGTAAGTCCTATGTTGCTTGGAAACTGCGCAAAAATGGGAGTAAGCGTTTCTTTTTTAACTGAAAATGGGAGGTTTCTGGCTAAGGTTCAAGGTCCAACTTCTGGAAATGTACTTTTGAGGAGAAATCAATACAAATTAGCAGATGATCCCGCTAAATCCGTTGAAGTTGCCAGAAATATAGTAACTGCAAAAATTGCAAATTCCAAAACAGTTTTGCAAAGGGCGTTGAGAGAACATTCCGATAAAATAGATAATCGAGCGTTAAACGAGGCAATAGATGGTTTAAAAAGAAATATTATAATGGTTCAAAAAGCTGAAACTACCGATTCTATAAGAGGCATTGAGGGTAATTCAGCTCAACTGTATTTTAACGTCTTTAACAATTTGATAGTTTCTCAAAAGCATGAATTTGTTTTCAAAGAAAGATCTCGCCGGCCCCCGCTTGATGGAGTAAACGCGCTGCTTTCTTTTGTTTATACTCTACTCTATAACGATATATGGTCATCGTTGGAAACAGTGGGGCTTGATCCAGCTGTAGGGTTTCTTCATACAGACAGGCCTGGAAGAATGTCACTTGCTCTTGACATGATGGAGGAATTTCGTCCTTACTTTGCGGATCGTTTAGTTTTATCTTTGATAAATTTGAAGGAAATAGGCCCAAATGATTTTAAACTTTTGGACAACGGCGTGTTCTTGATAAAAGATAATGCACGCAAAACACTTCTTGCATCATACCAAAAGAGAAAACAAGATGAGATTTATCATCCATTTGTTAATCAAAAGATGCATCTTGGGCTTGTTTTCTACATCCAAGCGTTACTGATGGCGCGATTCATACGAGGTGATATAGATGGATATCCGCCATTCGTCTGGAGATGAATGTTTATGATGGTACTTGTAAGTTATGATGTTGCGCAAGATGAAGGTGGCAAAAAAAGACTTCGTAAAGTTGCAAAAGTTTGTGAAAACTATGGTCAACGTGTTCAATATTCCGTTTTTGAATGTCTTGTGGATCCTGCACAATGGGAACAGTTTAAACACGAATTAATAGATAAGATAAATCTGGAATATGACAGTTTAAGATTTTACTTTCTTGGAGCTAATTGGCAAAGACGTGTTGAACAAATTGGTGCAAAAAAATCTTATGATCCTGAAGGACCTTTAATGATATGATCGCGGACCTATATCAAACATAAAATCATGGTTACATCCGCAAAATCATGATTTTAAAGGCTTTATCTATGAGAACATCTATATTTAATCTTGAAGGAGCATCATTGAAATGACACATTGCGCTAAATGATGATTTAATTCATGTAATTCAACGGTTTAAAGCAACGGCGTCGCGCCCCGTAGGGGCGTGTGGATTGAAACATAAGATTTGTTATACGTTGAATATCACTACTTAAGTCGCGCCCCGTAGGGGCGTGTGGATTGAAACTTAAATAGTTGTTGGACTTATTCCTACGTACTTCGTCGCGCCCCGTAGGGGCGTGTGGATTGAAACAATACTTTGGGAATCTTTAAGCACAAATCAAGCAAGTC
>JAVRKU010000045.1:0-7933 GCA_031962125.1 Mesoaciditogaceae bacterium | reverse complement strand
TTCAACTCCTAAAAGTCTTATCACTTTGATCTGCAAATCTTTTAAATTCGCTATCTGCTTGACTATTTGATCATCTATCATCACATTTAAAACTGTTATGTTCATGAAATTCTGACATATCCATTTGTAAATTGTGATTCTTGCCTTTTGGTATCCTCTTTTCAATAACCTCTCCCATCTCAAACTTATCGAATGTCCAAGCCACAAGTCCATGATGATACAACTGCTTTGCTGGCGGATGATCATAAATCAATCACTTTCTAACCTTAAAATGCCAAATCAAAATAAATCTGAAAACACATTTTTAATCTGCGAAATGTGAGCTTTAACATCTCCTTTGAGTTTTATACTTTTTAACCTCAAAGCGTTGGTGACAACCGTGACAGATGAGAAAGCCATAGCAAGTGCCGCTATCATGGGATTTAAAGAAATTCCAAACGGCATGTAAAGAATCCCCGCCGCTATAGGTATCCCTATGATGTTATAGAAAAAGGCCCAGAAGAGATTCTCTTTGATGTTCTTAATTGTAGCCTTAGAAAGTTTGACGGCCTTTACAAGATCTGTAAGGTCATTTTTCATGAGCACTATATCCGCCGTTTCCATTGCTATGTCTGTTCCTGATGAAACGGCTATGCCTATGTCTGCCTTCGCAAGTGCGGGAGAATCATTTATCCCGTCTCCAACCATCGCAACTTTAAGGTTTCCTTTTTTTAATTCTTCTATGACCTTTGATTTCTCATCTGGAAGTACATCCGCAAAGAAATCATCTATACCGGCTTGCTGCGCTATAAATTTAGCGGCTTTGGAATTATCACCGGTTAGCATGTAAATTTTCATTCCCATCTCTTTCAAATTTCTAACAGTCCTGATTGCCGTTGGATTTATGAGATCAGATATACCTAACTCACGTTGTGCGTGAGTTGATTAAAAGACATCTACTGAAAGCAAAATCCTGAAAGGCTCGAAGAGCTTTTCAGGATTATTCAGAAAATTTGTTTACGAATGTTCACGAAGTCTTTTTTTCAGTCGAAGGCTGTGCAGGTTGTGTTGCAGCTTTTTCTTTTGCCATTATGTCTTTAATTTTCTGACTTACTCCGGCTTTTTTCCCGGGTACACAGAGATCATACGAAGCATTTTGTTCAACTATTGCGTGAGCATAAGCCGCACATCCTGCGTAACCGCACATACCGCAGTTAGCGCCGGGTAAAACATTTATCACTTCTTCAACTCTTGGATCTTCTTTAACCTCAAATTTTTTAGCTGCAATTGAAAGACCCAGACCAAGTCCAAAACCCATTATTCCTAAAATTATTATCGAATAGACAAATGTCATCATATCAATCACGCCTTTATCATACCGGTAAATGCCATGAAACTCATTGAAAGTATGAAAGCTGTTATGAATGCCGCCGGCATTCCGTCAAAAACTGGAGGTAATTCATCTATGCTCAATCTCTCTCTTATCGATGCGAAGAGAATTATAGCAAGCGCATATCCAAGAGCAGATCCAACCGTGTTGAAAATAGTCTGAAGCAAATCATAATTTTGGTTTAGATTGAGAAGAACAACTCCAAGAACAGCGCAGTTTGTTGTTATCAAAGGAAGATATATTCCGAGTGCGTTATAAAGTACTGGATTTGTTTTTTTGACAAAGATCTCTATGAGTTGAACTAACGCTGCTATCACAAGCACGAAAACAAGGATCTGTAAAAATTCAAGGTTCCATGCTATAAGAAGAAGATTTAAGAGCCATGCAGATATACCGGATATGACCATGACGAAAATAACTGCTATTGACATTCCAACGGCCGTATCAATTTTCTGCGAAACACCGAAGAACGAACACATGCCAAGGAATCTTGAAAGCAAGAAGTTGTAAACTAACATCGCAGAAAACATCAAAGCAAAAAGCTCACCAAAATTGACATTCATTTGCTCTCACCACTTCCTTGGATTCTTTTTTGACCTCTCATCCTGCCTATGTATTTAAACAGACCCATGTAAAGACCTATCACCAAAAATGCACCTGGAGGCAATGCAATGACAAAAACATTATAAGCCGCCGGCCATATTCTGTATCCGAAGATCGTTCCTGCGTCAAATAGTTCACGCGTTATCCCTATGAGCATTATCGCTCCAAGGAACCCCATACCCATTCCAAGTCCATCTAAGAAAGATTTCCACGGTGTGTTTTTCGACGCAAAGGCTTCGGCTCTACCGAGAGGTATGCAGTTGACAACTATAAGAGGTATATATATTCCAAGACTCAGCCATAGACTGTACGTGTAGCCGTGCATAAGCAGATTCACCATGGTAACGAAGCCGGCTATTATTGATATGTAAACTGGTATTCTTATCTCATTTGGTATGACATTTCTGACAAATGAAATGAAGAGATTTGAAAGGGCAAGTACACCAAGCGTTGCCAGACCCATTCCAAGGGCATTTTCCGCACTTGTTGAAACGGCAAGCACCGGACACAGCCCGAGTACCTGAACGAATGTGGGATTCTGTCTTATCCATCCGGCAGTTAAAGCTGACCAGCTTGAAATTTTATTATCAGCCATCACTTTACCTCCTTTTCAAGGAATTCATACATGGCATTCAAAGTATTTGCTACGGATCTTGGAGTTATCGTTGCACCGGTCATTACATCGCTTGTCACGACAATCCCTTTTTTCTTATAAGCAGGTATTTCAGCTTTGTAATTTGATGGCAATGGGAAGAGATCTGCATCTTTGTTGACCTTTATCGTATCTTTAAATCCTGAATTGGGTATATCAAAAAACCTGCTTCTTACATCCGGATCGTTTATTTTAGCGCCAAGACCCGGCGTTTCAGTTGAAAAATCTATGACATCTATCGCATTCTCAATGAAACCATTCTTTTGTTGTATAAAAGATGCGACAGTTACAACCCTACCGCCAAAGCCTATACCGTATCCGGTAATAACGTATATATTTTCACCATTTTTCCCTTTGAAAAGGTAAGCAGGAGACAGAACATATCCAGGAAGCTTGGAATTGGAATAAAGTACTCCAGAACTATCCGATTTCCATATTTTCGCATTGAGCTGTGCCATGGTTTCAGGGATCTGATCGGTATTGACAAGCAACTGTCCCGTCTGTGGATCTGTCAGAACGAACTTTATAGCTTCAAATTTGGCATTCAAATCTGCTTTTTGAATAGGGTTAAGTGTCATAACGTAAACCCCTGATAGTATGATGCCTATGATCAACATCACTAATGTTAAAACAAGAGCAACTTTGACATGATTACCCATTGACTTTCACCGTCCCGAAAACCCTTCTCTTTGTGAAGTGATTTATGAATGGAACAAGAGCATTCATGAGAAGAATTGCAAAATTAACGCCTTCAGGATATGCACCTATGTATCTTATAAGGACAGTAATAACCCCGCACCCTATTCCGAAAGCCCATTTACCAAGAGGTGTGACAGGACTTGTGACAGGATCTGTTGCCATGAAAAGTGCTCCTAACATCAAACCACCGACCATTATTGCAGTTAGAGGGTTGAAATAAGCATTCGGATCAGCTAACCAAAAAATCGCCGAAAGTACGAATGTCGTCCCTATGTAGGCTACCGGAATTTCATATGAAACAATTCTTCTCCACCACAGGTAAAGGAAGCCAGCTATTAAAAGAAGTGCGCTCGTTTCTCCTGCAGATCCGGGAATTATGCCAAGGAAAGAATTCAAACCCAGACCATGGAAAAGCTGGTTTGTTGCCACAAGACCATGAAGCTTTGCATTGCCGAGTGGAGTTGCCGTTGTCTGGAGATCATAAGCGGCATGACCGAAGTTAAGCCAGTCAACTACCGGCCACGATATCATTGCTATGGGGAAAGATATGTACATGAAAAGTCTTCCAACTAAAGCGGGATTAAACGGGTTGTTACCGATTCCCCCGAAGATCTCTTTTCCTATGATCACGGCGACGACAAGACCGACTGCCATCGTCCACCATGAGATACCAGCTGGGACATTGAAAACCAATAAAAGTCCTGTAACTGCTGCAGATAGATCCGGAACAAAATCTTTCTTTTTTCTGAACACTCTCATGACGAAAAATTCAAGAAATTCAGCGAAGGCCATCGATCCTACTTCAAGCAAAAGCATGTACCATCCCCACATCAAAACAGCTAAAATTGCTGCCGGTGTAAGGGCAATAAGCACATCTAACATTATTCTTCTTGTTGAAATATTATCGTGTATGTGAGGAGCAGGGCCAGTAAGAAGTTTCATCTCATCGCATCCCAAGGGTTCTAACAACTACCTTAGCAGTTTTAAAAGCTTTAACGTGATCTATATTTGCAGGGCACACATAAGCACAGGAACCACACTCTATACAATCCATTAAATTGTTATCTTTCATCTCGTTAAACATTTTCTTTTTGAAAAGTTTGTAAAGCAGATATGGCTCCAGTTGTGTTGGACAGGCTTCCACGCATCTGTTACATCTTATGCAGTTCGTTTCCGGGCCCTTTTCAATTATTGTTTCTGGCAAAACGGTTATTCCGGATGTCCCTTTGGATATTCCTATATCGATCGTTTCAACTGCCACACCGGTCATGGGTCCACCAAGTATGACACGCAGAGGTTCATCGAGAGGTGAAGAAATAGAAAGCAGATCTGATATAGGCGTTCCAATTCTCGCAATGATATTTTTTGAACTCTTTATACCTTCTCCGGTAATGGTTAATCCGCGTTCGATTAAAGGTTCTCCATACTCAAGTGCTCGATATATTGTTCTTGCAGTTGAAACATTATCGACCACAACACCAACATCCATTGGAAGGCCGCCGGATGGAACATGTTTTTTGGTTACAGCATATATGAGATGCTTTTCAGAACCTTGAGGATATTTCGTTGGAAGTTTTATAATCTCTATTCCCATCGTTGAAGCTGTTTTTTCCATAATTTCTATAGCTTCCTGTTTGTTCTCTTCTATTCCAACAAAAATTTTCTGGGCTCCCACTGCTTTAGCAATCGCAATACCACCCTTACATATCTCATCTGCATGTTCCACCATCATTCGATCATCAATCGTCAGATAAGGTTCACATTCAGCACCGTTTAAGATCACTGTATCAACTTTTTTTGATGGAGATAATTTCACATGAGTAGGAAAAGTTGCGCCACCAAGACCTACTATACCGGCTTCTAAAACACGTTTTTTGATCTCCTCCGGGGTGAATGTCTCATATGATCCGGCATCAAGCTTCACCCATTCGTCTTCCTTTGTTCTTTCAATGATCACAAGATCTGCCGGACGGCCTGTTACAGGATTTTTCTCCTTTTTGATCTCAATTATTTTACCTGTTACCGGTGAATGAAGAGGAACTGATACGAATCCGTCTGCTTCTGCTATCTTCTGACCTGTCTTAACTTCGGTATTAACATTTACAATTAACTTAGGCGGATTACCGGAATTTTGAGCAACAAAGACGTAAAATCTTGTAGGAAGGGAAGCTTTTTCGATCTTTGCGTCTCTGGCGAATTTCTTCGTTGGTGGATGAACGCCGCCTTTGAACCTCCAGACTGTCAAGATACTCATCTCCTTAAATTTTAAAGCTCTTCAAGCTCTTTTTCATATCCTCAATGTGAATTTTTTGTTGTTCATAACCTTTTCTGTTCATAAGGGCGTAAGTATTTTGTTTTCCAAGTTCAACACCTGGTTGATCAAATGTATTTATGTTATAAAGATATCCCATTACGGTAACGAGTAACTCGTAATATCCTAAAAATCTTCCTATTTCTTTCTCATTTATCTGTTCAAAAGAGATAGTCATATTTGGTCTTCCATGCTCGAGCAGTGCAAGTGCTGTTGCTTCCTGCTCTGCATTTATAAGGTCTTCCATCTTTGCACCACAGAGGTAAGAAAGTTCCTTTCTATCTTGATGAACTACTGGTATTTTCAAATTTCTTCTGAATTTATCAACTTTCAAAAAGGTTATAATCTTATCGTTTGGCCCCTCCATGTAGAGTTGAACCTGTGAATGCTGATCTATCGTTCCAAGAGATTTGACTGGAGTTTGACCGGCATGGACAGTTTCACCTGTAAGAGATTTTTCCTTTCCAAGAGATTCAGCCCATAATTGTCTATACCAGTCGGCAAGCGTGTAAAGTGCGTTTGAATAAGGCATCATAACAGAAATGGATTTTCCACTCTGAGAATAAAGATAATGAAGTGCAGCATTAAGAAGAACAGGATTTTTGAAAGTATCATCTTCCTCTTTAAATCTTGTAACTTCTTCGAGAGCTCCCGCTATCAAATTTTCGATATTAACTCCAATAGCCGCTGAACTTAAGAGACCAACAGCCGTCAAAACACTGAAGCGTCCTCCTACGGTTGGTGGAACTTCAAGGGCTGAAATACCTTCGTCTATCGCTATTTTTCTCAGTACACCCTCATTTGGATCTGTTGTAAAGACAAGGTGATTCTTTGGATCAAGGCCCCTCTCTTCAAGTATCTCTCTTACCACTAAGTAGTTAGTCATCGTTTCAGAGGTCGAGCCTGATTTACTTACGATGTTAAAAACACTGTCCTTTGGATCTACAACATCGAGTATGGAGGCTATGTGTTCTGGATCAACATTGTCCATGACAAAAAATTTTGGAAATCCATTACGTTCTTCTCTTGAAAAACTGTTCCACATCGGATGACATAAAGCACCGTAAATGGCCTGATTTCCAAGTGCAGATCCACCGATTCCAACAAGTACAAAATTATCGAAATGCTTGAAAGTATCTGCCATTTTCATTGTATTGTTGATGTGCTCAGTATCTTTTAAAATCTTAACAAAGCCAGGAGGCGTCTGCCTGAATGATTCAAGAAAAACGTGTAACCTGCCGGAAATGGCTTTAACATCATCAAACTGAATTCCACCTTTGATATTCCCTCCAAAGGTGTTCGTGAAGTCAAATTTCATTTTGTTTCCTCCTTTCAATACACTAAAAGACTGTTAACATTGTAATCTTTCAAATTTTTCCTCGGTTCGAGAAATGATAATTCTCCTAAAAAAATCATTCCTGCAACCGTTCCACCGAGTTTTTCTATGAGATGGGCCATTGCAAGAGAAGTACCACCAGTTGCAAGTATATCATCAATTATAACGACGCGTTCATTTGGATCTATTGAATCCACATGAATCTCTATTTTTGCTTTTGCATACTCGAGATAATACTCCTCACTTATAGTGAAATAAGGCAATTTCCCTGGCTTTCTTATAGGAACAAATCCTATCTTCAAGTTGTATGCAATGGGTGCCGCAAAGATGAATCCTCTTGCTTCTGCTGCAACTATCTTATCCGGTTTTAAGATCTTCGTCATCTCTGTCATTTTTTCTATGGCATAAGAGAATGCCTCTGGATTCTTCAAAATTGGAGTTATGTCTTTGAATACAACTCCTTCTTTCGGAAAATTCTGTATGTCTCTGACATAAGATTTCAAATCAATCAACGCCTGCACTTCCTCTCGTTGAATTTGAAAAATTTTTTCGTACATAGAGTTATGATATCACAAAAAATATGACACCTTGATTAAATCGGTGCTTTTATTACTCTTGATAGGAAGCTATTGAACGCAATTTGATGGTATTTGAAAAATCAATTATTGCTGGAAAGTTGAAAACAACGCTAATTAACATAAATGTTACATTTAATTATTATCTGATGCCTTTAGATGAGACTTTTCCAAATTCATCATGATAGGGTAGGCCGTAATGCCTACCTCTTTGGTGGTGAATGACTTGAAAAGTAAACGTCACAATTGGACTGGTTACCTTTATATTTTACCGGCCGCTATCGTATTCATACTTTTCACCTAATGGAGGATTTTTATGGACAATAGCAATACCGCTTTCTATGCCAGTTATTATTACCGGTGCGCTTTTGACTTTCCTTGGAAGCCA
>JAVRKU010000044.1:0-8165 GCA_031962125.1 Mesoaciditogaceae bacterium | reverse complement strand
TCCTGTTGATTGGTTTGTTCAAATTAATTTTACATCTGGTGTTGTCGGCTTTCCAATATTTATGCCTTTTTTCAATGACCTGCTTTACGCTTCTTTTGCTTTTTTAATCTTCACGCACAACGTGAGTTAATCAATCTTAAAATAAAGATAGATGTACCCTTTTTACATGAGATTGAAATGGTCATTTTCAAATTTGAATTTCAGGATCTCACCATTTGCTGGAAAATTATTTTTCACGAGATCAAGAGAAAGATTTTTAACGTAAAGTAGAAATGCCGATATAGCAGCTCCATGAGAAACGATGAGAATATCACCGGATCTCCTCGCATGATCCACGACAGATGTGATGAATCGTTGTTGAACATTTTTAAGAGTTTCCGCCCCTTCCATCTTCCATTCAGATGAATGTTCTTCCCATAACCTTCCTTCCGGCGTATTTGAGATCTCTGAAAAAGTTTTTCCCTCCCAGCTTCCGAATGACATTTCCCTTAATCTTTCATCTTTTTCAATTTTAAGATGCAATTCATTCGATATTATCTGCGCTGTTTGAAAAGCCCGAAGAAGATCACTCGAAATTATAAGATCTATTGGTTCGAATTTCAAAAGACTGGCAACATGTTTTGCCTGTTCTATTCCGGTTTCATTCAGACTCGCATCAACACTCTGACCCTGAATTATTCCATCGATATTCGAATGAGTCTGACCGTGCCTTACGATGTAGATCATATCATTCACCGACAGAAAGAAATTGACCGACGATACTCACACTTTTTTTGACAGCAGGGGTTTTGAAGACCTTCATTCCATCATCTATCCTTACAAGCCATTTCCCATCCTTCTGAAATTTCAATATGAGGTAATAAGTTTGGGCAAACCCACCATCCACAGCTATAACTTTCAAAAGATAACCTTCTTCTCCTTTAAAAAGTCCCCTGAAATGAACTATACCATCAGAATCGACGAATTTTTTTGTCGAAAGTTCCTCAAGTTTTTCCAATTTGAATGCTTTCAAATGTACATGCGGCATCTCATATCTCACTATCCTTTTCACATCAGATGTGCATCCGGCCAGAGATATGGCCCATGAATTTTTTCCCATTTCTTTCCATTTTCTACCGTACTTTGTCGCTCTCAAAGACATTATCTTTCTTTCAGTAAAATGCAAATTGAGATCTTTTAAATTTCTTTTGATCCGTTCCATATAATTTTCGTCATCCGTGACGATGATGAATTTTCCATCAGTTTTGAGAATGGTAGAAGCATTTTTAAGAAATTCTGTTGAAAAGATCCTGTGACCTTCCTGAGAATCTTTTGGCCATGGTATGGGGTAAAAAGATAAGATCAGATCAATGGACATCTCTTCAAAAACTTCTCTAATGAGGAATTTTGCATCTCCATATATGAGAAAGACATTTTTAAGGTCTAACATATATGCACGTTTTGCAGCTTTGATGCAAGATATTTCGGAATTTTCTATTCCAACAAAAAGATCTCGAGGCCTTGCATGAGCCATTCTTGTTATAAGTTCGCCATTTCCGAAGCCTATTTCAACTACGATCTTCCGATAGTCAGGAAATGAAAACGGCAATTTTGAGTCTTCAATGCTTTTTATGTATTCAAGATACTTTGTATTCTTCAAAGCTCTGGAGCTGGTAAAGTTTTGCATATATTCCATTCCTTTTCATCAACTCTTCGTGGCTTCCTTCTTCCTTTATCCGTCCATCATCTATAACTATGATTCTGTCAACATTTCTAACTGTTGAAAGTCTGTGAGCTATTATTATCGTTGTTCTTCCTTCGGTAAGTTGCTCACTTGCGCGCTGGATCAGCGACTCCGTTTCGACGTCAACGTTACTTGTTGCCTCATCCATTATGACAACCTTCGGCTGCCTTACAAATGCCCTGATGATTGAGATGAGTTGTCTCTGTCCCATGGAAAGATTGTTTCCGCCTTCCCTTACTGAAGTCTCTATTCCATGAGGAAGTGAGGATATAAATTCTTCAAGATTAAGCCTCTTGATGGCTTCAAGTACCATCTCTTTCGTTATCCGCTCATCCCATAACGCTATGTTATCAAAAACCGTACCGGAGAAGAGCATAACCTCTTGAATAACGATGTTCACATTCAACCTCAGCTCGTCTATCGGACAATCCTTTACTTCAATCTTTCCTATTTTGACGCTTCCTTTAGAATAATCATAAAGTCCCGTGAGTATAGATGAAATCGTAGATTTTCCAGCTCCCGTATGTCCAACTATCGCTATTTTTCCTCCATCTTTAACGTTAAAAGAGATATCCTTGAGAATCCAGCTGTCCTGTGAATATCCAAACCATAGTTTTTCAACATTGACAGTGCCATCTGATATTTTGCCTCCAAATGATAAGTACTGTGGAACTGGATTTTTAAAGATTGCGCGTATTCGTTCTATTGAAACCATAGCCGACTGAATGTTTGAAAAGTTTTCAGCGAGATCGTTTATGGGGTTAAAGGCCATTCCTATATAACTTATGAAAGCGTAAAGCGTTCCTATCTCCATGTTACCGCTCAAAATGTTCTGAACTCCGTACCATATTATAAGAGCCGTGGCAAAATAACGGAGAAAATCTATAAGAGGCCTGAAGATCGCAAAGATAAAAAGTTGTTTCATGTTTGCTTTATAATAACCCGTATTTATCTCTTTAAATTCTTTAGATTTCTCAATTTCTCTGTTGAAGAGTATTGTTACAATCATACCACCGAGATGCTCTGCAAGGAAACCATTTATGGCCGCAAGTTTAGCCCTTACAGTTCTATAAGCACTTCTTGAAAATGTTCTGAAAAGAAAAGTAACAACGATAACCGCTAAAAAGATCGGAATTGTAATAAGAAACAACTTTGGATCTATAATGAAAAGTACACCAACAATACCGGCTATGAGAACGGTATCTTTGAAGATCGATGAGATCATGATTGCAAACATGTCGTTCAAATTCTGGGTATCGTTCGTGACTCTTGTTACAAGTCTTCCGCTTATGTTTGAATCGAAAAACTTCATAGGTTGGGCTATTATATGATTGAACAGTTGATTTCTAACATCATTTACGGCTCTTATCCCGACGCTTTGAGATGTGTAAGTTTGAATGTATGAAAGAAGGAAAACCAGAAGAAAGATGCCGAAAATTTCAAGCGCTATCATGACAATTCCGGCAAATCTTATAGAGTTGAACTTCGTGATTGTTGCAGAATAAGTATTTCCTTTTCCTTTGAAGAGCACCTGATCATGCGAAAAAGAGGCCGTATATGCTCCTTTAGGAGCAGGTGTGAAATATTTTCCATCGATCTCTACCGAACCAAAACCCCGGACATTTGAGATCGTGTAATGGGAAGGATTTAGATAAAGGTTTATGGTATTACTTATGAGTATCGGAGGAAGAAGTCCTATGAAGCTTACGACTATCATAAGAATTATCGAAAGAGTCATCATCTTCCAGTACGGTTTTATGTATTTGAAGATCCATAAGGAAAGCTTCAAACTGTCAAAGAATGGAAGCTTATACTCTTCCTGCTCGTAACTTGGCGGCACTCACACATCACTTCCGATCTTCATCAACCTGCAGACTCCTCACCTTGAATGTGAAGAAGTTCTTGAAGCTGTGTTATTTCCTTCTTCACGATCGCGTTTCCAACTCTTGCCGACTCTTCAACTTTTTTACAGGCATAAACAACTGAAGAGTGATCTCTACCGAACCACTCACCTATTTCAGCAAAAGTTTTCCCCATGTACTTTCTTGCGAAAAACATTCCGACCTGTCTTGCGTTAGAAAGCCTTGCAGTTCTGAGTTTGGCATCTATTTCAGCCGGTCTTACATCAAAAATTGATGAAAGAGCCTGGAAGAAAAGTTCTTTTTCTATTGCTTTGTTTCCAGCCTTTTTTATCTGGATGCCGGACACTTCGCTTACGATATTTCCGACAAGCGATTCATCAACAGAAGTTTTCACCTTTTTGAAAGCTATCTTGTTTATAATGCCCTTAATAGTTCTTATATTATCAGATGCTTCAACTATTTGCTTTATCATTTCTTCATTAAGATTTATTTTGTTCTTTTCTGCAAATGATTTTGCTATTTCTGCTTTTGTTTGTAAATCAGGACTATTCACCTTGACCATCAATCCCATCTGAAGTCTTGAAATAAGTCTTGGCTGAAATTTTGAAAGTTGCATTGGCGTTCTATCGCTGCAAAGGATTATCTGCTTTTGATCATCTATGAACTGATTGAGAGTATGAAATAGTTCCGATTGAATTCCTTCTTTACCCTCTAGGATCTGGATATCATCTATCATTAAAACATCAAGCTTTTCACGTATTTGTTTTCTAAAATCATTAGCATTCCCATTTTTTATGCCCATCACCAGATCATTCATGAATTTTTCGGCGGTCATGTACATGACATGAATATCCGGCTCATTTTCAAGTATGTAATTTCCTATCGCATTCAACAGATGAGTTTTACCCAGGCCGACTCCACCATAAAGGAAAAATGGATTCATCTTCCCTGGATTTTTTGCAACTTCTATTGCACCATCATAGCTTTCCTCGTTGAAAGGGCCAACAACGAAATTCTCAAAAGTGTAATCTCTGTTGAATTCACTTAAAAGTACCGGCCTCTTCCTGACAAGGAGGGTTGCACTTTTATTTTGAGGTATCTCCTGTTTTTCCTGTAAGGCCTCATCCTTTATAATATAATTTATATCCCTTCCAGTGGCTTCTTTTATTGCATCTTTGAACTGTTTTGCATATCTTTGGTTTATCCAGTCTTTTATGAAAAGATTGCCGACGGTGAAAGTAATAAGATCGTCAGAGATCGAATCAACGGCAAAAGTTATAAACCACATTTCCCATATCTTTCTGGAAATCTTAGATTTTAATATTTCGATCAATTTTTCTTTCATGTCCACAGAAGAACCCCTCTTCGAGAAGTTTAATCCACAAATCACATCATATCAAAAAAAGATGAAGATTTACTGACTAATCTCTCTTTCTATTTGCTGGATCATGAAAAGTCTGTGATAAAGACCATTTTGTTTCATCAACTCATCGTGTTTACCGGACTCGACTATCCTTCCTTCATCCATGACAAAGATGAGATCACTGCCCTTTATCGATGCTATGTTGTGTGTTATAACAATGACAGTCATATCCTTTAAAATTTTTCCTATATCTTCTAATATCATCGTGGCAGTCTGTGAATCAACTGCCGATAGGACATCATCTAAAATTATAACTTTAGCGTTCTTGAATATTCCTCTCGCAAGTGTGAGTCGCTGTCTCTGTCCACCTGAAAGCGTCACACCTCTTTCACCTATAAGAGTATCGTATTTATTATCGAATTTAACAACTTCTTCATGAAAATGTGCTACCTTTGAAGAATCTTCGACATCTTCTTCGAGAAACTCTTCAAGGCCAAAAGCAACATTTTTTGAGATCTTCGTACTGAACAGGAAGGATTCCTGAGTTACAAGTAAGACCTCATCTCTCAAAGATCGTCCGTCTATATCTCTTATGTCAACGCCGTTATAGAAGATCTTTCCTCTATCCACATCATATAGCTTCGTCATGAGTTTTGCAAGTGTTGATTTTCCACATCCAATTTTTCCTATGATCGCCACTTTCTGGCCAGCTTCTATCTTGATATTCACGTTTTTGATAATTTGTGATTCACCGTAAGAAAAATCGAGATCTTTCGTTTCAAATGCCTTAAAATCACCTGGAAATGGTAATCCATCATCAACTCTATCAGGTATGTTGATAAGTTCTTCTATCCTATCTCGTGAGGCCATGCCTCTTTGTAACACATTGACAACCTGACCAATCGCGATAAATGGCCATGTAAGCATACCGAGATAACTTATGAAAGCAACGAAATCTCCGAGGTTTATTGTACCGTTAACAACCATTTGGCCACCAAGCAAAACGGCTATCGCCGTCGTGAGTGCCGCAAGAAAGTTTATAAGAGGTCCGAAGACAGCCGCAATATTTAACAATAAAAAGTTGTCCTTTACAAACCTGTCACACTCACCGTAAAAAAGATGTTTGAATTTTTCCTCGACACCATAAGACTTTATCGTTTTAACATTTGAAAAACTTTCCTGCGCCCGTTGACTTATAAAAGAAAAATCTTCCTGCACTTTTCTGAATCTATTATGTATCTTACCACCAAAATACCATGATGAAAGTGCGACAAAAGGCAATGGTATCAAAGAGATAAAAACGAGCCTGTAATTCACAACTGTAAGCATACCTGCAAAAACGAAGATCGTCATGGCTATCGCATCAGTCACCATGATAACACCCTGGCTTAGCATCTGTCTGACTGCAGGTATATCGTTGTTAAAATACGCCATAAGATTACCGGTACTATTTTTATCAAAAAAAGAAACAGGAGATCTCAGAAATTTATCGAAGAGGATCTGCTGTGCGTGCCTTTCAAACTTTCTTGATCCTCCTACTATAAGCATCCTCCATATAAAACGACCGATAACAACACCTGCTGCTATCAAGATTATAAGTATTACAAAATTCAAAATCAATTTCATATCCACCGGAGGTTTTATGACTATGTTTACAACATCCCCTGTGTACTTTGGAACCAGGATCTGTAGATAATCTATAGCTGCAAGAAAGATAATTCCTATTAAATATCCTTTCCAGTGAATTTTCAAAAAATCTCTTATCAAAGTTCTATCACTCGAGTCTCAAGATTTTTCGGATCTAAAAGCACGCATGTTGCCCTTCCAGTGAGGGTACCGCAGCTTTCTCCTGGATTTATGACAATCGTCCTTCCGAATTTTTTAACAATTAACCTGTGGGTATGCCCAAAGAAAACAAAATCGTAAATCTGGGAAGCTATAGCAGGATAAAGTGCCCTCGGTTCATGCATGAGATATATCTTCTTCCCATCGACATTCACCCAATTAGGAGATCTCAAAATTCTACTTTCAAGACTCTCAGCTTTTTTCTGAAGGAATAACATGTCACCATCATTATTTCCAAAAACACCAGTAAACTCATGATCTTCACCCAAAAAATATTGCACCATGAATGGAGAAACAAAATCGCCGAGGTGAAAGATATGATCAACATGATTTATCTTAGATATTCCAGATATTTTTTTTGCCTTTTCAACATTATCATGAGAGTCGGATATTATAAGCCACACGAAAATTATCCCTGCCCTTTACTGTAATCTCTCGGCCCGAAAATTTTTGTACCTATCCTTACAAGATTGGCACCTTCATCTATTGCAACTTCATATGAATCTGACATTCCCATCGAAAGAATAGTTATTTCTGGAAACTTATCCTTAAGGCTATCAAAAAGCTCTTTTGTCAGTTTGAAATAAGGTCTTAACTCTTCTGAACCGATAGCTGGTCCCATCGTCATAAGTCCTAAGACTCTTAAATTTTGTAGTTGCGAGATCTGTCTTATCAGATCTTCTGCATCTTCAGGCATAACCCCTGATTTCTGTATTTCTCGGCCGCTGTTGATCTCAATGAGAACATCCATTTTCTTACCGATCTTCGCACAACGAGAATCAATAGCTTTAGCAATCTCTAAGGAGCCAACCGTTTCCAGCATATCGAAGAGAGTTATCATCTTGTTGATCTTATTTTCTTGAATCCGACCTATAAAGTGCCATTCGACCTTATTTTTGACCAACGGAATAACATTCATGGCTTCCTGAACGTAATTTTCTCCTATTATCCGTGCACCTGAAAGAATAGCCTCCTCTATTTCTGAAGTGTTCCTCGTCTTTGCGGCGACTTCAAGGTGAACGTCAGATGGAATTTTCGAAAGAATATTCTTAACATTTTCAGAAATTGAAGACATACATATCACCTTTTCCATTATAACACGCTTTTTCAAACAAAAAAACGATGTAAGGTGTCCTCATACGACTTTCGCTAAACTTCCTCCCGAAATGACAGTATGACGGTATGAAGGATCCTACGCCTCATCAGAAGAGAAGCAAACAAAGGGTCCCTGCTCAGGGCCTTTTGTTTGCGTTGTTTTAAAGTCAGCGTTTGTCAGGTTTACTTGGATAAATCATTTTAGAACTGACACTGTCCCATTTTAACATTTGAATGTTAATTGACTCTTTTCCTTGACAATTTTTTCAGTTCAATC
>JAVRKU010000043.1:2089-8554 GCA_031962125.1 Mesoaciditogaceae bacterium | reverse complement strand
GCATTTAAAAGTTGAGTTACTCGAATTCATAAGATCCGAGATTAAATTCAACACACTCGATGAATTGAAAGATGCTATAAAAAAAGACGTTGAAAGGGCAAAAGGACTGCTGAATCAAAAAACCTATGGCTGAAAAGTTTGACTACACCACCTCATCAATTTCAAAATCTTTGCTGAGGCTTGCGCTGCCGTCAATGGGAGCGTCTTTTTTCTCATCAATATACAATTTGATCGATACTTTTTGGATAGGTCATCTTGGAGCAGATCAAGTTGCGGGCGTTACCCTTGCCATGATGATTTTCTTTTATGGCGGAATTTTTAACAATCTTTTTGGGACTCCATCTGTTATCTTGATTTCAAGAAGGTATGGCGAAAAAGATCACGAGGGAGTAAGATGGGTCGTCGGCCAGACGATGCTTGCGAAAATTTTAATAGGATCTGCTTTCATGATAATCACATATTTTTTCATGTCACAATTGCTTGTTTTGATAGGCGCAAATGATAAAACCCTCTCTTATGGAATTGATTTTCTCAAGTGGCGGTTATGGGTCATACCGTTTTCTTTTTCTGGCTACACCATGATGACAACATTTCAAGGCACGGGAGACACGTACAAACTTTTCTGGGTTCAGGGCATATCTGCCGTGATGAATATCGTTCTCGATCCGATCTTTATATATGCGCTTAAGATGGGCGTTGGCGGTGCGGCAGTGGCTTCAGATATTTCTGAGATCTATCTGCTTGTGATGGGCATCATATTGCTCAACTCAAAAAACGCCTATGTAAAAATGAATCCATTTAAATACATGAAGCCTCGCAAAGACATCATAAAAAAGATGATTTTTCTTGGCATTCCAAGTGTCTTTGATAATTTGTCTGCCAACGTAGTCTACTCAATTATTTTAAGAATTGCTTCTGTTTACGGTGCCGATCTTATAGCAGCCCTAGGCATAGTTAACAACGTAAGGAGCATTTCTTTCACCTTGGGTTACTCAATGAACATGTCAACTTCGACGATGATAGGACAAAATATAGGTGCAAAAAAACGTGAAAGGCTGAAAAAAATAATTTTGACATCGATAGAAATTGGAGAAATTTTGATAGGTGGTTACGTTTTTGCTTTGTTCTTCTTTGGCTCACAGATAACTTACTTTTTCACCCCAAATGTTAACGTTGCGAGTATGGGCGGATTGATGATGAAATTTTTTGCCATTAACGAGATATTTTTCATAATTGCGATGATAGGCTATGGAGTTTTAATCGGTGGTGGATTGACTAAAGCAACCATGAAGATAGGAATCATATCTGATTGGGCTGTCTTGGCTCCAATGGTTTTAATCTTTTCTTCATTGCATTTTAACTGGGAATTCTTGATACTTTCTTTTGTAGTTCAAAGCATTGTCATGGCTGGATTGGCCATGGGTGAGGTAAAACGCGGAAAATGGATTGAACAGAAAGTCTAATTTTTATGATAAAATATAATCAGACCCGGACTCAGAGTATGGAGAATTCCTGCCCTTAGTTCGATATTTTTGGAGGTGTCATATGGAAAAAGAAGAGAAGAGCAAGATCATCGAGTCTTACAAGGTTCACGAAAGAGATACAGGCTCGGTGGAGGTCCAGATAGCTTTGTTAACCACAAGGATAAATCATCTTACCCTGCATCTGAAAGATCATCCAAAAGATTTTCATTCAAGACGTGGATTGCTTAAGATGGTTGGTAAAAGAAGAAGGTTACTCCGTTATCTTATGAATCGCAAACCTGAGGTTTACAAAGAGATTATAGCGAGTTTGAATTTGAGACGTTGAACTTTTTGTCTTGGCGGGGAGCGGGTGACTGCCCGCTCTTTCTTTGAAAAAATTAAGAGGTGATCAAATGTATAAAGTCTGGAAGAAAGATTTCAAAGGTAAGGAGCTCGTGATAGAGAATGGTAAAGTTGCCAAACAGGCTGATGGAGCCTTCATCGTTAACTATGGTGAATCGACAATTCTTGTTACGGTTGTAATGGAAAAAAATGCGAAAGAAGGACTTGATTTCTTCCCTTTAACGGTAGAATTTCAAGAAAAGTTTTATGCTGCTGGAAAGATCCCGGGAGGTTTTGTCAAACGCGAAGGTAAACCATCTGAAAGTGCAACACTTTCAGCAAGAGATATAGATAGACCGATAAGACCTCTTTTCCCGGAGAATTTCAAAATGCCTGTTCAGGTTGTTGCAACTGTTCTTTCTGTCGATCCGGACGTGCCACCAAATACATGGGGCATATTTGGAGCATCACTTGCTTTGAATTCATCTGTGATCCCGTTTAACGGAATTGTAGCAGGTGTAAGAATTGCACTTATAAATGGTGAGTACATCTTCTTTCCCTCCGAGGAAAAAGCTAAGAATGCTGAAATAGATCTCATTGTTGCAGGGACAAAAGATGCCATAACAATGGTCGAAGGAGAGGCCAACGAGGTTGGAGAAGAAATAATGGTTAAAACGCTCCTCGAAGCTCATGAAGCAATAAAAGAACTTGTTGCATTTGAGGAGAAAATCTTATCGGAGTTTAAGGTTGAAAAATTTTCTTATGAATCGATCACCCTTGAAGAAGAATTAAAAGAAAAATTTTTGAGTACGGTTTCACCTGCAGAAATAGAAAAGAGACTTTTGACGTTTGGCAAACACGAAAGAGATAAAGCCTTGGAAGATTATAAAGTCGAGATCATCAATCCGATTATCGAAAATGCCGGCGTAGATGATAGCCATCTTGAGCTCGTAAAATATTTGCTTTCAGAAGAATTTGAAAAGCTCGTCAAGCAAAGAATGAGAAGAATGATCTTTGAAAAGCATTTAAGGGTTGATGGGCGTACCCCGGATGACATAAGACCCATCACGTGTGAGCTTGGCATTTTAGCCAGGACACATGGAAGCGCACTTTTCACAAGAGGAGAGACACAGAGTCTTGGAATCGTAACGCTCGGTGCATCAATGGATGTTCAGATCATAGACACTTTACTCGAAGATGGGGAAAAGCGGTTCATGCTTCATTACAATTTCCCCCCTTACAGTGTTGGTGAAACTGGCAGATTTGGAAGTCCTGGAAGGAGAGAGATAGGTCATGGTCATCTTGCCGAAAGAGCTTTGAAGCGAATGATTCCATTAGAAGAAGAATTTCCTTACACCGTTAGGGTTGTATCTGAAATACTCGAATCAAACGGTTCTTCTTCGATGGCAACGGTTTGCTCTGGTTCTCTTTCTTTGATGGACGCCGGTGTTAAAATTAAAAAGCACGTTGCGGGAGTTGCAATGGGATTGATCTTTGAGCCTGATGGATGGCTTGTCCTGACTGATATAATGGGAATGGAAGATCACCTTGGTGATATGGATTTCAAAGTTACAGGTACAAGAGAAGGTATTACTGCCTTTCAGATGGATGTCAAAGTCGGCAATGTCACTGGTGAGATACTGAAAGTTGCGTTAGAAAAGGCTAAGATCGCAAGATATAAGATACTCGACATAATGTATTTAGCTATACCGGCTCCCCGGGAGCATCTCTCAAAATATGCTCCAACGATAAAACTCACTTCAGTACCTGTTGATAAAATAGGAGAACTTATAGGACCGGGTGGAAAAAATGTAAAAGCTATCTCCGAAGAATTTGGTGTTGAGATCCAGATAGAAGAAGATGGCCGTGTTAAAATTGTAGGCACTAAAGAGAGTGGCGTTGATGGAGCGATGGAATATATAAGTAATATGAACAAAGAAATCAAAGAAGGCGAACGTTTTCTCGCAACTGTAAGCCGTGTTGAAAAATACGGATTCTTCGCCGAGATTATACCCGGAAAAACCGGACTTGTCCACATATCTAAGATGGGCAGGCACGTTAAAAACGTTGCAGATTTCATTCATGTTGGAGATAAGGTCAATGTCGAAATAACAGGCTTCGATCCTTCTGGAAAGCTTCAGCTCAGACAGATAGTCGATGAATCTGAAGAAGATCACGATTCTGAAGGGAGGAATAACGATAGAAGCAGACGATATGATCGGAAAACTTATGAAAGAAAAGATCACGAAGAATAAGCTTGACAACGGAGTTCTATTAGTAACAAAAGATATTCCTTCACTTAGAACTATCACAATAGGTATAGGGATCAAAGTTGGACCTATAAATGAAACAGAAGGGCAATTTGGCATTTCTCATTTGGTAGAACATTCTGTTTTCAAAGGTACAAAAAATTTTACCAGCTTTGATCTTAAAAGGGCAGTTGAACGTTATGGCGGACTTATAAATGCTTTCACCTCCGAGGAATATACACTTTTCGAGGCCAAAGTGCCAGATTTTGCATCGCGCGAGGCTTTTGATGTGCTTTTCGATTTGATCACGCAACCATTATTCCCAGAGAAAGAAGTTGAGGCAGAGAAAAGAGTTGTTCTTGAAGAAATAGCAATGTACCAGGATGATCCATCTACTTTATCTGAAGAAAATTTGTTGCATATCATATGGGGAGACTCTCCTTACGGAAGACCCATATCCGGAACAGCTGAGTCTGTTATGTCTTTAGATGTGGAAAAGATCGGTAATTTTTTCAAAAGGCATTATATTTCTAAGAATTTCATTGCGGTTATCGTTGGTAATCTTTCAGCTTTAAGCATGGATTATATTGAGAAAAGGATGAATGAGATAGAAGATGGATCAATCGATGAGATAGAACTTTCTCCCGCGAGAATTCAATCTTCTAATGTTGTAACTGAGAAGAAAGATCTCAGTCAGGTGAGTGTTACTATTGGAATGCCAACGGTCAGAAAGTCAGATCGTAAAAGCTATGAACTCAGCCTGCTCTCGACGATACTTGGCAGTGGAATGAGTTCAATGCTTTTTGACAGGATCAGGGAAAAACTTGGGCTCGTTTATTCTATATCTTCCTCCCATCAATCTCACAGATTTTGTGGAGATTTCACGGTGGGATTTTCAACGTCTATCCAGAATGTCAAAAAAGCTCTCGAAGAGACGAGAAAAGTCATCAAGGAATTACCAGAAGAGATCGGAAAACAGATCGAATATGGAAAGAAAAAGATAGAGGGGAGACTTTTGATGTCAACCGAATCAACATTAGCAACGATGTACATGATCCTCGATGATTATTTCACCATAGGAAAGATACGCGAAGTAGAAGATATGATAGCAATTGTCGAAGATATAAAAAAAGAAGATGTAATAGAAAGTTTTGAAAAATTTTTGAATGGAAAGTGGTCTTTATCCGCTGTTGGTCCTTTAGGAACAAAGAAAATCCTGAAAAATTGTGAATTCGTGGTGGACGGTTATGGCAATTGATTGGAAACCAATAGACAAAATAAATGAAGGCGAGGTACTTGCCGAAGATCTTTATGACAGGACATCTTTTAACGTTTTGCTGTCGAAAGGCACAAAGGTAAACAAAGAAGTACTTACTCTTCTGAAAAGCAGAGAAATTTTATGGCTTCCAATAGAAGTTAAAGAAACTGGAGAACTTGAAAGGATAAGAAGTTCAATAGATTTCGATCAGGAAATAATAAAAAGCGAAGAGCCCATGGCTGCTGGATTGAAATTATCGATACAGGATCAGATGTACCATACTTTTATAGATTCATTTAAGCAAATTTCAGAAGAATTGAAAATCGGTGGAAAGATAGATCCGGCACCAATAGAGAGTACTGTCGGATTGCTGGTCGATGAAATGATGACTCAAAAGGAATTTGTTGTTAACCTTTTCAGAAAACATTCAAGCGGGTATCTTTACAAACATGGCATAAACACGGCTGTAATTTCTCTTATGATAGGAGTAACCCTTTCGATGTCCCGTTATCATCTTGTCCCTCTTGCGCAGGCCGCCGTATTTCATGACATCGGGCTCATGTTTTTAGATGATCCTGAATACGTAGACATAGGAAGAATGACAGAAAGAGAGAAGCTTCTCCAGCACACAGCTATAGGATATAAAGTGCTTGTTGCCTCTGATGTTTTAGCCAACAAAGAGGTACTCGATGCAATTCTCGAACACCACGAAAAGTACGATGGAACTGGTATACCTTTGGGTAAGTCAAAAGACGAAATAAATTTCTACGCTAAGATCCTTCAGATCGCCGATGCTTACGACTCTTTAACCTCTACAACATCTGAAGCTTTGAAGATGAGTCCTTATCAGTCTGTTAAATGGATACTTTCAAGGGCTGGCAAAGATTACGATCCATACGTTGTAAACAATTTTTTGAAAGTCGTTGGTATGTACCCGACAGGAACGAAAGTAAAATTAAGCAATGGAAAAGTTGGAATGGTTTTGAGATCGAGCGGTGTTGGATTGTTGATACCGGTTGTGATAGTTGACGACAGGCTTCTTGATCTTTCAAAAGATAAGAGCATCTGGATAGAATCCGTTGTTGACTGAAAACGATTGAATGTGAAACTGCTCTTCCGGAGGCGACTTAAAATTGATGGCATATTGATCGTC
>JAVRKU010000043.1:0-1989 GCA_031962125.1 Mesoaciditogaceae bacterium | reverse complement strand
TGACGACAGGCTTCTTGATCTTTCAAAAGATAAGAGCATCTGGATAGAATCCGTTGTTGACTGAAAACGATTGAATGTGAAACTGCTCTTCCGGAGGCGACTTAAAATTGATGGCATATTGATCGTCTCATCCAGCCGACCTTCTGGTACGCAAATTATTATTCGGGAAATTTCAATGTTTTGCTTGGAAAGTTCAGATCCAATCATGTACTTTCAAGAGAATCTAACTATCTGTGGGTAATGCCATGGGTTGGCGGATTTTACGATTATGTCACCGGTGCCGAGATAAATTACAATCCAGGAGCAGTTAGCGTTGGTGCAAGATATGATCAGCCAAGCGGTACCTTTGGTGGATATCTTGGCTACAACGGGTCAAACTTCAGCCTTTATGGATACGCAGCCCAGGATTTCAGTTATGTTAGAAATAACAAAGTTCATCTCTCCGCAAATGGCCAGGTAAATTTCAACCTTGGAGAGGTATCGCTAACAGCAATGGGAGCCGCAGCTTATGATCTTTACACAAATTCACCGTCCCTCGGGATACCAACAACAGAGCTTGAGCTCAACGCCAATTATAATCAGTTCTCCTTCCAGGGACTTGTGGCGAATCAACCTTCGAGCAGTTCTGCATACATACATTACGATACGACAGATCCTGACAGATATGGTTATCCGCTCCAGGTTGCAAATGGCGTCCTTACTTATAACCTTGACAAGTCGAATGCAATAGGCGCACTTGTTGACTGGAACTCAAAACTTTCGTCGCCCTCTTTTGGGTTCTTTTACCAGCACGGGTATTTCAGCTTGACGGTGGGAACGGGAAATATGACAGGATCTATTTCAGGCACAAATTACGTAGTGCTTAATTATTCGACTTACGTTTCTTTACCACTTACATCGGGTCCCCTCTTCTAAAATCAATAAATGAAATTAGATCGCCCATGAAAGTGGGCGATCTTTTTTATGCTTTATAACCTTTTCTGTCATTTTAAAAAGTCATACGCACTGATTATTTTGAATTTAGATTGAGGAGTTTTGATACGCTTTTTTTCGTATGGAGTGATCATGAAGAAATTGTCTTCTAAAATCTCGTCACTTTCGGTGACTATTCTGACACCGTACGCAACTTTTTCGCAGCTTATTTCTAACTCATTTCCAGCTTTTTCATATCTTATATTCGGATCTTCAAGTTTTACCTTTCTTAAATCTGCAAAGATCTCATGATTATCTACGATGCTATCTTCAGTGTGCAATCTTAAAAATCCAGCAGATTTTTCGATCTTTTCTTTTGATATATTAACTCTATCCACAGTAAAGATTGAATCATCTGGCACGTCAACATCGTAAGACTTATTAAAAATTTCTTTTCCATCCAGATTACATATTACGGCATCAATCTTTACCCGTTTGCTTGTCGAATCATTTACTATAACGATACGCAGGTCATCGGCGCCATTTTTGATGAGCGGTAAAAGAGTATTGTAAAAACGTTTCGTGTAATAGTAAAGTGCTTTAGGTCTTTTGAAGTAATCGATAGCAGACCAGCTGAAAACAGGCCATGAATCATTTAATTGCCAGTAAAGTGTGCCAGATGTTTTGTACTTTCTTTCCCTCCAATGTTCAACGCCTGTCTTTATCGCCTCAGCCTGATTCAGTTGAGAAAGATAGATTATCGCATCGAAATCATTGACGGATCCGAAGTGATTGTTAATGAATTTCATTATTCTTTCGGGTCCTTCAACCTGCTTGTTGTGACGTACCATAACATTGCTGAAGATATCCTGCTCAGATTTCTTTGCAAAAAAATCTATCGTTTTAGGATCTGGCGCGGCTTGAAAGCCAAATTCACTTACAAACCTCGACTTATCCGTCAAATATCCCTTGTAATCGACCCAATTCGACCACACGTTCCAAACGTGCCTGTCTCCTGCTTCATCTGAATTCGCTTTGCTTCCTCCATATGGACTCGAAGGCCAGTATGGGCGCGAT
>JAVRKU010000042.1:0-8574 GCA_031962125.1 Mesoaciditogaceae bacterium | reverse complement strand
GAGACAAAAATAAAAGTCATTTCTTTTCAAATTTATAATGGTACGCTGTAGAGGACATCTTATTTCGAAAAGAGGTGTAACATGTCAGAAAGAATTGAAAACATTTTAAAGTCAATGAGTCTGGAAGAAAAAGTCGGGCAGATCATGGTATGTGGCTTTGATGGCACACACCCTTCAGGTGAAATAAAGCGACTGATAAGGGATTATCATCTTGGAAACGTGATATTGTTCAAAAGAAATATAGAAGATCCAGGACAGATTAGGAATCTCACATCCGAACTTCAAGGTATGTCGAAGATACCACTTACAATGGCCGTCGATCAGGAAGGTGGAATAGTTACAAGGCTTACGGCGCCATTTACTGTTTTTCCGGGTAGTATGGCAACTGCTGCAACAGGAGATCCAAACAATGCCTATCTTGAAGGCCTTACGATGGCCAAGGAAATGCGAGCCGTTGGACTTAACTGGAACCTTGCACCTGTCGTAGATGTAAACGATTTGCCTCAAAATCCGGGTATAGGTGTAAGAAGCTATTCGGATGAACCGCATACCGTTGCGAAGTATGCTTCAGAATTTGTAAGAGGCCTTCACGATGGAAAAGTTGCAGGATGTGCGAAACATTTTCCGGGCAAAGGTCATAGTGCAAAAGATGCACACATGGAGATGCCGACTGTCGATAGAGACATGAATGATCTTGTGAAAATAGATCTTTTTCCGTTCAGAGAGCTTATAAATGATGGAATAGATGCCATTATGCCATCACACGTCTACTATCCGGCACTTTGCGAATCTGAAGATCTGCCCGCAACACTTTCATCTTCAGTTATGACAGATCTCCTGAAAAATCAGATGGATTTTAATGGTGTTGTTGTTACGGACGATCTCGAAATGGGAGGCATAACGAAGAGCATAAAAGGAAGTGATGCTGCATGGCGGTCACTTCTTGCTGGAGCGGATATCGTTATGATCTGCCATACATATGATGAACAGATCAAAACATTTGAAAAGATCATAGAAAAAGTGAAATTTGGAAACATTCCAATAGAAAGGCTTAATGATGCAGTGCGGCGTGTACTTTCGATGAAAGAAAAACTTGGCCTTCTCGATGGTCAGATAATCGTTGAATCTGAAATAGGATCTTCTGATTCTGCAAAGATTGCAGAAGAAATCGTCAGAAAATCCATAACTCTTGTAAGAGATGAAGATCAATTAATCGAAGAGATTGGAAAGCGAAAGTTAATGGTTGTCTTTCCATCCGATATGGCACTTGTGAAAGTTGAAGAGAGTCGAAAAGAAGAAGCAGAAGTAGTAAAGACGCTTAAAAAAAGAAACGTAACTTTCGAAAGTATTTATGTACCTTCAAAACCTCTCGAGGTGGATATAGAAAAAGTTGTTAAAAGTGTCAGAGATTTTGACGGTATAATACTTCTCTTTACGCTTAATGCACACATAATGCCTGAATTCAAAGAACTTGTGAATTCTGTTGTGTCGATACGCTCAAAAAATACGATCTTAGTAGCCTTGAGAAATCCATACGATTGCATCATAGATGGCGTAAGAAATTCAATTTCACTTTACAATTATTCCAATCTTTCCCAGAAAATTTTCATTGAGATGTGCCTTGACGGAGAAAAATTTACAGGCCATCTTCCCGTGAAGATGTGATTGAATGCGCACGATAGGAATAGATGGAGGCGGTTCTAAAACAAGATTTGTCCTTTATGATGAAGATGAAGATGTTATAAACAGAGTTGATCTTGAGGAGGCAAGCAATTATCATCTCGTAGGTCTTGAGAGGGCACAAAATGTTTTCAAAAAAGGTATAGATCTTGTATCGAAGGGAGAGGCTTTCGATGCGATTGGTGCCGGGTTGAGCGGTGTTGACAGGCCAAAAGATCTCGAAAGAATAAAGACCATCTTTAAAACGCTTGGCTTTGCGGATGTTGTAATAGCGAATGATGGCATCACAGCACTGTGGGGAGCAACTGGAGGCACTGGAATCCTCATGATATCCGGAACCGGATCCATCGTGATCGGCAGAAATGAAAAGGGGACCATCGTACGGGCTGGTGGCTGGGGATATGCTATCGATGAAGTGTGTGGTGGTTACTGGTTTGTAAACCGGGCAACGATAGCCGCACTCAGATTTAACGATGGAATAGGTCATGCAACCACTCTTGTGAGAAGACTTCAAGAATTTTTCAATCTTGAAAATATAGGAGATGTGATCTATCTGTATTATTTAGATTTCGACAAATCAAAGGTTGCATCAGCTGCAAAGATTGTTATAGAAGAAGCCGAAAATGGTGATGAGGTTTCTTTGATGATACTCAAAGAGGGGATTGAAATGGCAATGAAAATGATCGGTATAGTCAACAAAAAATGTGATTTTGAAGATCACTTCACGCTTTCTTATACCGGTGGGCTTTTCAACTCGAGTTATTTCAAGCTAAGATTTGTGAATGCTTTCGAAGCGTACTTCCCGCAAGGAAGATTTATCGAGCCACGCTTCGATGCTTCCATCGGAGCCGCAATGATGGCAGCAGAGAACAAAAGGAGAAAAAATGAATTCACTTGATAAAATTTTTAAAGATGGAATAGAATCGGGAGCCTTTCCGGGTGCTGTTCTGCTTGTAGGTGATTCGCACAGCATAACCCTGCAAAAAACTTTTGGTTACAGGGCTATCAGGCCTGAAAAAGAAGAAAATTCGATCGATACCATCTATGATATAGCATCGATGACAAAGGTTGTTGCGACAACCCCTGCAATCATGAAACTCGTCGAGAATGGATTGCTAAGGCTTTACGATCCCGTTAGTCTGTTCATAGAGGGGTATAAAGTCGATCCCAAGAACGAAATAAGAATCTTTCATCTTCTCACCCATACGTCTGGCCTTCCACCTTATTCGGAAGCGTGGAGATATTCAAAGGGAAAAGAACTTCTTGAGTCGATAAACTCTATCCAGCCTATAAATCCTGCCGGCAAAAAATTTGTCTACTCATGCCTTAATTTCATCACACTCATGGAGATAGTCGAGCGGATCACGTCAACCCCTTTTAATGAATTCGTAAAAGATGAAATCTTTAATCCTGCTGGAATGAAAAAAACTGCCTTCAACCCGCCTGTTAGCTGGAAAAAGTTGATCGCTCCGACATCCGACAGAGATGGAAAGATACTTAGAGGACAGGTGGATGACGAACTTGCATACTACATAGGAGGTGTGAGCGGAAATGCGGGACTTTTCTCGGATGTCAGCGATCTTTATTCATACGCAAAAATTTTTCTTAACGGTGGAGAGATAGACGGAAAAAAGATCTTTTCAAAAGAAACGATAAGGGCATTCACGCAAGAAAGATTCAACGATGGAGAAACGAGAAGAGCCTTTGGATGGGATATGAAGGGCCTTGCCTGTTCGTGCGGTGACCTTTTCTCGGATAAAGCATTCGGTCATACAGGGTTCACGGGAACATCCATCTGGATAGATCCGGTGATAGATCTTACAGTCATCATCCTGACAAACAGAGTACACCTATCAAGACGTGAGAATCAGGACATGATTATTCGTTTCCGTCCGCTCATACACAATTATATTGTTGCGCACAGAGATGATCTGCATTGAATGGTATAGAAAGTCTACTGAAGATCGAACAAAAGAAAAGTAGGAAGATAATTGGCATGATGTCAGGAACGTCCGCAGATGGTGTCGATCTTGTACTTGCCTCGATCAATGGATGTGGAAAGAATACAAAATGCGAGATACTTATGACAGGAGAGTATGAATATCCTGCAGCCCTCAGAAAAAAAATACTCGATGCGATGAAACCAGATGCGCTTATGAGAGAAGTGTGCAGTTTAGATTTTGAGCTGGGAGAATTTTTTGCAGAGCGTGTGAATGATTTTACAAGCTCCCGAAAAATTGATGAAATTGATTGTATTTCAAGTCATGGTCAGACCGTTTATCACAATCCGAATGGCTATCATCCATGTACGCTTCAAATAGGAGATGGAGATATCATCGCTTCAAGAACAGGGATAATAACTCTCTCGGATTTTAGAGTAAAAGATATTGCAGCCGGAGGAGAAGGTGCTCCTCTAGTTCCATACGTAGATTACATTCTTTATGCGAACGGCTTAGAATCGATAGCTTTAAACAATCTTGGAGGTATCTCAAATGTTACGTACATTCCAAAAGATGCGTCAGAAGATAAAATCGTCGCATTTGATACGGGGCCTGCCAATGCTTTGATAGATCTTGCCGCTTTAAAATATTTTAATCTACCCTTCGATCGAAATGGAGAAATTTCAGCGAAAGGAAAGATCGATCAAAAATTGTTTGAAATGTTGAAAGAAAAAGAAATGCCTTACATTCAAAGGGTTCCACCCAAATCCACAGGAAAAGAAGTTTACAACATCGATTACATTCCGGATGCGAAGGTAGATCCCGTAAATCTTATGAGAACACTCGTGGAATTCACAGCATGGAGTATATGGGAATCTTACAAAATTCATATAATTCCATGTGGCCTTGATAGAGTCGTACTGACAGGTGGCGGTGCTATGAACAGGGCTCTTGTCAAAAGTTTGAGAAATTATTTTGAAAAGATACGCGTAGACATCGCACAGGATTGGAGATGGCGGGAAGCAAAGGCATTCGCAATTTTGGGAAATGAATTGTTGTGTGGCAACTCGGCCAACAATCCGAAAGCAACCGGGGCCAAAAGGCTTACCATGTTAGGAAAAATTTCTCTTCCATGAGGACGGTGAATATGATGATAGATAAGGGAAGTCCTATACCGATTTACCACCAGATATACAGCACTATAAAGGACGAAATAGAAAAAGGTGCTCTAAAGTACGGTGATATTCTTCCATCTGAAGAAGATCTCGCCCAGAAGTACGATGTAAGCCGTCTTACAGTGAGGCAGGCTCTCAGAAAGCTTGTTGAAGATGGTGTGATAGAAAAGGAAAAGGGAAAAAGATCGAAGATCATCCAGTCTAAAAACATCGAAAATCTCTCCGAACTTAGAGGTTTTACAGAAGATGCTAAAATATCCGGTCATCAGGCGAGTTCATCTGTAATTACAAACACACTTGTAGATATTCCTGAAGTTGCGATTGAGAAGTTTAAAGTGCCAACGGGATCAAAAGTGATCCGGCTTAATAGACTGAGATTGCTTGATAATATCCCGTACGCGATAGAATGGGCATACATAAATATTGCAGTCGATGTCAGAATGCTGAATATTCTGGAAATGGATATGTCAAAATCTTCTCTTTACGCATTCTTCAAAAACACAATAGGGTTAAAACTTGAATATGCAGATGAAACTCTTGAAGTTGTAACTGCCAGTGTAGATAACGCAAAGCTGTTAGGCATACAGAACGGAAGTTGCTTACTTTTGAGAAGACGCTTCACATACTCATCGAATGGTGAATGCATTGAATATGTACAGTCTTTTTACCGTGGAGACAGGTACAAATTCAACGTGAGAATAAGGGCATGAATTGGAGACGATTATGACCGATAAAGAATTGTTCGATCTTATAGACAATTTGATAGGAGACAGAAGACTTCACAAATACGGACTTAAAATAGAAAATAACATGGGTCATATAGAAATACTTGGATTTATAGATACACAGGATAATTTTAACGCTGTTAAAGAACACCTGAAAAATGTGGATTTCAATCCTGTCGTGATGGAAAAAATAGTGCCGGGAGATCTTTCGTATGCCGTTGTTGTCATTCCAACCGCTGATATGAGGAAAGATCCAAGGTTCAGAAGTGAAAGAGTACATCAGCTCATCTTCGGAGAGAGTTTAAGAACACTTGGCTTTGAAAATGAATACGCGCTTGTCAAAGACGTAAGAACTAACTTCATAGGATACGTTAACACCTCTCATCTATTATTCATGGACAAGGATTCAATAGAAAAATTTAAAATATCAGGTGATAAGATCATCATTGATAAAAAATTTTCGAAAGTTCTCTTTGGAGATCGGGAGATGTACGTTCCTTTTGGATCCAAAATTTTTGCCCGTAAAAAAGGCAATTTCTGGGAAGGATCCCTGAAATCTAACAGAATAAAGATCCCGGCTGGTGATGCATCCTTATACTCAGAAAAAACTTTTGGTGATATTGAGAATGTCTGGCCACTCTTTTTGGGAACTCCGTATCTGTGGGGAGGCGCTTCCGCTTATGGATATGATTGCTCCGGTTATGTTGGGAGGCTTTACGATTATGCTGGAATAAAAATTCCGAGAGATTCGGATCTTCAGGAAAAAGCCACAACTGAGGTGGATGAGCAGTCTTTATCCTTTGGAGATCTCATCTTTTTCCCTGGCCATGTCGGCATGTACATAGGAGATGGAAAGATGGTGCATTCAAACCTCACTCAAGGAGGTGTTGGCATCTCGAACATCCTTAACCCATCCTGTGCTTACGAAGAAAAACTCAGAAAAATCGTGGTAAAATTTGGTAAAGTTGTAGATCAATGTTTTACCTAATCGTTACACCCGATTACTTTACACACACGTTTCCTCAGGTATCTATTTTAGGGGCACTTTTCCAGATTTTAAGATCGTATAGGCTTATAAATACGTACCCAGGGCTAATAAATGGCCGCATCGGTAATAGTTACGGCTCCACTGGTAATATTGGTTCTCGTATTTCAAAACAGAATAATTGCAGGTATGACTGCAGGGGCAGTGAGCGGATAAATCCGCCTTTTTTCATGAACTCTTTTCAAGTTTCAATCGGTATACATAATAGAAGGCAAAAATTCTTGCAATAAATGTTATGAAGAAAATTATCCTGTAATCGTTGAAATTCCACGCTAAAAATCTGAACTGGATCTCAGCAAGCAGAAGTACAAGAATTCCTGAGATTATATTTCCTATAAATGAAGCAAGACTGACAAGACTTGAATAAAGTGAAAATGCCTCTGTTTTTCCAAAGGATGGTGCAACATTCAAAAGGGTATTGAAAGACATGAGACCGAGCCCTGCATTCGCTATGATACCTATTATAATTTGAAATGGCAACATGTAATACAGAGAAGGAATTGCTAAAGCCCATCCGAGCATAAGAAAAGCCCTAAAAAATGATACAATTTTCAACATTTTGAATGAGCCATACCTATCTCCAAGCCTTCCCCACACGGGCTGCGTGAATGCCGCCGCGAGGCTTGACACAACGGTAACTACTCCGAGAGTTGCGTAGCTATAATGAAAATTGTTTATCATCAAAACAACAGGATAAGGGCCTGAAATTGTACCTGCAAAGGTTAAAAATATGTAAGCAAATAAAAACTTTCTGTAATCACCTTTGAGTTTTAATACTTCCAAAAGCACATGAGGATTTAACATATTTCCATTTTGTGATGGATCTTCGTCTTGAATTTTCAATGCGTATACATCGAGAACACCAAAAATGGATCCGATGGCAAACATCACGAAGAAAGCCCAGAATCCTTTTCCAAGACTGTCAAGAACATATCCTGCTATCAGAGTTGACGGAACAGAAATGAGTCCCGTGATGAAGTTTCTAAGCCCAAAGTATCTTCCTCTTGCCCTCTGATCGACGAGATCACTCATCCAACTTTGCCATGCAGGACCGGCTGAAGATGTAACTATTTGAAAGAAAAAGAAAATAAAAAGTGCTATCCATATTTTCATGCCACTATCGATGAGCGCTGCAAGAGCAAGTGTTAGAAATACAGGTCTCGCAAGTAAAGCCATCAAAAGTATAAAACGCTTTTTACTCGTGAATTTACGTGCAAATATCAAAGAAAAAGGTTGAAGCACGCTTGCAAGAGGGATTAAAGCACCATATATCGACATCATAAAAGGCGTCGCACCAAGCCAAAGAAAGAATCCTACAAGATAGGAGTTACCTCCAAAGCCACCGGTAAAAGCTCCCCAAACTGCTGCAAATCCGCCTTCGATTATTGAAATTCTTCGTGCGTGAGCTTTTTGCGATTCACCTAACATGTAGATTACTTCTATTCATATTCAAAATATCATTTCTACCCCATTCTAATTCAAGCCTTTGACATCCTATCTGAAATACAGGATGGTTTACTCATTTATTATATCTCATGAAAGCTCAAAATTTGCATTAAAGTGCATGTTCACGAGCGAGTGCGTACGTGTTTGCATAATTTCGAATTAAGGTGTATACTCTCGATTTAATGAAGTAATTTTCTTTAGTTGTTATAATCATGACACATTTTGCTTTTCCAACTTCTATAACTCAGGGTATCGTCGGTGCCCTTGTTGGTGTCGGTCTCATCGAAGGTGGACTCAACTGGTGGATCGTTGGAAAGCTCGCCATTGTGCGGCTTATAACTCCTCTTGTAACCGCTGTATTTGCTATATGCCATGCGCCATTTGCCATATGCCATTGGCCATACGCCATGCGCTATACGCTATTTCAATCGCTAATTCCTATCTCTGCCGTGTACATCCTTTGGTAATTGTAGCCGGCGTAATTTCCGTAATTAAGCACGTACGTCCCCACGTTTATGAATACCGGACCAAGATTTGCCTGAATGCCTCCAGTGAACCATCCG
>JAVRKU010000041.1:0-8837 GCA_031962125.1 Mesoaciditogaceae bacterium | reverse complement strand
ACGTTGTTGCCCCAATTGACTATCGCAGGACCGTACTGAGTTAGGTACGGGTAAGACACATCCGCAAGACCGATGCTCACTATGCCTATTAGGGCTACCATGAGAATCAGAAATCTCACTTTGTTCATAGAATCTCCTCCTTCTTTACTTTGTGGCGAATTTCGCCACTCTACAAATTCATTGTAGCAATAAACAATGTTAAATCAAAGCAATGTAATTCAATGTAAAAGAATGTTTCATTAAGATAATCAAAGAAAAAACAAGCAATTTCAGATTATCAATGAATTTCTCTGTCAAATTCGTCCTTAATTCCAGATTTTCTGAAAAAATAGGTATTGATTTCATCGCACCATTCTTTGGCATTTGCTCCCTGTGCGTGAGTTCTGCCATAGGCAAATGGACCGGAAGTGTCTTCAGAATCGGCCTTCAAAAGAAATCCCCCGAAGTCCGGAATGTATTCGTATATCTCTTTAACTTTTTCTTTCCACCATTTCTTCACCGACTCGTGCAAAGGATCGGAGGTAAGAAGTTTCCCAACGTAAGTCGGGCTTGCAAAATTCACGCTCAAAAATATCCTTATACCATAAACTCTGAAAATATCTGCGATCTTTGCAACGTATGGTAGATAATCTTTAGTTATGAGTTTCATCTCACTTTCGTGGACGTTGACGTTGTTCAAAGAAACAAAATTTATTCCAACAGAGGACAAAAGTCTTGCATAATCTTTAACTCTTTGAGGATCAAAAAGTATTTTTTTATCTTTAAAAAAGATCGAATTGCCGGCATATCCTCTTTCTATCGTACCATCCAAATTGTCCCAATGATCGATAATGCGGATCTTGTTCTGCGGATTCTCAACGATATCAAGATCGCTTATAGAATTTTCAAGTTGCAAAATTCTCAAAAAATGAAAAGTCCCATATAAAATTTCACGATCTGACTTACTTGCTATCACTATCTTTGAGTTAATCGTTTTTATCACGTAGCCATCATCGTTAAGCATTTCAAATGGTTTTTTGCCAACCATATCGACAATTTTGTCTGATCTGTTGGTCCCAAGGATCAATCCATTTGTGCGGAGGGCAGGATGCCCTCGAGATGGCCTCCGCAGCGCAGCGAGGACCAGACATCGAGAGGGTGCCTGCCGAAGCCGTAAGAGATGGATGAATGAACATTCGACTTTTAAAGTTGAATCAGTATAAAATTGTCACGTTACGACAAAAGGACTTATAAGAAGAAAGTACGCTTTGATCTTCAATTTTTTTGTATCTTAGCCAGCACTCGTAACCATTTTCGGTTTCCATTTCATTTACTCCTTAAAAAAATTCGACAGATTTAATCCATTCTTTTGCGATCAACAAACCTCCATTGACAGTTGGATGAACTCCATCGTATGACCAAAAGTATGAATCCTCTGAAGAACAAAATTGAGTCATTAATCCATCCAAAGGAACGAAAACGGCTTTGTACTCTCTTGCAAGTTTCATAATCGCATGAATTTTAGAATCAAGATCTGCTCTCCACATTTCCTTATTTGGTGTTCTCTCACTTTTCACGCTTTCAATTAAATATGGTTCGCAAATCACAATTTTAGATCCAATTTTTTTAACCTCATCAAGTATAAATCTGTAATCTCTTTCAAAATCTTCAACGGAGGTTGGATCGTTGCTGTCAAATTTTCGCCATGTATCATTTATGCCTATCAAAATAGAAACAACATTTGGTCTTAGATCTATGCAATCGATTTTCCATCTTTTTTCAAATCTCCTGTGATGCACCTCCTAAAAATATTTTACAAAAGTTTACACTTTTGAGTGTGTCAGTATAGGGAAGTATCACACACAACGTGAGTACTTCTAAATAATTTTCACCAAATGTAACCGTTGAAAACAAAATGGACAAAGAAAAAACGATCATTTTGTTCAAGTGCATTATCTCTTTCTGTTATAATATACAATGATGATGATATCATTTCAAAATGTTAATGAAGAAAAATTAAGAAATATTGCGAAAGAATTCTCTAAAATACTTTTTGAAGGCAGCGTGATTCTGCTGGAAGGCGATCTTGGCGCCGGTAAAACCACATTTGTCCGCTATCTGGTAGAAGCTTTAGATGGTAAGATCAGGGATGTCACAAGTCCAACCTTTACCATAGTCAACGAATACGATGCCAGATTTCACGTGTATCATATTGATCTTTTCAGAATAAATGAACAGGAGGTTGAAGATTTACCCATAGAATATTATCTTGAATCAGATGGTGCCTGTCTGATTGAATGGCCGAACATGTTAAAGTCACATATGCCAGACGAATTTTTCATGATCAATTTTCAATTCGTGGATGAAAACCTTAGAAATATTGTAATATCTTCAAAGGGCAATCTCTACGACAAAGTGTTATTAAGAGGTGATTTTTCTGTCGAAAAATAAAAAGGTAGACGGGATAAAGTACAGGGAAAGAGAAAAAATAACTATGCCTCCGGAAGAACTTCCATGCGTGCCATTGAAGGGAAGGGATGTTGCTTTTCCAACGGCTTTGATCCCATTTCATATTGAGCGTGAATCAGCCATAAAGGCGCTCGATAAGGTTGTAGAAAATGATGAGCGGTATCTCATACTCGTTTCTCAAAAAAATCAAAATGTTGAAATACCTGAAGTAACTGATCTTTACGAAATAGGTACTTTTTCAAGGTTACTCCAGCTTGTGAAATTACCGGATGGTAGCATAAAGGCTCTCGCTGAAGGAATTGCCCGTGTTAAAATAACGGAGTATACGCAGAAGAATCCATTTTTGCTTTGCAAATATGAAGCTCTCGAAAAGCGTGTTAGAAAATCAAAGGATCTCACTGCGATAATAAGGCTTTTAAAAGCGAAGGCAGTCAAGTATTTCGAAATGACAAAGCGTTTGCCAGAAGATGCTCTGACAGAGCTTTCACTGTTAGACGAAGCCGATAAGCTTGTAGATACGATAATATCATTCACTGAAATGTCTACAGAAGAAAAACAGAGATTTCTTGAGATCATAGATCCAAAAGAACGCATGATCGAATTCCTAAGATATTTAAATTCTGAGATTGAGTTTTTGAAAATAGAAGCGGACATAGATGAAAAGGTGAAAGAGAAAATAGACAAGGGTCAGAAAGAATTTTATCTTCGGGAGAAGATAGAAACTATAAAAAATGAGCTGGGAGAGGATATATCAGAAATAGATGAGCTTAGAGAAAAACTAAAGAAAAGTAAGTACCCGCCAGAAGTTCAAAAGACAGTGGAAAAAGAGATCGGGCGATTTGAGAAGATGTATCCTTCATCTCCTGAAGCCAACGTTACGAGATCTTACATAGACTGGCTTTTTGAAATTCCATGGTATAAAAAAACTAAAGAAGATGTGAATATAGAGCATTCTTCAAAGATTTTAGAGGCCGATCATTACGGTCTTGAAGAAGTAAAAGAAAGAATACTTGATTACATAGCGGTCAAAAATTTCAGCAGCACGGCTAAATCTCCGATACTCTGTCTTGTTGGACCTCCAGGTGTGGGTAAAACTTCTCTTGGTATGTCTCTTGCAAAAGCTTTGAATAGAAAATTTGGACAGATAACGCTCGGAGGTATGAGAGATGAAGCAGAGATAAGAGGCCACAGGAGAACTTATGTTGGAGCGTTACCTGGCAGGATAATTCAAACGATAGTCAAGGTTGGTGTAAAAAATCCAGTGATCCTTTTAGACGAAATAGATAAGATGGGCATCTCTTTTCAAGGAGATCCGGCTGCAGCACTTTTGGAAGTGCTCGATCCAGAACAGAATTTTCATTTCGTAGATAATTACATAGAGTTGCCATTCGATCTTTCTGACATAGTCTTTGTAACAACTGCTAATACTGTTGATCCGATTCCTCCTGCATTAGCTGACAGAATGGAGATAATAGAGATCCCAGGTTATACTTTTCAGGAAAAGATCGAGATTGCTAAAAGATTTCTCATTCCAAAATTAAAAAAAGAATATGGCATGGAGAAGGTAAATCTTGATATTACGAATGATGCAATAGGGAAGATCATAGAAGATTACACGCTTGAATCAGGTGTGAGAAGCCTTGAAAGAACGATTTCCAAACTTTTGAGAAAAGTTGCGCGAAATGCTATAAAAAAGAACTACAGGATAAAGGTTGATGCCCAACAGGTAGAAGACATGCTTGGTGCTCCTACACTTGTAAGATCGCAAATACCGGCTATTCCGACGATAGGTGAAACCATAGGGCTTGCATGGACTCCAACAGGTGGTGAGGTGCTTGTCATAGAGGCAACCGCAACGCCGGGAAATTCGCAAACTCTAATAACGGGCAACCTTGGAAATGTCATGAAAGAATCTGTCACAATCGCTGTAACTCTGTGCAAAAGTTTGTGCGAAGAGAAGAGCGAATTTTTCAAATCACATGATTTTCATATTCATGCTCCCGAGGGAGCTATACCAAAGGACGGTCCATCAGCCGGTGTAGCGATACTCACATCTTTATGTTCCGTCGTAATGGGTAAAACTGTAAGAAATAATATCGCCATGACCGGAGAGATAACTCTCAACGGCAAGGTGCTTGCAATAGGTGGATTAAGAGAAAAACTTTTAGCTGCAAAAAGGTTCGGGATAAATGAGGTTGTAGTACCAAAATTCAATGAACCGATGGTTAAAAAAATGAAAGAGGATGTGATTTCGAATATGAAGATAGATTATGTTAAGGATGTCAGAGAGGTTTTGAAAATCGTTTTAGGAATAGATATCAAAGATGTTCATCAACAAAGCTGAATTTGTGGCGGATGTCCACGAACCAGGCATGTTTCCAGAACCACTGGATGGAGAAGTTGAATTTGTTGGAAGATCCAATGTTGGAAAATCATCTCTTCTCAATTCAATTTTTGGTCATAAAATAGCAAAGACAAGTTCAACACCGGGTAAAACAAAATCTCTGATCTTTTTTAAGGTCAACGCCCTTTACCATTTTATAGATTTCCCGGGTTATGGTTATGCGAAAACTTCTAAGGGTGAAAGAGACAGGTGGCTTGCTTTGATAGATTCTTATTTTAAAGCTCAAAGACCAAGACAGGGGATCTTTCTTCTTATTGATTCAAGGATTCCCGATCAAAAATCAGATCTTGAAGCTTTTGACTGGCTTAAAAAGATGGACAGAGTATTTTTGATCCTTACGAAGATCGACAAGATTAAAAAAATAGATCTTCAAAAGAAGATAGATGAAGTTAAAAGTGAGTTTAAAGGATATGAACTCATACTTCCTGTTTCTGTCATAAATAAAGAGGGTATAAAAGAATTAGAAAATATCCTGGAAGAATGTTTTGAAAAGACGAGGTGACGTTAATTGAATAAGCAAGAAGCGATGGAATATTTGAGAATCAATCATTTACCGACCGTATGGTGTCCTGGATGTGGGAACGGAATTATTTTGAAAGCTATGATAGAAGCCATTAAAAATCTTGGCCTTCAGAAAGATAACATAGCAGTTGTTTCCGGCATAGGATGTTCTTCGAGGGCGACCGGTTACATGGACTTCAACACGATGCATACACTTCACGGTAGGGCAATAGCTTTCGCAACAGGGGTAAAGCTTGCAAGACCTGATCTCAAAGTTATAGTCATAACAGGAGACGGAGATGCAATGGCAATAGGTGGAAACCATTTCATACACGCATGCAGACGCAACATAGATTTAACCGTTATCGTCTACAACAACAACATATACGGGATGACCGGAGGACAATACTCACCTACAACACCATTCGGAGATAAGGCAACAACAGCGCCTTATGGAAATATTGAAACTCCATTTGATATAGCTGAAATGGCAAAAGCTTCTGGAGCGACTTATGTGGCAAGAGCAACAACTTATCATTATATGCTGCTCGTTAAGTACATCCAAAAAGCTATCTCTCATGAGGGAATGTCCGTTGTGGATGCGATAACGCAGTGTCCGACTTATTATGGTCGGTACAACAAAGCCGGCGATGGCCCGGGGATGATGGAATATTTCAAAACAAATTCTATTTCATTAGAAAAGGCTAAAAACATGAGCCCCGAAGAGTTAAAAGAAAGCATAGTAATAGGTGAATTTGTCGACATGGAAAAACCTGGATATGTTAGAGAGTATGAAAAACTCCGCCAGTCTTTGAAGGTGAGATCATGAATGCAAATCTTTATACGTCAAAATCAACTAAGACTCCTTTTAGCATAAGAATATCAGGCATTGGGGGACAGGGTAATGTTATGCTCGGAACAATCCTTTCAGATGCACTTGTAAAAGAAGAAAAATGGGTTGTGCAAACTCAAGCTTATGGTGCACAGGTGAGGGGAGGACTTACGAATTGCGACGTGCTTTTCTCTAATGAACCGATAGACTTTCCACAGGCAAGAACTTTCGACATCTTTTTTGCAATGCATGACATAGGGCTTAAAGCACATGCCAGATATTTGAAAAGCAACGGTGTCCTATTCTTAGATTCTTCGATGTGTGGCGAGGTTCCATCAGCTATAAAAGTTATAACAAGAAAGATCATTTCAATTTCTATTACACAAAAGGCAGAAGAACTTTTTGGAAAGCAAGTTTTCGCAAATGTTATAAGTCTCGGGATCATAGCATCAACTACGAGGATTATCGGTCACGAAGCTCTAAAAAAGGCTGTATCTGAGCATGTGCCTCAAAAATATCTTGAGCAAAATCTTCAAGCTCTGGAAGAGGGATATAAGTTGTCCGATAAAGTCTTCGAAATTAGAGAAGATCTACATTTGCCTTATTCAAAAGGAACGAATTTGAATTTCGAATGAAAAAGAGAATGATAGACAGCTTCAGATTTGCATTTAACGGCATGGTCCATGCGCTTAGAACGCAGAGAAATATGAAGATTCATTTTGCCACTGCGGGGTTTGTTGTTGTCGTTTCACTTATATTAAAGCTTGAGCCAGACGAATTTTTGTGGATTTTTCTTGCCATAACGCTTGTTTTGATGGCGGAAACATTTAATTCTTTTTTTGAAGAGTTCCTGGATTTTGTAAATCCACAGTATCATGAATCTGTCAAGCATATGAAAGATATGGCTGCTGGAAGTGTTCTAACAGCGGCTATTTTTGCTGTTGTTGTTGCAATAATAATTTTTGGTAAGAGATTCGGGGTAGATCTTTCAGTAGAAGCAAGTTCTGTCCTCTTCTCTTACCTTGGATTTACTTTAGTTCTATCGACATTTTTCAAAGGTGAAAAAAATGGAAAAGATAAAGGTAGCAATTGTAGATGACTCAGCTTTCATGCGAAAAATCATAAGAGATGCATTAGAATTAAGAGGATTTGAAATCGTTACAATCGGTAGAAACGGTACAGACGCTGTCCAGATAGCAGCCAAGAAGATTGCCGATGTTATGACTTTAGACATTCAGATGCCAATTATGGATGGTCTCGAAGCGCTGAAAAAAATAATGGAAAACTCACCTATGCCTGTAATAATGGTAAGCAGTCTGACAGTTAAAGATGCAGAAACAACTATGAAAGCTCTTTCTTTGGGTGCTTTTGATTTTGTAGCAAAACCAGGAGGTGCAATCACATTTGATTTTGGTCAGATAGCCGATGATTTAGCGGAGAAGATCATCTTAGCAAGTAAGTACAGAGTTCAACGAAAGATAATTCCGCCAACTCCTTTATGGAAGATCACTCCTAAGGGCACATATGATATTTTATTCATAGGTTCTTCAACTGGTGGGCCAAAAGCGCTGGATTTTTTGATGCCAAATTTTCCTTCTGATTTTCCACTTCCAATAATAATAGTTCAGCACATGCCTGCAAAATTCACAACCACACTTGCCAAAAGACTTTTAGAAGAATCGAAGATAAAGATCACTGAAGTGACTGAAAAGATGATGGCGATTCCATCCACAGGTTACGTTGCAATGGGAGATTTTCATATGGAGATCTTTCAGAATAATGATGGAATATACCTTAAACCTGTCGATGGTATTAAAATTAACGGCGTAAAACCATCAATAGATTACACCTTTTCATCCATTTCAAAAACAAATCTCAAGGTCTTGTGTGTCATACTCACCGGAATGGGCAAAGATGGAACTGAGGGGTTGAAAAGTATGAAACGTGAAAATATCACCGTTATAACTGAATCTGAAAAAACAGCAGTTGTTTATGGAATGCCTAAATCTATCGTCAACGCTGGGCTGGCAGATTATGTACTCGATCTCAATGAAATACCATCAAAGATAATGGAATTGATTTGAAAAATTTCACAGACTGGCATAAAGCACTGTTTCAGTAAAAGACGTTGTATGGTGTTTCAAATAGAATTTATAATCTGGTACAAGGTTTTTTAAATAATAAGGTATTTCTAATATATCGTCGGCTTTGTGGTAAACGCATATGGCAATTTTAGGCTTATAAGTTTTTATAGTATTTTCAGCACCTTTTAAAAAATTCATTTCAAACCCTTCAATGTCAGCTTTTATGAAGTTTATTTGTCTTATATCATTTTCTATTAAAAAATCGTCTAAAGTTGTCATTTCAACATTTCCTGGAAAATTTGAAATAGCAACTGATGCATCTGTAAACTTCGTCGAAACAAACATTTTTTTACTTCCAAGTGCCTTTTTAACCGGTATCACTATTTCTTTAGCATGATTTCTCTTAATGTTTCCAATCAAAATTTTATAATTATCATAAAATGGTTCAAAGGCATAAACTTTTCCACCTTTACCAACGAATTTTGAAAACCATAAAGCGGTGTCTCCTACAAATGCCCCAACATCCACAACTATATCATCTTGCACCGGTTCAACTATTTTTTTATAT
>JAVRKU010000040.1:0-9455 GCA_031962125.1 Mesoaciditogaceae bacterium | reverse complement strand
ACCGTGTCATTCTTAATATCATCTAATATTCCAGCATTTTCCTTTTCTTCGTCACTCACAAAAACCACCACCCTTATTGATTCTTTTATTTTAGCACAAAACATGATATACACGCCACCATAACCAGGAATCAAATACCTATTTACAAAGCATGAGGAAAGTAGTTGAATGACTAAGAACAAAAACATAAGCCCACTCAAATGAGAGGGCTTCAAATATGTAGAACTACGAGTTAGCGACTCTGGCGGCACTGGGATTCGAACCCAGGACACTACGGGTATGAACCGTATGCTCTGACCAGCTGAGCTACACCGCCAATCTGGTAGCGGGGGATGGATTTGAACCATCGACCTTTGGGTTATGAGCCCAACGAGCTGCCAGCCTGCTCCACCCCGCATCGCAATTTGGTGCCGAGGATCGGACTCGAACCGACACGAAGGTATCCCTTCGACGGATTTTAAGTCCGTTGCGTCTGCCAATTCCGCCACCTCGGCTTACAATTAAATATGATACCAAACAAATAAAAATATGTCAAGGACATTGACAAGAAGAAATTTTAAGTGTATAATCCTCTCTGGGATTTTTGAGAGCATTTAAGGAGGTAGAATGACAGAATTCAATTTTATTTTGAAAAAATGTCTTTTCTCTTTTGCCTTTCTTCCGGAATGCTGGAGTCAGTGGCTCGGTTTTCCCTTTAAATTTGAAAAGTATTCAATTTTGAAATATGAAGGACGCCTTTAGAAGGCGTCCTTTTTTTAAGGAGGAAAAGAAAATGAATCTTACTGGGAAGGATCTTTTCGATGTTGATGATTTTGAAGCCGGAGATTTTTACCAGATATTTGAAACGGCACAAAAATTTAAAAGTTACGGACCATCTAAAAAATGGTCCTCGCTTCGCGGAAAAACAATCTGTACTCTTTTCTTTGAGTCATCGACAAGGACAAGAATCTCATTTGAAATAGCATCAAAACGCCTAAGCGCTGATGTCGTAAATTTCACGGCCTCAACAAGTTCGCTCAACAAGGGCGAGTCTTTTAAAGATACTGTGAAAACTCTCGATGCCATGGGCATAGATCTCTACGTTATACGCCATGCAGAACCGGGCAGTCCCATAATGCTAAAAAAGTACACGGATGCATACGTCATAAATGCAGGCGATGGAATAAGAGCACACCCGACCCAGGCAATTTTAGATGCTTACACGATGTGGGAAAAATTTGGAAGAATAGAGGGTCTTAAAGTTGTGATAATAGGTGACATACTTCACAGCAGGGTCGCAAGGTCGAACGCAAAACTTTTGAAGATGCTTGGAGCAAATGTGATCTTTGCAGGTCCGAAAACATTAATGGCGGTCGGAGTTGAAAATTATGGCATCACTGTTTCAACAGATGTAAAGAGATCCGTTGAAGAGGCTGATATCGTGATGGGCCTGAGAATGCAGCTCGAACGCCAGTCAAATGGCTTTTTTTCTTCTCTTGATGAGTACAACGAATTTTACGGTATAACTCCGGAGCTCATGGATATTGCAAAGAAGGATGCTATTTTCATGCACCCGGGCCCTATGAATCAGGGAGTTGAAGTCGTAAATGAAGTTGCAGATTCAAAATATTCACATGTTGAAGAGCAAGTAACGAACGGAGTTTTTACGAGAATGGCACTTTTACATCATATACTTGGAGGTGTTTTTGAATGATCACGCTTGAAAACGCAAAAATATTTGATGGTGAAAGTTTCTATAATGGAGAGATTTCGTTCGACGATACATTTAAATCCGGACCGGGCAAAAAATTAGATGTGAAGGAAATGTGGGTACTTCCAGGCCTTGTAGACACGCATGCACATTTAAGAGATCCTGGGCAGACAAGAAGGGAAGATATATTTTCCGGCACCCGTGCGGCAGCTCATGGAGGCATTACGACGTGCTTTGCCATGCCAAACACGATACCAGCCATAGACAATGAAGCAATGGTAAGATATATCGTTGAAAAGGTGAAAGATGCAAATATCAGGGTGAAAGTAGTTGGATCCATAACGAAGGGAAGAGAAGGTAAGGAACTTGCAGAGATGGGGAAAATGGCACGCGCCGGTGTCGTAGGCTTTTCAGATGATGGAAATTTTGTTAATGACTCATCTCTTGCGCGTCATGCTATGGAATACGCTTCAGAACTTGATTTACCAATAATTTCACACTGTCAGGATAGGTACATTGGCAACGGTCATATGAGAGAAGGCTGGTATTCGACTCTATATGGAATTTATGCAACGCCCGATGTTGCTGAATCTATCGCCGTCTCAAGGGAAATAGAACTTGCATATCTTACCCGGGCACACGTTCATATAGCACACGTTTCGACGGATCGATCTGTCAAACTTATAAGATGGGCAAAAAAAGATGGTATAAACATCACATGCGATGTTTGTGTTCACCATCTTCTTTTCAAAGATGAAGACCTTTATGATTATGACACTTTAAAAAAGATAAATCCTCCCTTTCCAACAAAAAAAGATCAGGAAGCTCTCTACGATGCTCTCCTGGATGGAACAATAGATACGATAATCACCGACCATGCCCCATACACCCTCGAGGAAAAAGAAGTTGAATACCAGTCAGCACCGTCCGGAATAATCGGCTTTGAAACGCTGCTTAACGAACTTTTGATGGTCTCAAAGAATGGAATTTCCATAGAACTTCTGTTGAAAAAGGTTACAGGCGGCGCAGCAGCACTTTACAAGCTCAATGCGGGTATGATAAAAGAAGGATATCCAGCAGATGTGACGATCTTCGATCCACAAGGAGAATGGAAAGTAGAAAAGCACACGCTGCTTTCTAAATCTTCAAATACTCCATTTTTAGGTAAAATGCTCAAGGGAAGGGTTGTAGCAACCTACGTCGGTGGAAAGAAGGTGTATGAAGAGGATGAAAATGCGGCACTCCAAAGACAGATCATTCATTCTGCTTGATATCCCGTATGAAGGTAACGCACTTCCAGGCCAGTTTTTCACACTTAAAACGCCGGCAGGGCCTTATATTCCAAGGCCTTTCAGCGTTTACAATTTAAAAGATGGAATCATTTCTTTTCTCATAAAATCTGGCGGGGACTTTGAAAAATACCTTACGATCTCTTCGGAGATCATCATGAACGGGCCGTTTGGAAACCCAATACCATATCTCGGAGATCCCATGTTAATAGCCGGCGGCAGTGGTTACGCACCGATCCATTTTTACGCATCAAGATACGAATTCACAGAGATGATCGTCGGTGCCACAGATGAATCTTTTTTCGATCTTATAGATGTTCCAGCACGATCCGTCTGTGTTGTAGACCCAATGACACCCCTCGATGTGGCAAAATTTTCTCCTGCACGGGATATTCTTGTGTGCGGACCCCACGAAATGTTGAAAAACGCAAAGAGAATTTTTGAAGGAACCGATCTCTACTTTATAATGGAAGAAAAGATGGCATGTGCGAGGGGCATGTGTGAAGGATGCGCCGTGATGACAAATATGGGAATAAAGTTTATCTGCAAGGACGGGACAACTTTTAAAGCATCGGAGGTAGATCTCGAATGGACCTATCGGTGAGGGTTAAAGGAATAAAATTTAAAAATCCCGTTATCATAGCATCCGGACCGGCAGGATTTGGAAAGGAATTTTTTGAATATGTTTCTCCATCAAAGATAGGTGCTTTCACGACAAAGACCGTAACACCCAGGCCTATAGAAGGCAATATTCCTCCGAGACTTTTTTACACGGAAGGAGGTCTTCTCAATTCAATCGGTCTTCAAAATCCAGGACTTGAACTTTTCATCTCCGATTTTGCTCCCTATCTTCCGAAGGAATGCGTGAAGATAATTTCTATTGGTGGAGAAAATCCGGATGATTTTTCTGAGATGATCGAAGGCGTTGAAAAATTTGCTGATATGATCGAGATAAATCTTTCCTGCCCCAACGTAAGCAGCGGAACGATATCTTCAGATTCCGTGCTTTCTGGAGAAGTCATCTCGGCCTGCAGATCTGCAACGAAAAAACCGTTGATAGCCAAACTTTCTCCCGGAGATGATGTCATCTCACAGGCAAAAGTTGCGATCGATTCAGGTGCGGATATTCTTAATGTGGGTAATTCAATTCAAGGAGCAAGATTCAACATAGAAACAGGAAGGCCTATTTTGAAAAAAGTGCGTGGCGGTCTCAGCGGGCCTGCTTTGATGCCGGTGATTTTGTGGAATGTTTACAGGATAAAAGAAGCTTTTCCGGATGTCCCTGTAATAGGGCTTGGCGGTGTAAGAAAAGCAGAAGATATCATAGAATATGTGATGGCCGGTGCCACACTTGTTGGCATTGGAACGCAGGCCATGATAGATCCGGAGAGTACCGGGTATATCATAGATGGAGTTGAAAAAATTTTGAATAAGAAGGGTATAAACTTTGAAAACATAATCGGAATATCTTTAAGGGGAGGGTTTAGATGAATTTTAACGGCAAGATCAAACAAAGGATAAACACGGTCAAAAATGTGCTTGTCGTTGGCCTCGATACAGATGTCGGGAAATTGCCACAAAAGTTTTCTAAGGATGCTGGAGGAATCTATGAATTCAATAAAATGATAATTGAATCAACATCGGACGTTGCGTGTGCTTATAAAATAAATTCTGCATTTTACGAAGCCTTAGGCTGGGAAGGAATGAAAGCATTAGAAAAAACACGCGATCTGATAGAGAATATTCCAGTCATATACGATGTGAAAAGAGGAGACATAGAATCTACAGCTAAAGCTTACGCAAAAGCCGCTTTTGAATATTTTAACTTTGATGCCGTGACACTTTCTCCTTATATGGGATCGGATGCGATAGACCCATTTTTAAATTATAAAGATCACTATGCCTTCGTTGTCTGCCTTTCTTCAAACGAGAGTGCGACGGATTTTGAATATCATGGTGATCCTCCTCTTTATGTAAGTGTTGCCAGATCAGTTGCCACTAAAAATTCGATTAACGGAAATTGCGGTCTTGTGGTTGGTGCAACGGTCGCACAGAAATTATCCGAAATATCGGCCATATCACCTGACAGTCTCATACTTGTTCCGGGTATAGGAGCACAGCAAGGAAATATAAAAGAAGTTATGGATTCAATCGAACATGAAAAACTTCTCGTTAACGTCTCGAGAGCTGTCATCTTTGCCGATGATCCCCGATCAACAGCATTGAATTATTCAAAACTTTTATCTCTTTGAGGTGAGAAAATGGACATAAATGCAATTTTAAAGGAAACAGGAGCACTTCTTGAGGGACATTTTCTTCTATCGTCAGGTCTCCATTCTGACAGCTATATCCAATGTGCAAAGGTGCTCCAGTATCCATGGCATGCCAATAGGCTTGGTAAAGAAATAGCTGACAGGATGACCGGTTACACTGTAGACTGCGTTATTTCTCCTGCGATGGGCGGGATAATAATAGGTTATGAAGTTGCAAAACATCTCAACGTGCCATTCATCTTTGCAGAAAGAGATGAAGATGGCACGATGAAATTCAGAAGAGGCTTCGATCCATCGAGCTTCAAACATCTTGCCGTTGTGGAGGATGTTATAACAACTGGAAAGTCAACGAAGGAGATCATCGATCTAGCACGCACTTATGAATGTAAGATCACTTTCGCTGGTGCGATAGCAAATAGAGGAAATTTGAAACAAATAGATGATCTTGTCATCAAAACCATCATAGATTTGCCACTTAAAACGTACGATCCATTAGATTGTCCGATGTGTATGGCAGGAATGGAAATTGTTAAGCCGGGTACAAGAAAATTCATCAGATGAATGTTGTGTTGCAAAGATAGCTTAAATTCTGAAAATATCTTCTCAAAGATAAAATTATCTTATAAAATACGCAATTTTAAGATCTGAAAATTGTGATAGCATTTAAAATAAGTGATTTGTAAAGATCACCGAAAAATATTTTTGAGGAGGTCAGACGATGAAAAAACTTTTAGCCATTTTTATGGTAATTTCTCTTGCTTTATTTACCGTTGGAATGGCACAGAATGTCGCAAATCCGGACACGATGGTTGAAGAAACGATAGGACCGATCGATTCTTTAGATCCTGCCTGGGCTTATGATACGGCATCCGGTGAGGTAATATGGCAACTTTACGACAATCTTATTCAGTACGATGGCACATCTACAACGAGATTTTTGCCGATGTTATCGACAAATGTTCCATCACTTGCTGATGGGACGATTCTTGACAACGGTACAACCTATGTTTTTCATATTAGACAGGGCGTTTATTTCCATAACGGAGATCTTCTTACACCCCAGGATGTTGTTTACTCCCTTGAAAGGGCTGTTATTTTCGACAGGGCAGGCGGACCTTCATGGATATTGGCAGGGCCTCTTTTCCCGATGATTGATGGTCAGTATGTGAGTACGATAGTTCAGGTTGTAGCCCAGCAGCTCGGTCTGAGCAATCCACTCAACTACACAAGCTTGAGCTCACTTGGAATCTTTGCGAACGGAACGAAGAACCCTCTGAATGATAAATACAAACAGGCTCTTATCGATGCTTTTAACATAATGGCAAAAGATTTTGAGATAAAGGGTAACGATGTGATAATTCATCTCCCACAGCCATATCCACCTTTACTTCAGATCCTTTCAAAATCAGCGAATATTTCCGCAATCCTTGATCAGAAATGGTGTGCAGATAAAAATGCATGGGATGGCTCTGCCAATAACTGGTGGGATTATCATAACCCCGTCAAAAGTGCGGATCCTCTGTACAGCATAGAAAATGGAACAGGCCCTTACATGATAGACTACTGGACACCCGGAAGGGAAATTGTCTTCCAGAGATTTGACAAATACTGGGCAGGTCCGGCTCCAACAAAGTATGCCGTTATAAAGTATGTAAGCGAATTCACAACAAGGTTGCTCGATCTTGAAGCGGGTCAGGCGGATACGATATACGTTCCTATTCAGAATCTATCTCAGGTTCAGAATGTTCCGGATATAAGAGTGATAAGCGGACTCCCGACGCTTGAAGTTGATAACATATACTTCACATGGAGCATAGCGGCGAATGGCAATTCGTATATAGGATCCGGAAAGTTAAATGGAAATGGCATCCCATCAGATTTCTTCTCCAATCTTGATGTTAGAAAAGCTTTTGAATACCTCTTTCCGTACAAAGAATACATACAGCAAGCATGGAACGGAATGGCCATCCAGCCGAATAGTGCGATAATAGAAGGTTTGCCCGGGTACGATCCGAACATTCCAATGTACGAGCAGAATCTTGCAAAAGCGACAGAGTATTTCAAGAAGGCTTACGATGGCAAACTCTGGGATACCGGCTTCAAGTTCACAGCAGTTTACAACACCGGAAACACCACAAGGCAGATCGCACTTGAGGCTATGAGCAATTATGCCAGAAGAATAAATCCAAAATTCCAGATAAATGTTGTTGGAGAGTTATGGTCTAGCTTCCTCAGTGATTACGTTGCCGAAAAACTTCCAATGTACATGATGGGCTGGCAGGCAGATTTCCCAGATCCTTACGATTTTGCTGACGCTTACTACGCATCGACTGGAGCTTATGGTGCATCACTTGGACAGAACTTCGTTACATTTGCTCAAAACAATCTTGATCCGCTTGTCAATCAACTTATGACAGTCGTCAATCCTGCCAATCGTGCGCAGATTGCCGCCAAGCTTGCCACGATAGATCATGAAAATGCGCTTTACATATGGACGGATCAGCCAGAAGCTTACTGGGTTGAGAAAACATGGGTCAAAGGATGGTACTACAACGCAATGAGGCCTGGTATAGATTTCTACTCTCTATCAAAGTAAACGGTAAATGATAATAATGAAGGGCCAGTTCACCGGCCCTTCATTCGTTTACAACATGAACATGTGATGTATGACAGTCAGGACATTCTTTTCCTTCACGATCTTCGGGAATTCTCCATATCTTTCCACATTCGTCGCATTTCATGAGTTTTACCATCCGGCACTTTCCTGTAACTCCTGTTTTTATACTCTTGGAATTCATAAGCGCATCTGCAACTTTTGAATGTGCGGAATCGATGATCCTTCCAAAAGTTTACCTTGAAATGCCCATGATCTGTGCAGAATCTGCCTGATGCATACCCTCAAAATCCGCAAGTCTCATGGCTTCAACTTCATCCATCGATATTTCAACATCACCGGTTGGCTCCGGCGGACGGAACTCTGTAGATTTTAAAAGATACTCTACCATCCTGTATTTCTTAGGTCTTGCCAACGTACACACCTCTTTAATTTGCTTTTTTAGTATTCAAATATATGAGAAGGAATAAACCAGTGTATATGAAAAGATCACCTATGCTTGCAGCATAATTCAAATTTAAAAAATTTATCGGCACTATGTCTCCTAAAAACGGAAGAATTGTATGTGCTCCCATCAGAACATGTTTCGGATCCATAGTATTTACAGGCAATCCTGCAAGGATCAATGTTTGTTTAGAAAGAGGCATTTTCCCCTCATTTAAAAGGACGACAAGCGTGTTTGATGATGCACCGGCTGTTATAAAAGGAAAACCCTTTATTTTCCAGTTCATGATGCAAAAAAAGATCACGATGATGTATGCCATTGATGTCATATATCCGGAAAAACATCCGAAATCCCCAAAAACAACGGCCAGCTCGAGTCCTAAAGCGATAAAAACGATATAAAACCATTTTAAATTAGTGTTCAGAGGATTCCATATACTTTTTTTAAAGATCAAGGATGCAATGATAGCCGCCACAACAACGTAAATGTATATCAACTTTTCACCTCTGAATAAGTTGGCGCTTTTTCAATTCTTATCTGATTTAGGCTATCGGTAACTTCCATAAAGACCGCAACGATAGCGGGATCAAAGTCTTTTCCGCTGCCACTGGCTATCATCTTTACAGCCTCATCGTGAGTGAATTCGTCTCGATAAGACCTTTTCGTCGTCAAAGCGTCGTAGACATCGCAGATGCCTATTATCCTGGCCTCTAAAGGAATAGCCTTTCCCTTTAATCCTTCAGAATAACCTGTGCCGTCCCATCTTTCGTGATGATACCTTACCCATGGGACGATTTTTTCAAGAGAGGGTATTTCGGAGATTATCCTTGCCCCATCGACAGGGTGTTTCTTTATCTCGTCGTATTCCATATCCGTCAATTTTTCAGGTTTGTTCAAAACGACGTCTCTCACGCCGATCTTTCCTATATCGTGCAGTTGGGCGGCGATCTTCAATTCATCGAGATGCTTCCCGTATATGCCTAATTTCTCGGCCATCACCTCGCAGTACAGACCGACGCGCTTTCCGTGGCCTGCCGTGTAAGGGTCTTTCTCCTCAAGCGCTTTCGTGAGTGCGTACATGGCCTCCAACTTTGTGTTGAGAAATTTCCTGTAAAGGTCTATGACGAACCTTATGGCAAGCAAT
>JAVRKU010000039.1:0-9571 GCA_031962125.1 Mesoaciditogaceae bacterium | reverse complement strand
TGTCTGCCAGTTCCACCACCTCGGCAATCTTAAATATCATATCAAAGAAATGAATTTATGTCAAGTTCTTATGGTCAGGGCGACTGGATTTGAACCAGCGACCTCCAAGTCCCGAACCTGGCGTTCTACCATCTGAACTACGCCCTGTTGAGAGGATTATAACATGAATTCATTCGCTCCGTCAAACACTTTGAACAACACGTCCTATTTTGATATATGCATTTAATGTTAACGTATATTGACTTTAGAATTTTGATTGTGTATAATTAAATTATCTTTTCTCTAACAAAACTCAAGGAGGCAGAAATCATGGAAGCTCTGAAAGTTTCTTCGAAATCCAAACCAACCGCTGTAGCAGGCGCACTTGCTGGAGTACTTAGAGAAAACGGCAAGGCTGAGATGCAATCGATAGGTGCGGGCGCCGTCAACCAGGCTATTAAGGCAATCGCAATAGCAAGGGGATACGTCGCACCGAGTGGAATGGACCTTGTTTGTATACCATCTTTTGTTGATATCGAGATCGATGGTGAAATGAGAACCGCTATAAAATTCAACATCGAACCGAGAAAGTAAATTAAAGCGCAGTAAGGCGCTTTAATTTTAAAAAAAGGCAACCTACCGGTTGCCTTTTTGGCTCCACCAGTAGGACTCGAACCTACAACCCTCCGGTTAACAGCCGGATGCTCTACCGATTGAGCTATGGTGGAAAGTACAAAGAAATTTTACTACAATCAAGATGAATTTGTCAATCCCCTTGCTTTTTTTATCTTTTAGTGATACAATAAACCGTAGTTCAAAAATGACTACAATTTCTAAGATGCTTTAGGAGGTAACAAAAAGATGAAAGGTACTGTTAAGTGGTTCGATGCCAAGAAAGGCTATGGTTTCATAACGATGGAAGACGGAAATGACATTTTCGTCCATTACTCTGCGATTGAAATGAATGGTTATAAGAGCCTTAAAGAAAATCAGCCCGTTGTTTTTGATGTAACGGATGGTTCAAAAGGCAAACAGGCATCGAATGTTAAATTAGTTTGATTTTCTAAAAGAGCAAACTATCTGAAAGCCCGAAGAAATTCGGGCTTTTTTAATTTTTCAATTTTTTTGATTGACAAGTCATAAAAATTAATCTATAATTCAATAAATTTGATTTTTATATAAATATTTTTAAGGAGATGATTAAAATATCTTTAGTTACTAAATGTCCTTATTGCGGACATAGGCTTGATGTGATAGCGCTGAAGTGTCCGGTTTGTGGAACAGGCGTAACAGGTCAGTTTGTTCTCGACGAATTTTTCAACCTTTCAGAAGATCAGATGGGGTTTATCAAAGTTTTCCTCAAACACAAAGGCAATCTCAGTGAAGTCCAAAAAGAGCTTGATATATCATATCCCACAGCCAGGAATAGATTGAATGAAATTGTTAAAACTTTAGGCTATGATGCCGGAGAAGAGGAGAGAGTAGGTTAGAAAGATGTACTCGAGAAACTTAAAAATGGAGAGATAGACGTTTCATCAGCGATATCGATTTTGAAAGGAGAGAAGGATGATGAGAGAAATAAAAAAATTTGAATGGGATGCAAAAAATTTGAACGTACTTTCAATCCATTCTATATCAGGAGATCTGTCCGTTGAATCTGGCAATGATAAAATAGAAATAGAAGTTGAACTTTCAGGACTGAAAAGAGATATCGAAGAATACGAGCCTATCTTCAGTTCCGGGAATGGAAGGCTGGAGATAAATCTCTTTCCAAAGAAAATTTTTTTCAACTTTTTCGGACTTGGAGACCTCCAGATCCAGCGTGCTAAAGTAAAGGTACCTGATAATATCTCCCTCGATTTCGAAACCACATCTGCCGATATGCGTTTTGAAAATCTTTCTTTAGGTGATTTGAGATCTTCTTCCATATCCGGTGATATCCAGGTAAATGTAAAAGAAGCGAAAAACATTTTCGTTAAAACTACAAGTGGAGATATAACTATTCACAAATTGTACCCCAAAATTGAATTTCTTGATCTTCAATCCATTTCAGAAAATAAGGAACTCATGAAAACTGTCGGGTATAATGGAGATGATATAGAAAACTTTCTTTCAAAGATAAAAGAAGGTACTCATGAATGACAAAGGGCTCGAGAAAATTACTGAACCTTTAAAGCTGCTGAATAAAGATTTTGTCCTTTTATGGCTCGGACAGATCGTATCCTCGATCGGGAATTCCATTCAATACATTGCTCTCATGTGGTGGATTCTCGAAAAATTTCCGACCAATGAGTCAGGTATCGTGATGGGATGGATGTTTGCCTTCAATGTTATTCCTATGGCCGTAGTTGGTCCATTTGCTGGAGTGTTCGTCGATAGATTGAGTAGAAAGGCGATCGTCATACTTTCGGATGTTATAAGAGGTATCCTGATCCTGTGGATGGCATGGCTTGCTTACAAAAACCAGCTCGGCACTTTGTGGATTTACACGCTATCGGCTTTAATGGGGCTGGGAGGTGTTTGTTTTAATCCCGCTTTGCAATCTTCGATTCCCAATATGGTTCCTGAGCGCCATCTCACAAAAGCCAACAGCCTTTACCAGACCGGCGTTCAATTTTCAAACATAATAGGGCCCGCGATTGGGGGATTGCTTGTTGGAATGTTAGGAGTATTTTTTGTCATATTGCTGAATGGTCTCTCTTTTCTTTTCTCTGCCGGCACTGAAATATTCATAAATTTCAGACAAAAATTAAACAACACCGGTGAGAAAAATTCATTTTTCAAAGATATGCTTGAAGGTCTTAAATTTGTTTACAACTTTAAAATGCTCCTGTGGGCTATGATAGTTCTCTCTTTAATAAACTTTGCATTTGCTCCGGTGGACATTTTGATAGCCAAACAGATCAAAGTAGTATATAATCTCGGTGCACTTGAACTTGGTTATGTGACAAGTGCTTTCGCAATAGGAATGGTGGTTGGAGCAGGACTTTTAGCCCTTCTACCTGAATTGAAAAAGAAACACAATGAGATGATAATTGGTATAATCATAAGTGGAGGTTTGTTGGCGATCGCAGGTTTTTCTCCAAATCTTTTGACATTTTTGTTAGATGTCTTGATAATGGGGTTCTTTATAGCCATAGTTAATGTACTTTTCAACACGGTCCTTCAAAAAATTGTCCCGGATGAAAAGAGAGGACGAGTTTTCGGTTTGTTAAATGCTTCTACGACGGTATTAATGCCAATATCTTTCGCAGTCATAGGCTGGATGTCTGCTATTTTTAATAATTCAACGATTTTTCTTGTTCTCGGTTTTGCTGTATCTATAATATCTGCATTTCTATATTTAGTTCCAGGAATAAAGGAGGTTTAATGGTATGAAAGCATTTGCTATTTTTCTTATCTTACTTGGAATCTTAGCGTTTTTAGGCATCTTCGGCTTTATGAATCTCACCTTCGGGTTCATATTAGGTATATTTTTTGCAATTCTTTTTGGATTTGAGGGAATAAGGGAGCTTGTGGACAGAAGATTGATCGGGATGGGAAGCTTGCTTTTCGGACTTTTTCTTGTGTTCAGAGCCTTTAGCCTTTTTGGCATAAACTCCTCTTTCAGCCAGCTTTTCCTTGGCTTTATTGCCTCTTATCTGATAGGAATTGGCCTTCAGATCTTCTTTGGTAAAAGATTCATTCATGTTAAAAGGGAATGGTTTTCGTGAATTTAAAGGGAAATAATCGATAATAATCTGAATGAGGTGATAAATTGTTTGTTTCGAAAGAATTCAAATTCGACGCCGCCCATAATCTTGTGAATTATCATGGAAAATGTGAAAAGCTCCATGGTCATACTTATAAGTTGAGAGTGACAGTTGAAGGTCAGCCAGATGCAGATGGAATGGTCATGGATTTCGTTGAATTGAAACAGATCGTTTACGATCTTGTGATCTCAAAGCTCGATCATTCTTACATAAACGATATGTTAAAACAGCCTTCGGCTGAAAATATAGCGATCTGGGTATGGGATCAATTGAAAACACCACTTGAAGGATCTAATCGTCATCTCTACGAGGTGATCATCTGGGAAACAGAAAACTCATTTGTAACTTATCTCGGAGATGGAAAATAAAAAATATACTCATTGTAAGACCTACATAGATCTCTGGCGAAGGGCAAATAAATGCTTCATGCTGCGAGCGGCACGCTGTCTGCTGAATTGGTAATTGCCGGAGCCGGAATGATTTATAATTTAAACTTGGATAAGTATAATGATATGTTGAAATTCAAATTCATAATTGTATCATGATTGGAGATGTTAATATGTACAGAGTAGTTTTATTGCGTCATGGAGAAAGCCTTTGGAACATGGAAAACAGATTCACTGGATGGACTGATGTTGACCTTTCAGAAAAAGGAATAGAAGAAGCCCATCAAAGTGGAAGAATTTTAAAATCTGAAGGATACATCTTCGACTGTGCTTTCACATCCGTCCTTAAAAGAGCAATAAGAACCCTGTGGATTGCTCTTGACGAGATGGATTTGATGTGGATACCGGTTTACAACTCATGGAGGCTCAATGAAAGACATTATGGAGCACTTCAGGGGCTCAATAAAGCTGAAACTGCTAAAAAATTTGGAGACGATCAGGTTAAATTATGGAGAAGAACAGCCGATGTAAGGCCTCCAGCTCTTGAAAAAAATGATCCAAGATATCCAGGATTTGATCCAAGATATGCAGAGTTGACAGAAAAGGAATTGCCTCTTACCGAAAATCTTCTCGATACGATAGACAGAGTTATACCATATTGGTCTTCCACGATAGCACCTGCTATAAAATCCGGAAAAAAAATACTTATTTCAGCCCACGGTAATAGCCTTAGAGCACTTGTGAAATATCTTGATAATCTCTCGAATTCCGAAATAATCGATCTCAATATTCCAACAGGAGTACCCCTTGTCTATGAACTCGATGAGAATCTTAAACCGATAAAGCATTACTATCTCGGCAATCCAGAAGAAATAATAAAAAAGGAACAATCAGTTGCAAATCAAGGAAAAGCTGCGAAAAAATGATAATTATATTTGTGAAAAAGGCCCCCAAAGGGGGCCTTTTTTTAGTTGCATACATTGATTATTTTGCAACACTTACCGTTACAACATTCTGGGTCATCTTTGAATAACTTCCAAGTTCGAGTTTAGCATTAACATAAACGTTTACCGTACTATTGTCATTTTGAACAGTCTTCCATATTCTGCATGGGATGTTTCCACTTACTGAGTACGACGAAGCGGTCGGCATAATGAACTTGAGCCCTCCGATCAGAAGACCGTCGTATATTGTCGGTAAATGATTGGTTATCACGGCAGTAACGCTGTTGAGCGCGCCTGTGTTCAGAGGATAATACTTGATATCGAAATATCCAGGTAGGAAAACCTGCGTGTAAACTTGATTTCCATAAACTGTGACAAGTACGAAATGGTAAAAACCTCCATCCTGAGGGGCCTGATATAAAAGTGCGCCAGCTCCACCTGTGATGATGTAAGTTATCCCATTGAAACCTGCCTTCCAGTAAAGATGCTCATGACCTTCGAAGACAATCCTTTCTGGATAGAAGAAACCAAAGGCACAATGGAAAAACTTTCTGGATTCTTTGGACCCTGAGGCTAAAATCTACTTTTCAAATTACTCGCTTGATTTCGAGCGAGTTTTTATGTTATATTATTCACGACATTAAAAGTCCACTTTAGGAGGTAAAAATTTATGGGGTGCGTTTACTTATCAGCGATTTCGTTTCAACGTTCAGAGCTGTAAGGGCAGATTATGAGCTTGGCAGAAAGCTTGATCCTTCTGTTAAATCAAAGTCAGATATACTCCTCTTTTCAGCTTCGTTCCACGGTTTGATGCTTTACAGATTTTCACATTTTTTCTGGAAAAACAGGATGAAATTCATAGCAATGTCATTGAGGTATCTCGAACGTGTCCTTTACAAAATGGATATCCATCCAGCCACCGAGATAGAAGCCGGTATCTTCATAGATCACGGTATAGGTGTCGTGATAGGTGAAACGGCATCAATAGGTAGAGGTACTTTAATCTATCATGGTGTAACCTTAGGCAGTGCCCACGTTATGAGTGGAAAACGTCATCCATCAGTTGGTAAAGATGTAATCATAGGAGCTAATGCTTCAATACTCGGTCCGGTGATAATTGGAGACGGTGCAAAGATCGGTGCTAACACCGTTGTACTTCATGACATTTCACCATTTTCAACAGTTGTCGGTAATCCCGGGCACATAGTTCGGAAAGGAGATCAAAAAATTGAATTTGATATCTTTGATAGGAAAAACCCCGATTGTGAATTTGAAAACGATGGGGCAGATCTGGTTGAAACTGGAAAAAACAAATCCGGCAAGTAGCGTAAAAGATAGGGCCGCAATGGGAATGATATTTGCTGCGCTCGAGAGCCGCAAGATATCTTCCGGATCCACAATAGTTGAACCTACATCCGGAAACACAGGAATTGCTCTTGCCATGATAGGTTCATACTACGGAATGAATATGATTTTGACAATGCCAGAAAATTTAACGGTTGAAAGAAGGAAACTTCTCGAGCTTTACGGTGCGAAGCTTATTTTAACACCCGCTTCTGAGGGCATGAAGGGAGCGATAAAAAAGGCCGAAGAAATATCGAGGGAGATAAATAGTTTCATGCCAAATCAATTTGAAAACCCGGCCAATCCGGAGATCCATTTTCTTACAACCGGCCCAGAAATACTGAGTCAGATGGATTACAATCTTGATGCCGTAATTGCAGGTGTTGGCACTGGCGGAACGGTATCAGGTGTTGGAAGATTTTTGAAAAGATATTCAAAAAAGATAAAAATATTTGCCGTTGAGCCGGCAGAATCGCCGGTTATATCAGGAGGAAAACCATCCTCTCACGGTATTCAGGGAATAGGCGCTGGGTTCATTCCAAAAAATTATGATCCATCGGCTGTGGATGAAGTTATAACAGTTTCGACGGATGAAGCTAAAGAAATGACAATGTATCTTTCTAAAAAAGAGGGACTTTTCCTCGGAATCTCGTCCGGCGCTGCCGTTGCCGCTGCCGTCCGGATAGTAAAACTTCTTGGACCTGAATCGAGAGTCGTTACTGTATGTCCTGACGGGGGTGAAAAATATCTCTCGATCTGGTGATCTGATAGATTCAATAGTTGAAGACATAAAACAAACAGTTGGAAATGGAAAATTGTATGTTGCTTTTTCCGGAGGTCTTGATTCAAGTGTTGTTGCGGCACTTGCGAAGATCGCACTTGGTCCTGAAAGAGTAGAACTTGTGACGGCAAAATTTGATTTCACCTATCCAAAGACAGTTGAAATAATAAAAAATTTTTCTGAAAGTGTGGGACTCAAGCATACTTTTGTTGACGGTTCTGAATGGCAAAAAAAGATCTGGAGAAGCGGACCAGCATGTAATGCGTGTACGAAAGGTCCGAAGCTGCAGAGCGTTAAACTTTATTCTAAGGGTCTCGTTGCGACAGGAGCAGAAGCAGGAGACACATGGGGTCAGCAGGGTATAAAGATTAACGATGGTTTTTATTCCCCGATATCCTCTCTTTCGAGAACCGAGATCGCAGAAATTGCAAAAACCCTCGATCTGAAGATCACTAAGATCGGTGAAAATGCGGGGAGAGAAGGCTGCATGCTCAAGCATCTTTTGAAGATGATGACATCATTTGAATTTCATGGTAAGGCTGTTTACCTTTCAAATTCAGCTTTGATAAGCAGGATAGATGAAAGAAATCTTTCCTTTGCCATTGCCAACGTTAAAATCATAGGAGCTCTTTCGAAAAACATAGCACTCGTGAATTTAAAACCGGATCCACCCGAAGATTTAATTTCAGATCTCAAAGATGCACTTTTGACGATCCATCAAATAGAAAGTGTCGATTTCGTCAATGCTCCACTGAAGTTAAAGGCAGTTGCAAATCCGGGGATTTACAACGACCCTAAAGCAAGATACTGGATAGAAAATGGAAGACTGAAACCTGATTTTGCAAAGGACATTTCGATCGACTGGCAGATATCGCACAACAACAGACTCTCTACTTTTCAGATCGTCGATTATGAAAAGATCATTTCATGAAGGCGGTTATCAAAAGTAAATCGTCGCCATCTACCTGAAGTATGGCAACGATCCTGTCATTTTCAATCTTTATCCGGCCATTTCTCTGAATCACAGCAAAAGAAGCTTCCGATTCAAGCATAAGCTTTAGACTATCCAATCCTATTTCTCTTTCAATCGATCTCTGGAGTGCATGAGATCGTATCAAAATATTTTTATCTAAAAGGGAGACATGAAAGCTAAACTCTTGCCTTTACCTCACCCCCAGGATTCTGTCTATCTTGTTTCTGTCGAAGCCGATGACTACCTGATTGCCTATCTCTATAACAGGCACGCCATACTGATGGGTTTTTTGTACCATTTTTTCGGCTTCTTTTTGATCTCTTGAAACATCAACATCCTCAAAAGAGATACCTAACGATTTGAAATAATTCTTTGCAGCTTTACAGTGCGGACACGCCGGAGTAGAATATATTTTTACCTTCAAAGACACTAAAGACCATCTCCTTGAAAAGATTTTTTGCGTATTTTATCAATACCCATATATAGTATAGTCTATCAAGACCTTTTATGTCAACATGGTACACGGCGAAAGAGCAAAACAAAAGTGATCTGTCTTCGTCAATAAACATCTTGACATTCGACTTTTATGCATGATGAGTATATAATTTTCTCATGGGAGGGATGTGTCATGGAAATAGTGATTCTTTGTAATGATGTTGCAAAATCTGGTTTTTTCTGCGAACACGGAATTTCTCTTTTGATTGATGAAGAAACTATCTTCGATACGGGGACAACTGATGTGGCTGTCAAAAATGCCGATGAATTAGGAATTAAGCTCAACAGGGTGAAGAGAATTTTCATAAGTCATGGTCATTACGATCATCTCGGCGGGTTACCTTACATTTTGAAGAGAACAGGAAAAGTTGATCTTTACATTCAAAAAAAGGCATTGATACCGAAGTACAGTGGGAATAGATTTACCGGAGCGCCTTACGAATGGAAGAAAATTGAAGAAATGGCCTGTGTTCATCTACTTGAAGGCAATGCACAGATAGATGGATTTGAACTTATAAATGACGTTCCAACTGTCGAAGAAAATATAGACAAAAATTTTCTTGTAGATGGAGTTCATGATCTATTTGAAGATGAAATGAATCTTTTCAGAGATGGAATACTTATAACCGGGTGTGCTCATCGTGGAATAGAAAATATACTTGGAAAAGCGCTTGAAGCTCACGACGTAAAAACTGTCATTGGTGGCTTTCACCTGAAAGATTCTGATTCTTCAAGAATTAAAAATGTTTTAGATGCCTTCAAAAGATCCGGCGTAGAAGTTGTACCCTTACATTGCACTGGAGAAAAGGCCATAGGTTTTTTCAAAAATCAGCTCGAAGATAAGTGTATCATCGCAAATGCTGGAGATCTTTTAACCTTGTAAAAGCAGGTTGTTTAAAAATTCAAAGCTCAAAAAG
>JAVRKU010000038.1:0-10044 GCA_031962125.1 Mesoaciditogaceae bacterium | reverse complement strand
TGAGCACTTTTTTGAGTGCAAAATATCCATCCTGTGCTATGTACTCATCTATACTCGATGGATCTATGACACCTAGATTCCTCGTCGCTATCTTTACCTGTCGCGTGAAAAAGGAAAGCTCATCCATGGCATGGACTTTTAAAGTTCCTGAAGGATCTTTGTGAATGAGCCTTTCGACAGGTTTTCCACCAAGAACATGTTCTTTTATTATATCCTTTGCATCAGCCGGCTTTAACCTCTGATAAAATACTCTTCCCGGCTCGACAAGCATAACAGGACCGAGACTGCAGGAACCCATACATCCTGTTTCTATTAATTCGACATCTTTTTGAAGAGAATTTGCTTTTATCTCATCTTCAAGCACAGATTTCACCGAAATTTCCCCGGAAGAGATGCATCCTCCGCCGGCGCAAAGAAAGATCGTATACTTTGGCCTAATTTTTCCAAGAACTGAATTTTTTATTTTCTGAAGCATTTCAGCGTTCTCGACTCTCATGGCTTCCACCCCACAAAAATTTTGTGATATGATCAATGATATCACGAAAGGGAGCCATATGGGATACGCAGGAAAGGTTTTGAGAATAGATCTTATGTCAAATCGTTCATGGGCAGAGACAATTAAAGAAGAATTTATAAAAAGATATATTGGTGGCAAAGGACTTGCTTACAGATACCTGCATGATGATGCCGGCAAATTCATGACCGCATTTTCACCGGTAAATGATTTGATAATTTCAACTGGGCCTCTTACCGGTACGCTTGCACCGAATGGTGGACGTTTTTCGGTTGCGACCTATGGTATGGATGGATCGCTCTCTTCAAGCAGCGCAGGAGGGCTTTTTGGAGTATTTATGAAATCCATTGGGTATGATATGATGATAGTCTCTGGAAGATCACAATCGCCTGTGTGGATTTCTATTGATTCTTCCGTTAAATTCATGAATGCGAACGAATTGTGGAGAAAAGGCACGTCAGAGACGATTTCTGAAATTTCGAAAAATTTCAGAGATCATAAATCGGCAATCGCATGTATAGGCCCAGCAGGTGAGAACCTTGTACCTTTTTCTTCTATTATCTTCGATGGTTATATATCTGTAAGCAAAAACGGAATGGGTGCTGTAATGGGAAGTAAAAATTTGAAGGCCATATCGATAAATGGAATTGAGCATTTGATCTTAAAAGAAAATCCAGATGAGGCATTTCTAACAACTGTATATGAAAAGATAAAAAAGCTCGCTGTAGGAAAATCTTCTCCGGAATGGAGTTCATTTGATGGCAATCCATGCTATCTATGTCCCTTACAGTGTGGGAGGTACAATCAATTCACAGGCAATGATCACTGGCATGAGGCAGGAAAAACTTTTATAAAAAATTGTGGTCTTGACAATGAAAATTTGATAAAGCAGATCATTGCAGAATGCAATCGTCTTGGCATAGATGCAGTGTCTGCAGGATGTGCACTTTGCGATGGAGGACATGTTAAACCAGATTTGATCATGGATGCCTTAAGATCAATAGCAAATGGCGATTATTTGAATTTTGCATCTTGCAAAAATGAAGATCATAATTCAAATAGGCAAATTAAAACGATTTTAGACTCTGCCGGACTTTGTGCCTTCACATCGAAGATATTTGATTTAGAAGATTACAAAGATCTCATAAATGCCGATCTGAAATCTAATTTTTCAGTTGGCGATCTTTTAAAAATTGCAGATGAGATAGACAACCTGTAATTAAAAGTTCGTAGCATATGGTCGGTGGTTTATTGTAATATTCACGCAATGCATGAGAACTTAATTTTCTGATAAAATGAATTACGAAGTGTTTTTTAAACTGGAGATGATCTCTTGATCTCAATCTTAGATGTGATAGGACCATCTATGATAGGCCCGTCGAGTTCGCACACACTTGGTGCAATGAAAATTTCAAAATTCGTTTATAATCTCTTTGGATCGATCCCTGAAAGTGCCACTTTTTACCTTCATGGGTCCTTCAAAGAAACTTATATAGGTCACGGAACTGGGCTTGCCATGATAGCCGGTTTGTGTGGAATAGATACCGATAATCCGCTTGTTGCGACGGCAGATGAAGTTGCAAAAAGTTCAGGGTTGAGTTATGAATTCAAGGCAATAGATCTCGGAGATGTTCATCCTAATACCGTAAAAATAGTTGCCCAGAAGAACGGGGCTATTCATGAGATAATAGGTTCTTCTATCGGAGCCGGAAGGATAAAGATAATATCCATAGATTCCATATTGTGCCAGGTAACAGGTGACCTTCCAACGCTCGTGATAGAAAATGAGGATATTCCCGGCGCACTTGAATCTATCGTGAGAATTATATCGCTTAATAACGTTAACATCGCACAGATGAATTTAAACAGGATAAGTAAAGGATCGAAAATTGCCTATATGGTGATCGAACTCGATTATGAACTCGATGATTCGGTGATCAAAACTTTGAAGATGCTCAAAATTATAAAATCTATAATTTACGTAAAAGCGTTGAATTGAGGATAGATTATGAATGTAAAATCATTTAATGATTTAGTGGATATATCTGAAAAAACAGGTGAATCCCTGCATAAAATCGTACTTGACTGGGAAATGTTAGATACAGGGTACTCTAATGATCGTTTGATAGAAAATGCATCTAAGCTTTTGAAAGTCATGGAAGAAGAATACGAATCAAAAAAAGGCAAAACTTTTAAAACCCTTGTAGGACTCACGGGTATGAATGCTAAAAAAATGTACGATTATCTTCCAGATGCATTTGTGGGAGAACACATTTTCAAAGCAGCCACGATAGCCGTTACGATCTCTGAAAGTAATGCCTCAATGGGAAGAATTGTCGCATGCCCAACGGCAGGTGCAAGCGGTGTTATGCCCGGTGTTCTTCTAACACTTGAAGAGGCTGGCATAGAAAGAGAAAAGCTTGTTCTTTCACTTATAGTCGCAGGAGCGATAGGAAAGATCATAGCGATGAGAGCGTCCCTTTCCGGTGCCGAAGCAGGGTGTCAGGCCGAAATAGGAAGCGCTACAGCTATGGCAGCAGGAGCTGCGGTTTATGCAACAGGTGGAAATGCAAGACAGGTTTCACATGCTGCTGCACTTTCTCTAAAATCTCTTATGGGTCTTGTTTGCGATCCTGTTGGTGGATTTGTCGAGGTGCCATGTGTTAAAAGAAATGCTGCCGGTGCATCTTTAGCATTTCTATTTTCTGATATTGCGAAATCAGGCGTTGAAAGTGCCATACCTTTTGATGAAGTTGTCGATGCTATGATGGCTGTTGGACGATCTCTTCCAGAAAGCTTAAGGGAAACTGGAAAAGGAGGAATTGCTGCAACACCAACGGCAAAAAAAATTGTCAGAAATTTCAGCGAAAAGTTCAAAATCTCTGACGATCATTCGTAAATCTGATATGTTTTTCTTTTCAAACGTTCCTCCCGTATTTTGCCTGTTAAAAGCCATTCATCAAGTTTAGAAGAATTTAAAGATGCCGTAACGGGAGAATATGTCAACCTGTGAAAGATGGTTGGCCCTTTTTCTTTTAGTGCCATGAAATGTTTTGGAGTTCCATAACCTACGTTGTGAATGAAATCATATCCTTCAAAGAAAGGATCGAGTTTTCTCATCATTTCATCCCTGTAAACCTTTGCAATTACAGATGCAGCGGCAATTGACGGACTTTTAGCATCTCCTTTTACTATACACTGATGTTCAAAAGCAAGCCCTATTTCTAAACCGTCAACGATAGCAAATGCATTTATTCCTAAATTTATGTATGCTCTTTCCATCGCAAGTCTCGTAGCACCAACAACGTTATAAAGATCAACTTCAGTTGGAGTTGCGATCCCGAAGGCGAATTCACATGTTGACATTATTTTTATGGACAATTTTTGACGTTTCATTCTTGTAAGTACTTTAGAATCATCTATTCCATCTATCCATTTTTTTAATACAACAGCTGCCGCCACAACTGGGCCTGCAAATGCGCCGCGGCCGACCTCGTCTATTCCAATGATATCACCGTGAATTTTCATATAAAGTGCATCGAATTGTTTATTTACCATTCTTCGTTCGCCTTATTTCATCTCTATAAACGGTAGCTTCTTCAAATCTCCAATCTTCAGCAGCCTCTTTCATTTTTTGCTCTAAGATCTCTATGTAATCATCCGTTGCAATCTTCTCTTTCAACATTAAAGTTGATTGAACATCTTCACTAACTTTTGAGTAATCTTTCTGTTCCTCATGCTGGATTTGCATGAAGAATTCGTCTATCTCTTTTTGAATAGTTTGTGGCGTAATGTTATGTTCTATATTGTAAGCGATCTGTTTTGTTCTCCTTCTACCCGCCTCTTCCATCGCTACTTTCATAGAATCTGTTATTGTGTCCGCATACAGCAAGATCTTACCATTAACATTTCTCGAGGCTCTTCCCATTGTCTGGATCAGCGATGTCGCTGATCTGAGAAATCCCTCTTTATCAGCATCTAAAATTGCAACTAAGGAAACCTCCGGCAGATCAAGACCTTCTCTTAAAAGATTAACTCCGACTATGGCATCTATCTCCCCTTTTCTAAGTCTCGTTAATACCTTCATTCTCTCTATCGTATCTAAATCAGAATGGAGATATTCGGATTTAAAACCCATCTCAACAAGGTAACCGCTCAATTTTTCCGACATTTCTTTAGTAAGAGTGACGATCAGAGTGCGTTCTCCTTTTGATTTAACACTTTCCATCTCTTTGATCAAATCATCTATCTGGTTAAGCGTTGGCCTTATTACAACCTCCGGATCTATAAGCCCCGTTGGTCTGACTATCTGCTCGACTATTCTTGATGATACCTGTCTTTCGTAAGACCCTGGAGTTGCCGACACGAAAACAATTTGAGGAGCCCTTTCTAAAAATTCAGAAAATTGCAGCGGTCTGTTATCAAAAGCACTTGGCAATCTGAAACCGTAATTCACGAGGCTTTCTTTTCTGCTTTTGTCTCCGTGCATCATTCCAGAGATCTGTGGAACTGCTATGTGAGACTCATCTATGAAAACCAGCAGATCTTTTGGAAAGTAATCCATAAGATTCCATGGAGGTTCTCCGGCCTTTTTGCCACTGAAATGCCTCGAATAATTTTCAATGCCGGTACAATATCCCATCGTTCCTAACATTTCAACGTCGTAGAGTGTTCTTTGTTTCAGACGTTCAAGTTCTAATAATTTACCCTGAGCCTTAAATTCCTCAAGCCTTGAATTTAACTCTTCCCTTATCGCTTTGACAGCCATTTCAACGTTTTTTTGATTAGTTGTAAATTCTTTAGCAGGATAGAAAACTATTCTATCAAGCTCATCTATAGTTTTCCGATTTACAGGATCCAGCACAAGGATTTTTTCAACTTCATCATCGAAGAACTCAATTCTTACAACACTTTCTTCATATGGAGGATGGATCTCCAAAATATCCCCGTGAAGTCTGAATGTTCCGGAGTCTATCTCAGCATCGGATCTTTTGTACTGCATCGCTGCGAGCCTTTTTAATATTAGGCGTCTATCCATTTCTTCTCTGCGTTCAATAGAAAGATTTACCTCTTTGAAATCTTTTGGATCTCCTGAGGCGTATATACACGAGACACTTGCCACAATTATAACGTCTCTTCTTGTTATGACGGATTTCATGGCTGAAAGGCGCATTCTTTCTATCTCTTCGTTTATATCAGCTTCTTTTTCAATGTAGACATCCTTTGCAGGTATGTAAGCTTCAGGTCTGTAATAATCGTAATAACTCACAAAAAATTCAACTCTGTTATTGGGAAAAAAACCTTTGAATTCACGGTAAAGCTGAGCTGCGAGTGTTTTGTTCGGAGAGATGACAAGCGTTGGGCGCCCGGATGCATTTATAACATTTGCCATTGTAAAAGTTTTACCGGATCCTGTAACTCCAAGCAATGTTAGAAATCTTTCTCCTTTTTTTATACCATCTATCAACGAATTAATAGCCTCAGGTTGATCTCCCTTGGGTGTCAATTTTGTTGACAGTTGAAAGTCCATCAAATCACCTCACAATAAAAGACCGATGATTGCTCCAATGATAATGCCATAAATGACCTCTGAAAGTTTATGACCGGCTTTTGTATCAAAATGAGAATGTGTAATCTTTTCAAGAGCTATGGCATGACGTCCGACCTCGCGTCTTAAATGTAAAGCATCTGTTATGACTATAATTGAAACAACAAAAGAAATTGCAAATGATACGCTCCCAAATCCAGCTGATTTTCCTATGGCAAAGGTAATACCTGTAATGGTTGCAGAGTGTGCACTTGGCATACCACCGGTTGAACCGTAGAGTCTAAGATCAAGCTTTTTTTCTTTAATTAAATTCAGCATAATTTTTATACTCTGGGCAACAATCCATGAAAGTACTGCAGCCCAGATGTAAAGATTCGAGAAGAACTCAACAATATCCTTTATCAATTCAACATCACTCTGTTAACAAGATGCGTTTCCAAATTCATATCTCCACCATCATTTTTGATTATTGCGTAATTCAGCTCAATTTTTTTGTGAAAAATTATCTGCCCCCATTTGCCAAGGCTTTTTTCAACAAGCGGTCGCCATGTGCCGGTGTTTACGTAATATTTTGTTCCCATAGGAGTTGGTATTATATAAAAGCCTGGCAAATGATTATGACCGAAAAGTATCATCTTTAATTTCGAATAATCTATTTCCGGAACTTTCTCAGAATATCCTACGATATCTTTCATTCCCAGCTTCCAATCCGGCATATGATAAGCATTTAACAGCTTTTCTGCTTTCGATTTCAAATAATTTGTATTCCTGAATCTTTGAATCTGTTCAGCAAAATTGGAAATTTTTCTGCCTATTTCAAAAAGGCCTGGACTTCTAAAAAACATCTCTCCAAGCCAGTAAGCATGCGGGAACCGTGAATGAATCCACCCTTCGAATTCATTTGTTTTAAAGGCCATTAAAAAGCTCCTTATCCACTCTCCAACGAGATCTACAGGAACTTTATATATCGTGTTTATATACTCTAACCAGTTCACTGCATGCATCGTTGGTCTTATATTATCGTAATCTCTAACGACTTCAACTGGTAGATTAGCAGATCTCAATATGGGCTCAAAGCTCTCCATCGTGTAACGCGTTACATAATCTCCAAGAGGTGGTATTATTTTTCCGCTTTTAGAAATGGTAAAAGCATACATGAGATCATACTGACTTCCATGCTGGGCAAAGATACCGTTCTCTTCATCGTAAAAATGAGAGATTATCTCAAAATTTTTAGAATCCATAAAATTGATGAGCGAATTTCTCAATGCCTCATTTGCTATGAGATAGTAATCGTGATTACCTATGACGTAATGTATTTTGTTTGTCTTTGCTATTCTTCTTATGAAATCAAAGAGGGATCTGTGTTTTTCGATTATAGGGATGAGCACATCTTCTCCCATAGAATTACAAACATCGGAGAAATGCATAAGTCCCATCTTTCGCACTGCATCACTTTCAAGGAACTCAAGCCCATCACCTATCAAAATTATCTCAAAATGATCATCGGCGTCCTTTAACTGATTAAGGAGTTTCATCAATTCGATATCGTAAACAAAATCGTCATTTGCAGAGCCATCCCCTATGTGAAGATCGCTTAAAAACAGTTTAAGACCCATCAAATCACCCTATTGACTTTATTATGTCCGAAAATTCGTCATTCACCTTTTTCAAAAGTGTCCGGGCCTCATCCATGCTCTTCATGTTCGTGACCATAAGATAAAACTTCACTTTTGGTTCTGTACCGGATGGTCTTCCATAGATTATAAGGTGATCACCAAATTCCATTTTTAAAACGTCAGATGGAGGAAGATGATCATGACCCTTTTCATAATCGATTATGTCTGTAATTTTGTGGCCTGCAATCTCTTTCACAGGATCATTTCTTAACGTGTTCATTATCTTATTTATCTTCGTAATGCCTTCTTCGCCTTCGAAGACAGGTGAAATTTGCTCTTCTAAGTAATATCCATATTTTTTGTATATCTCATCGATTGCATCTATCAACGTCATTCCTCTTGACTTATAATAGGTTGCCATCTCGCATGTCATCATTATCGGAGTGCCAGAGTCTTTGTCGTATATGAAATCTCCAACGTTGTATCCGTAACTTTCCTCATAAGAGAAAAAAACATTTTTCCCCTGGGCACGGAGCGCTTCTGCTTCGTTACATATCCATTTGAAGCCTGTCAGGACCTCTGCAACTTCAATGTTAAAAGTCTTAGCTATTTTTGCAAACAATTTAGATGAAACTATTGATTCAATGACAGCTGGGTTTTTCGGCATGCTTCTTTTCGTGTACATTTCAAGAATGAAATTCAAGAGCAATGCTCCCATTTGATTTCCATCTACTCTTACATAATTTCCATCGTGTTTTACAACAACTCCCATTCGATCTGCATCGGGATCTGATGCAACAATTATGTCGGCATTCATTTTTTTTGCGTCATCTATCGAAAGTTTGAAAGACTCTATATATTCAGGATTAGGATAATTAACCGTCGGGAAGCTTCCATCCGGAATGCCCTGAGCCTTTTGCATGTAAACTTTGAAACCATCTCTTTCAAGAAGTGGCGGGACGATTTTCATCCCTGTTCCATGGAGGGGCGTATAAACGATCTTCAGATCCTTTGAAGAAATACCAAAAGAATAAGAAAGAGCTTTTTTGAAATACGCTTCATCGACCTCTTCGGCGATCAATTTTACAATATCATCTTTCTCTGCTTGTGCGATTGGCATACGTTTTATCTCGCCGAAAGATTTTATCTTTTCATACTCTTCGATTATTCCTTCATCGTGGGGAGGTATTACCTGTGCACCATTTGACCAGTAGGCTTTATATCCATTGTACTGGGGCGGATTATGGCTTGCAGTTATCATTATTCCGGCAGAAGTTTTGAAATATCTTACGGCAAATGAAAGCTCCGGCGTTGGCCTGAACTCTTTGAAAAGGTAAACCTTTATGCCATTTGCCGCTAAGATCTCGGCCGATTCAGAAGCAAACTCTTTTGACCATTTACGTGTGTCATAAGAAATGACAACACTCCTGTCACTTTCGACAATTTTATTAATGTAAGTTGCGAGAGCCTGAGTTGCGCGACCAACTGTGTAGAAATTCATTCTATTCGCACCAAGTCCCATAACGCCACGCATCCCACCGGTGCCAAATTCAAGGTCCTTGTAAAAAGCATCCTGTAATTCATCATCATTCGTTTCCTGAAGGATCTCCTTATCACTTTCAGAAACTGCTGGATCTTTGAGCCATGCTTCGTACCTTTCCTGTGCATTTTTCTCCATTTTAATCACCCTTCCTTGACATCTTTATCTACTATATTGTACAATAAAACCTGAATATGGGTGTGTAGCTCAGAGGGAGAGCGCTTCCCTCACACGGAAGAGGCCACAGGTTCGATCCCTGTCACACCCACCAGAAGACCGCGAAAGCGGTTTTCACTTTTCTTCTTCAATATGCATGTAGGTACTCACAATTAAAAGAATGTAAAAAAAGATTGCCAAATAAATTCCAACGTACGGGATTAACGTTAAAAGTACCGTACCTACAAGAATGATAAAAGCGTAAGCTGATCTTATACCTTGAAAGATGAAAAAAATATTCCATTTAAAAGCATCAATCGCGTCAAATCGCTCATTTTTAACGAACCAGATCGGTACGTAAAGCATGAAAAAGAAGAAAATTAATCCTAAGAGTACGTGAACGGTGAATCCTATCATCAGGAAAAATCCCATAAATACTGAGAAAGCAAAAAGATTGAAAAAAAATCTTGAATCTTCGAGGGTAATTTTTCGATCTGAAATGATATGTACGGTTAATCCAACCGCTGTAAATGCTAATGCCCATTTTATAACTCCAAAAATGAAAAGCATTTCTGCAAAACCGTAAAAATTTTCAAAACTGGATCCCCTTGCTGCATAAAATACGAGATCAAAGATCAATGCCACAACAATCACCAAAAGAGATGGT
>JAVRKU010000037.1:0-10154 GCA_031962125.1 Mesoaciditogaceae bacterium | reverse complement strand
ATAACGGCCTGAACACCGTTTACACTTATCTTTTCAATTCCTATACCCGTTCCATCTGTTGCATGTACGGTGACTCTAAATGGCTGATCCGGCCCGAGTGTTGCAGGATATGTTACATTCTCGATCATCGGTGGTATGGAATCAAAATCAATCGTTAGAGATGTTGAATATTCCGATGACTTTTTGTTAATAGGATTCGTTGAAACGATCTTCATAGCGTATGTTCCAGATGATGTAAACGAAATCTTATGTTTTTCTGTGTTAAATGTGGCGATCCGTGTTTCATTCGAATAAACTGACGTCATCGCAGGTACGTTAGAGTCTGTCGTGATCTTCACGTTGAAGTATATTGGGGCTGATATCTTCCAGTATGTGCCATTTCTGTACACCACACTTCCAGAAGAAGTCAGCTGGTATATATGTGGTGGATTAACATCCACAAAGTAAGATTCATCGGTAGCACTTTCGTTGCCAAGATAATCTTCAGCGTAAATATTTAAGGTCGCATATCCGCTAACCTTTGAAGCCTGACTCACAAGTGTCGCAACGTATGTATTGAAATTGATCATAACGGCCTGAACACCGTTTACACTTATCTTTTCAATTCCTATACCCGTTCCATCTGTTGCATGTACGGTGACTCTAAATGGCTGATCCGGCCCGAGTGTTGCAGGATATGTTACATTCTCGATCACGGGGGATCTGTCAATTCGCATTGTCACAACCGTTGAAAAAGTGGTTGAAAATTTGTTGATTGGATCTGTTGCTCTTGCCGTGATTGAATATTTACCGTCCAAACTCAAAGAAATAGATATGGTACTTTCTCCATTGATAGAACTCACAGAATTTGATTTTCCATTAACGTAAACCGAAAAGCTCGGATTCACGTTTTTACAGGCAGTTGTTGCAGCCAGATTCAATTCAAGTGGAGGATTTATAACCCATAAGATTCCTTTCATAGTAGATAGTGCGTTATTTGCAAAACTTATAGAAGGCTTCATACCATCAACAAAAACTTCCGTTGATATCGTTGTCGCATTGCCAGATCCATCTGTTGCAGTTGCATAAAACGTAAAAAGTCCAGTGTCTTCTGGTGTCTTGATATCTGCAACCCATAAGCCGTCATTCATTTTAGCCTGAATTTTATTGACAACCACGGAAGCTATCCCCGACCATGTTGAATAAGCCGTAAAATGAACCGGAACAATTGTAGAAGCTGGCAGACAATTATTAAGATTTACAAATTGAAGACGGGGATAAGTATAATCCACAAAATACCCGGCTACCGAAGAGAAGATCTCTCCGGCAACATTTACGACTTTGATGGAAAAAATGTGCCAGCCTATTTTAAGATCAGATGCATTCACTTCAAAAGACGTAAGTAATTTCAGCGGTGATGAAGGATTTACACTGACCACGGATGCTGTTTGGGTATCAACCATGAACTCTACTTTGTTTATTCCAAAACCGGCATAAATCTCGGCAGGAAATTCGATCTTTCCGCCGGGTAAAAAGGATTTATGGGATGGAACAGGAGTTCCCATAAAAACAACCGGATTTGCATTCTGTGAGATAGATACACTCACGTTTTTTTCAAAAATTTCGCCGTTTTTCATATTAACGATTATTTTGAGCATCATAACGGTAGAAGGAGCACTTATCGATGGAGCCATGAATTCAAAGGACGCTGTAGATCCAATGACATGTTGTTCGGAACCGTTAAACACGACAGATATCGTAGCCACCTCATCGGTAGGATCTGTCGGATATGCGCTTACAAAAACTTTAAAAGGTGCATTTGAAAGTACCTGTTGTGGGTAAAGCTGTATTTGAGTTTGTACGATGAGTTGGGCAGATGCTATGGCTAAAACAAACAAAATAAAAACAAAGACAAAAAAGAAGGTCTTTTTCACTTAAATCCCTCCCTGTAGTAAAATATTCATAACAAATTATACACCTTAATTAAAAGAAAGGATCCAGTACATAATTAGAAGTGACTAAAATCACAAAAAATAATTTTTTACTTTGGTATAATGAAATGAAATTGAAAGTTTGAGTGGAGGTGTTAGTATGTTTTGTTATCAATGCGAAGAAACGTTGAACAGCAAAGGATGTACGACAAATGGCGTTTGTGGTAAGAAAAATGATGTGGCAAATCTTCAGGACCTTCTTATTTATACGCTTAAGGGAACGGCCATGTGGGCTGTGAAGGCAAGAAAGATCGGGCTAAAAGATGAAAGGGCAGATCTGTCCATAATACGCGGACTTTTTTCTACCGTGACAAATGTTAATTTCGATGCGGAAAGGTTTGTTGAATACATAAAAAGTAGCCTCATAATAAGGGAAGAATTGAAGGAGCGTTTCCTAAAAAGTTATGAGAGAAAATTCTCAAAGAAATTTGATGAGAAAATGTCCGATTGTGCAACATGGATACCTTTGAATTTTGAAAAAACAACATTGCTGGAAAAAGCTGATAAAGTTGGTATAATGTCCGATCAACTCGATGAAGATGTCAGATCACTAAGAGAGTTTCTTATCGTAAGTCTGAAAGGTATGGCTGCTTATTTAGACCATGCGCACGTGCTTGGCCTTAAAAATGACGAAATTTTTGCCTTCGTTGAAGATGCACTTGATGCTACAGTAAGAGTAAAAGATCTTGGTAACATGCTTGATTATGTCATGAAAGCTGGTAATATCGGGTTGAAAGCGATGGAATTGTTAGACAGGGCAAACACATCTCATTACGGCGATCCTGAACCAACAATGGTTAACATCGGTGTAAAAACAGGCCCGGCAATACTTATAAGTGGGCACGATCTGAGAGACCTCGAAGATCTGCTTGAGCAAACAAAAGGTACAGGTGTCAATGTTTACACTCATGGGGAAATGCTTCCAGCCAATGCTTATCCTTTTTTCAAAAAATATGACAATCTTATTGGTAACTACGGTAACTCGTGGTGGATGCAGAATAAAGAATTCGAACAATTCAATGGCCCGATAGTTATGACAACAAACTGCCTCACACCTCCATCCGAAAGTTATAAACACCGCGTTTTCACGACGGGGCTTGTAGGATGGTCCGGTGTAAAACACATACCCGACAGAATTGGAGAAGAGCCGAAGGATTTTTCTGAGGCTATAAAAATGGCACTTGAAATAGGAAAGTCTCCTATCGAGCTTGAAAAGGGTACAATTCCAATAGGATACGCAAGAAATGCTGTCTTGAGTTCCTCCGATCTCATCACTAAAATGGTAAAAAATGGAAAAATAAAGAGATTTTTCGTCCTGTCAGGTTGTGACGGAAGGTTCAAATCTCGAGAGTATTACACAGATCTAGCTTTAAAGCTCCCTAAGGATACAATAATACTTACATCTGGATGTGCAAAATATAGATATAACAAGTTAAATCTTGGTGATATAGATGGTCTTCCAAGGATCTTGGATGCAGGTCAGTGTAATGACTCATACACATGGATTGCCACGGCAGCAAAACTTTCGGAGATATTTGGAGTTGAAAGTGTGAATGATCTGCCAATTTCATTTGATCTTGCATGGTACGAGCAGAAAGCGGCCTTCATACTCAATGTTTTACTCTCTCTCGGTGTTAAAAATATACGACTCGGTCCGTCTCTTCCGGCCTTTGTTTCACCTAACGTCCTAAAGGTACTAGTCGAAAAATTTAACATAAAACCGAATGGCAAGGTTGAAGACGATCTTCAGATGATGATGCAGGGAAAATGAAGAGGCTGAAGCCTCTTCATTTCTTATGCTTTAAAAGATATATCTCTTAATTTGACATGATCTATTATCAGAATTTCTCTTTTTTTTACCTTTATAACTCCCTCATTTTCAAGATATCCGAGTGCTCTTTCAAAACTTTCCCTTGAAAGATTCAGCATATTTGCGATTACTTCGCGTGTTGTATCGAGCTCGATTATATCTTTTTTCTCCTGCGATTTTGCAAGATCTGTTAGAAAAAATGCAGCTTTAGCAATCGCACTGCCTGTAACAATATTTTCAAATTTTTTTGAAAGGTATGAAATTCTTTTCGAAAGATTTTTAATGACTTCGGTGGCGATATCGCTATCTTCTTTCAACAGCTTTTCAAATTTTATCTTGTCTATTTCGAGAATATTTGATCTATCGATAATTTCTGCCGTTGCAGGATATTTTTCATTCTCCTGAAAGAGCAGAGATTCAGCGAAAAAATCGCCATTTTTGAGAACTTTCATGACAAATTCTTTCCCTGAAGTATTCATCTTGAATATTTTTACTTTACCCGTCAGAGTCAGAAAGATCTTCTTTCCAATCTCTCCTTCAGAAAAAATGCGAGTACCTCTATCGTAAGATTTTATTTCTGATATATCAAGAATCTTTCCGATCTTATCATCTGGCAGATCGGAAAAATACTCAGATTTTTTAAACATTTGTTCAACTTTCACAGGATCACCGCTTTCAATGAAATTTTACCATACATACTTGCGCATGAAACACAAATTCGTATTTTGATGGTATAATAAGAAGTAAAAGTTTATGAGGATGTGAGATATATCGTGAATTTCGTGAAATATAGTGGTATCTCGGCAAAATTGTCTGCTCTATCAAGTGAGTTTCTTACGACAGAAGATTATAAGGCTTTGGTCTCGCAAAGTTCGGTCCAGGATGTTGTAAGGTATCTTGTGGGGACAAAGATGTACATGGATACTCTTGGAAATATAAATACGGATCAAATTCACAGAAGGCAGCTTGAAATAGAGTTGCAGGAGGATTTGTTGAAAGATCTCAAAAAGATTTTTATTTTTTTTGTCACATTCGATAAAAATTTTTCCAATCTCATGTTCCAAAGGTATGAAATTGAAAATTTAAAACTTGCTTTGAGAGAAGCACTTATCGAACCCGAATCAAAAACAAAGATGGAAAATTTAAAAGAAAAGTTTTTCGATCTTGGCGAATGGGCAAGAATAGATCCGGTGAAAATTGCCACATCCGCAAATCGGGATGAGATAATCGATAATCTTTCAGGCACACCATATCAGGAGGTCATAAGAAACGTATTTTCGAGTTATAAAGAAACGATGCCGGCCAACCTCATAGGAGCAATGGAAAATGGACTTGATAGCTGGATTTTTTCCAAAATAACCGAAAGTGCTTTAAAGATGGGTGCGCAAGATCAGGCGATTGTAAAAGAGCTGATAGGTGAGAGAGCTGACATGATAGATACAGAATGGGTGGTCAGGGCGAAAACTTTCTACAACATAAAAGCAGAAGAACTTTACAACACGCTTTTACCCTATCATTTCAGGTTAAGACCATCGAATCTTCACGCGATGTGCGATGCAAAAGGAATCAAAGAATTGCTTGACGTCCTCAAAGATGGACCTTACAGAGAACTTTATAAAGATATGAACGATGAGACATTACCCGAGAGGATAACAATTCAAAATAGAAGATATCTCAGAATAAAGTCGAAGAATGCTGTTATGAAATTTGGTGTTTTTTCAATAGCTTCCTTCTTCCATTATTTTTTGCTTAAAGAATTTGAAATTGACGACATGGTAACTATCGTTGAAGGTGTGAGATACAATTTGAAACCCGATGAGATAAAAGAGCTCCTTATATTTCAATTTTGAGGTGGTAAGATGGGAATTGCAAGAATGGAAAATGTGACTTTCTTAATGCCACATGAAAGGCTTGAAGAGGCAAATTTGAATCTTATATCTTCTGAAGCCTTTCAGCCTCTCGAGATAGATGAGATAATCGACCCTGAAATATCAAATTTACTCCTTCACCAGCAGCTGGAAAATCCTTACAGAGAAGTTTACAGCGAGATGGTAAGTTTTATCAAGATGACAGAATATGATCCTCCATTCAATGTCAGTGAAATTAACGTTTCTGAACCTATCGACATAGATGACATTTTAAAAAAATTAAAGTTGATGAACAACGGCATAAGAGCCTTTTTTAACAAAAGAAATGAACTTGCCAAAAAACTTACAAATTACCAAAATGTGCTTTTTCATGTTAATGTTCTTGCAAATCTTAATATAGAACTTGAAAATTTTGCTGAAATAGAAAGAATAAAATTGATCTTTGGAAGGATTCCGGTTAGAAATTACGACAATCTCATCGAGTCATCTCTAAAAGCCCCTGTATTGATACTTGAAATAAACAGAGATAAAGATAATTCGTGGATCTTCGTATTCACAACGCCGGACTTTGAAAAGGAAGCTCTCGAGATACTTCATTTTGCTTATTTTGAAGAAGATATTCTCCCCGTTGATTATACCGGCACTCCCAAACAGATCAGGCAAAGAATAGAAGCTCTCGTGGAACTTACGAAAGTTTCTGTCGAAGAAAACGATCTTGCAATAAAAAAAGTACTTTATGCAAATAAAGAGTTCGTTGATAAATTTTATCCGCTTATTCTTTCTCACAAGAGAATATACGATCTTCAATCTTTTTCAAGTTCAACTGGGAATCTTTACCTTTTGAATGGATGGATGCCATCAAAAGTGGCTAAAAAGTTCGATCAGGAGATCGATGAAAATGTACTCATGATAGGTGAACCCGCCGAAAAGGTAGCAAAACAAAAAAAGATAGAAGTGCCAGTTAAAGTTGAAAATAAAGGAAAATGGCTGAAGGGATTTGAATTCGTAACGGAAATGTTTGGAACGCCATCTTACGGTGAGATAGATCCAACGCCATTTGTTGCAGCATTTTTCACCTTCATGTTTGGATTCATGCTTGGAGACATAGGCCACGGCGCGATTCTTTTCCTCTTTGGCTATCTTATGTATAAAAGAGGTTCAAAGCAATTCGGAACTGTCATGATGAGTGCTGCAAGCGCTTCGATCTTCTTCGGTTTCATGTATGGTTCTGTTTTTGGTTTCGAATGGATACCTGCCATCTGGCTAAGACCGATAATTCAGATAAATCAGTTGATGATCGTTGGCATATATTATGGAATTGGAATGATAAGTTTTGGAATGATTTTGAACATAATAAATGGATTTAGACAGAGAAATTGGGAAAAAGCCTTATTTTCTCCAGAGGGCATAGCGGGTCTTGTCTTCTACTGGCCGGCCATTGCGGCAGTATCTTTCTATCTTTTTGAGGGAAAAGTACCGTACATGACTTTAGTGATAGTACTTATAATAGTGAGTCTTGTTGCCATGCTCTTTAAAAGACCGCTGGGACAACTTGTTTCTGGAGAAAAGATTAAACTCGGTGAAGGCTTCTGGGTCGAGACTGGATTTGGCATGTTTGACACGCTGATATCATTTTTAAGCAATGCTATATCGTACGTCAGGTTGGCGGCCTTTGCTCTAACACACGAAGCGCTCTTTGAAGCCTTTTGGATAATGACGCTTATGGTATTACCAGCAAAGGGGGGAGATATCTGGGCAGTTATAATTTTCTTAATGGGTCAGTTGATACTTGTAGGCCTTGAAGGGCTTGTGGTCTTCATACAGAGTTTAAGGTTGACATATTACGAGTTCTTCACGAAATTCTTTGAGGCCGGAGGAAGAGCCTTTCATCCATTTATTTTTAAAGAAGAAAAAAGAGTTTAAGATTTTAATTTTAAATTTTGAAGGGAGGACATCTCGATGTCAATATCCGTTGCATTGATGACCGTAGTTATAGTAACAACGATCGTTTTGGGAATAATTTTAACAAGCAAAAAAGCCATGAAAAGAATTTCTTCTCCACTTAAGGTGGGAAAGGGAATTCTGGGAGTAAATGTAGGCTCACTTATAACTCTTAGTCTCATAGCATTGCTTGCCATGATCCCAGATCGTGCGCTGGCAGCTACAACCGCAGTTGCAACTTCAACGACTGTAAGTAACGGTGTAGGTCTTGGCTTGCTTGGCGCAGGTTTATCGACTGGCCTCGCATCTATAGGAGCTGGTATAGGCGTTGGTATTGCTGGAGCAGCAGGTATAGGTGCCATAAGCGAGAAACCAGAAATGTTAGGAAGGACTTTAATATACGTGGGCCTTGCTGAAGGTGTTGCCATATACGGTTTGATAATATCGATAATGATCCTTGGTAGGATTTAAATTAAGGCGGCAGTAAGCCGCCTTTTCAATCGATGGACAAAGTCATGTATTGTGCTTTAACTCCTTTTAAGAGATTTAGTTTCCTGCTCAATTCTTCGTGTTGATCCTTCGTACCGGCTAGTTCAAGTATCAAAAGACCTTTATCGGAACAATTATCCAAGACGTCATCGTGAATTCCAAGCCGTGTTTTGATTATGCATCCCCAGCCTGTAAGGATCTTTTGAACCTGATCCACGACTTCTTTTCTGTTTTCAATCATTATGGCCATAACAGTTTTTTCTTCTTTGCTATCTGCCATACCTGATGACCTCCTTTCGATTTTAAGTGAATTATATCACATTTGGATCAGAAATGATTTCCAACATCGACGTGGCGAGTTGGTTTATAAATATGTATTTTATTCTTAAGATTAAAGAAACATTGGTACTTTATAATTGAATTAATACCCCCCCGATAGGGGGGATAAGTAAGAGAATATGAGGTGAGATAAATGCAGAAAACTGAAGATGTTAGAGGAATAAAACTGTACATCGAAGGTATGACATGCGAACATTGCAAAATGCATGTTGAAAAGGCTTTGAAAGGGATAAAAGGTGTCAAAAGTGCGCTTGTGAATCTCGAAGAAGGAACTGCTGATGTTGAAGTAAAAAAGGAGATATCATTTGAAACATTTAAGGATGCGATCGAAGGAGTCGGCTACGAACTTGCCAGAGTGGAGTGAGGGAGATGGAAAAAATTCACGTACACATGGCGGATCACCCTTTAAAACACGAAGAGGCTTTAAATCTTTTAAAGACGGCACAAGGACATCTGAATGCAGTCATAAAGATGATAGAAGATGGACGGTACTGTGTGGATATCTCAACTCAACTTTTGGCGATCATAGCGCTTTTGAAAAAGGCTAACACTTCTGTTATAAATAAACATATAGAGACGTGCGTTAAAGATGCCGTTAAAAGCGGGGATGTAGATGAGAAGTTAAAAGAACTGGAAACCCTGATGAAGTATCTCGAAAAATCGTTGTAAAAGATGAAAAGGAGATGAAAATATGAAATACGTTGAAAAAAGATTGAAGAGTGCCAATTTCGAAAGCACGAAAAACAGTCTTAAAGAACTGGTTCAAAAAGAGAACTTTGCTATTCTGGCCGAACATGATTTTGGTGCGATCTTGAGATCAAAGGGAAAAGATTTTGAAAAGCATGCGGTGGTATTTGATATTTGCAACGCATCAAAGGCTCACGAGATTTTGAGCATATCTCCAATTGAAGGAATAAATCTCCCGTGTAAGATTGGGCTTTTCGAAGAATCAGATGGTTATCACGTTGCATATCTCGATCCAAAAACGATAGAGACAAAAGATGAAAAGCTTAAATCCATATTTGCCGGAATAAGCGATGTGCTTGGCAGAATATCCTTAGTACTTTCCGGAGAAAAGTAAAGTGAGAATGGTTAAAATGGCTAAAAAGCTCGATTCGGTAAACGAAAACACGACGATAAAGGAAATACTGGAAAAAGATTCATCCATGCAACCTGAACTTTTAAAACTTGGTTTTAACACATGCTGCGCAAAAATGCAAACGCTCAAAAATTTTGCTGAAGAAAAACAATTAGACGTGAAAAAAGCCATGGAAACTTTAAATGCCAAGATAGATGAGATGAATGAAATTAACGAAATTCTTGAAGAATCTGAAGAGAAGTGATGAATATGATGTGGTATGGAGGTCCTGGATTTGGAGGATGGGGTGGATACGGTTGGGGATGGGGAGGAGGATGGATCATACGGAAATCACTAAACACTCTGTTGAGGCTGAGTCGAGGATGAAATTTTCGATAAAAAAATAACAAGTAATACACAATACGCCAATTTTTTTCTCTAACTATAAAACAAAGCATGTCATATGGACATCTAAGAAGAATCTGGATGATCTTTTCAACTGAGAACTTTGAAACTTTCATGATGCACCTCCTAAAATATTTTACAAAAGTTTACACTTTTGAGTGTGTCAGTATAGGAGAACATCACACACCTCCTGTTGATTGATTTGTTCAAATTAATTTTACATCTGGTGTTGTCGGTTTTCCAATATTTATGCC
>JAVRKU010000036.1:0-11428 GCA_031962125.1 Mesoaciditogaceae bacterium | reverse complement strand
AAAAAACACGTGCGAGGATAGTAAATGAAGCCTTTGGAAATGCTCCTTATTCTAAAGGACACATAGAATGTACCGAAGTAACGAAAGGCACGGATGTTGACGTTGCAACGCTGCCAGTTCTAAAGGTAACAAATGACCTTTCTGAATTGACACACGAAGCCTCAATAGGACGTATAAATTCAAGACAACTTGACACTATGATGGCAAAGGGTATGACTGAAGAAGAAGCCACTGAATTCATAATAAAGGGCATGCTCAGTTGATGAGTATGACCTTTTTCCCAAAATTAAAGATTTTTTACATAATCAGAGAGCAATTTGGGCAAATGATATAGATTCCATATATATTCTTCAAATTCATTATCATTCATAAGTAATAGATCATTTTTGTTTTCGCTCAAAGTTGGAATTGAGAATTTTTCGATGTATTTTTTTTGATAACATTTATAACCTCCTGACAAGTTTTCACTTGTAAGGGATATGTAATATTCCATGACTTTCGAATTAAGAATTCTGAGAATGATTTTAATATCGGTAATTGTTAAATTTCTTTTATTTTTCAGATCATCAAACATGGGAATTGTATCTTGGAGAGAAGTCGATGATCTGTTTTCTGTTTTAAAAATTAAGCCATAGCCATTGCAAAAAAGCCTTTCTGGCATCCAATCAATGAAAAAAGATGGCTTTTTACTAAAAGTGGGGGTTAATATCTTAATTCCTTCAGCATCAAGGCTTTGGTTTCTACCGTACGCATACCATGCTTCGTACTTTTTTTTGCCCTTATCTCTTTTTATCAATTCCGCTTCTACACTTTTGAAATAAGATAAAGTAAAAGGGAATTTTGATTCCATTTCCGATTCAGATATAACTGAAATTCCATTTTCTTTTTTTTGATAAGGGAAGATTATTCCTAAATTTTCTTTCTTGTTGCTAATTTTCATAAGTGGTCTAACAATTTGTGTCTCAACAAAGTAATCTTGGTCATCATAGTTCTTGATGAAATAACCGTCTTTCCGTTTCGTTAAATCAACGATAAACAATTTGTCTCTTAAAGTTGCTATACCTGCTGCAATATCACAAAAATGATCAATTCTTTCACCAGCCATTTCAATCTTATTTATGTTTTGATGTTCCCTTCTCGTTAATATATGCCATATCTTACCAGATGTGTTTATCGTAGTTTCGTCATATTTGGAATCAAAAGTATTTTCTAAATCTGGTTTAAATAATTTTATAGGCGCATATTGTTTGTTTTTGGAAATAATGATTATGCAGGAATAAACAGAAGCATTAAACATTTTTTTATCGTCAAAATCTACGATAGATTCTATTTGAAAATTATCTTTAAGCCAATCACGGAATTTCCATGCGCTTTTTGAAGTGAAAAGCCCATTTGAAACTATAAACCCAAGTTTCCCATTTTTTTGTAAATTTCTTAGAAAAACTTCCATAAAAGCCATGTATAAATTATATGTTCCTGAAGTTTTAGATATATTCTTCGACAACCATTTTCTATGATCCTCACTCAAAAATTGCCATTTCACATATGGTGGATTCCCAATTATATATTTGAAATTCTTTAGATCAAGTTTTAAAGCATCACCTTGAACAACATTTTTTACTTCCATCTCCCCAACCATTTCTCCAAAAGCATATGAATCCAAGATCAAGCCAAGTTTCGTGGCAAAAACATATTCTTCAACAATATCAACACCAAAAAGCATGTTTTCGACAACATAAGCAGGATTCAAATGAAAGTTCTTTACGATATAATTCAAAATTCTACGCATAAAAACACCGCTTCCAGTTGATGGATCAAGAATAGATTCTCCTGAATATTCATTTCCTATTGTCAACTTGATTATGTAATCGGCAATTTTCTCAGGGGTGAACTCTATCCCAAGCGTTTTTTTCTTTCCAATTTTCATATTTTCCCAAAAATTATCAAAACTCTTGAAAAATTCATCTTGATTTATTTTTTTGTTTTCGAAGTTAACTTTCAAGTCAATACCATCTAAAGATTCAATTATAATCTTATTTTTAAGGGCATTTTCAAAATGTTCTCTATTACGAGCATTAGAAACCAGAAAATTCATTATGTGCAAAGCAAGTTCGTTACTAACCAAATTGGACATATACTCACCATCCCAAAATAATTATAGCACATGTGTCATTGCGTCAACGCAATTATCATTCAAGATGTTTTATGACAAAATATATACTGATTCAACTTTAAAAGTCGAATGTTCATTCATCCATCTCTTGCGGCTTCGGCAGGTGCCCATTCGGAAACTGTCCTCGCTCCGCTGCGAAGGCTTCCTCTGGGGCATCATGCTCTCCGCTAAGATTCGGAATTTAAAGTTGGTTTAGTATAACTTCAATGCGATCCTGAAACGAGTTCGGGATGACGGTAAACGAAGATTCGAAATTTAAAAAAGATTTAGTATAAAAGGTAAATTCATTATGGAGGCTATAAATTGAAGCAAAAAGAAAAGTGTCTTGCTGTTTTGATAGGCAATTTTGTTTCCAAAAATAGACTGAATTTGGGGTTATCTCAAGATAGTTTGGCAGAAAAAGCGAACGTTGATAATTCGACGTTGTCTCAAATAGAGAACGGGAAAAGAATACCCAAATTGGAAACTTTTTTCAAGATTGTAGAGACTTTAAAATATTTCTCAAGTAAAAAAAATAATGAAAAAAAGTTTCATTTCGAGAAAGGTTTAAACGAAAATTTCGATGAGTTAGTCCAAAATATCTTGCATGTTCTTGCCAATGAAGGAGAGGACAAAGGACAATGAAAGTAGACCTTAAAAACTATGTAGAGCAATTCTTGGAAGATTACATAAAAAGTACGTCAAAAGGTTCTATCAATAATGCAATTAGAAGCCAAAAAATAGTCGATCATATTCACCAGTATGTTGTTGATTATTTAAAATCAAGAAATATAAAAAGTTCTTACATACAAAAAGATAGAGAATGCCAAGGTTTTTTTAAAGTTAAAGAACAAGATATACTTGTAACAAAATTGGATGAAAAAATATGCACAAAGCCTGAAATTTCAATAAATGTCCGTTCACAGATGAGTTCTATTCAAAAAAATTTTGATACTCTTTATGAAAGGCTAATAGCAGAATCAGTCAATCTTCATAAGCAATATAAATATCTGCCCTGTGGATATATTTATCTTATTCCTACGCTTGGACTCGATTCTTCAAGTTTGAAGGAAGGAAAATTTAAACCTAAAGAATCTTACAATCTTGAAAAATATATATCGTCATTCTATAAAATAACCGGAAGAAAATTTGAAACAAGTGATGATTTCAAATATGAATCTATTGGTTTGATAATAATTGATATAGGACCAAATAATTCTTTTGAAATCGTCAATGATTTGGAATACCTTAATAAAATTGGCAGAATTTCGGATCAATTTGCTCGCGACTTTAATTCAAAATTTATGCGTTTAGATCCGTTCAAAACAATTGATACATTACTCGATATTTATGGACAAAGAAAGAACATCAATGAAATCATTCAAAAATAATAATCGAATTTAAAGTTTTTCAGTTGATGAGTATGACCTTTTTTCCCACTTTTTCTTTGTAAAGATTCCTTGTACCACCGCCGTGCGCTATCGTTTTTAAAGCTGCAGCATTCACCGTTGTACCACCAAACACTTTTACTTCTGGAAATGCTTCAGGCAACATGGGGGTAGAAGGTCCCAAAAGAATTATTCTGTCAGTTTTTGCATATTTCAATATGTCGTCAAAACTTTTGTTCATGACGGTTGTGGCCGAGATCAAAAGCACATCGCATGCAGGAATAAGATCCGGAATTTGATCGGGAGAAAGTGCCTTTTGAGGCCAGGTGGTAAGAGTTCTTTCTTTTTCGAAGATGTAAAGCGTTTTTAACTGACGCTTTATGCCACTTACCATGGGATCGAAATATCCTATCATGCCCATAACATCATCTTTGCTTAAATTTACAGCCTCCATGACATCGCCGTTTTCGTAATTTCCATCGTTAACGCATGCGTTTATTGTGGCCATTCCAAGTGCGTTCATGAGTACATCTGAAGAATTTGACATTTCTATGAAATCTTCAACCGGAGCGCCTGCCTTCGGCAGTTCATCATACAAAGAGCATCCCCACGGTATAGATTTTCTATCTGTGTATGCAACACCTGCCTTTCCATTATCCAGTGAAACGCCGCACAGACCGACGCCTATTGCATAATCTAAAATATGCACTCCTTTACCCTTCTTTTTAGCTATTTCACACAACAAATCGTACCTGTCCACAAGATCATCTCCATTTCATAATTTTCCGGATTTTGAAAAACTGTAATATCCCTGAGATGAAACTATCACATGATCTATTAACTTTATTCCAAGTATCTCTCCTGCATCCTTTATCCTTATTGTGGATCTTTCATCTTCATGACTCGGCTCTGTATTCCCTGATGGGTGGTTATGAACGAGTATAACACCGGCAGACGGATACCTCACAGCTATGTTGAATATCTCTCTTGGATGGATGAGAGAAGAATTCGCAGTTCCGACCGTAACATCACGTACGGCTATAGCACCAAGCTGTGAATCAACGACGATAACTCTTACATACTCGACACTCATCAAAATCATATCCTTGCAGAATTCATAAACATCTTCGGCCGACTTCAACGATTTCTTCTCTTTAGCAGATTCCTTCCACATACGATATCCTATCTCAAGTGCAGCTTGAATTGTAAGCGCCTTTGCCTTTCCGACTCCTGGCGTTTTAAGCAAATCATCAGTCGAAATCTTTCTCATTTCTATAAAAGATCTTTCAAACCTTTCGAGTATCGAATCTGCAAGTTCAACGACTCCTTTTCCTTTCGTGCCCGTTCTCAAAAGAATTGCCACAAGCTCCGAATCGCTAAGCGCACCTATGCCTCTTTCGATGGCTCTCTCTCTTGGTTTTTCCATGTCAGATGAAAAGACAGGCATCTCCAAAGGAGAAAAACCTGTACCCTTTCTCAAGTGCCGTTTTATAGGAATTCATAACGAGATCTCTTCCTGCGAAGGCTGATACGAGGACTATTAAGGATGATCTGGGAATATGAAAATTCGTGATAAGTGCATCCACGATTTTGAATTTGTAAGGTGGATATATGTAAAGATCTGTATTGCCATAAAGTTTTCCTGTCTTTCCCCACGATTCAAGTGTCCTTACAACCGTTGTCCCAACAGCAAAAAGACGCCCCTTTCTTCTTTCTATTTCTCCTGCAACATCCTGCGGTATTCTGTAAAACTCCGTGTGCATTTTATGCTCCTCGATGATCTCGGTATTTATGGGTTTGAATGTATCAAGCCCGACATCGAGCGTAATTTTCAATATTCTTACACCCATCATCTCTATTTCACCGAGCAGTTCCTGTGTGAAATGCAAACCTGCCGTCGGTGCGGCAACTGAGCCTGGATCTTTTGCATAGACGGTCTGATAATCAGATGGATCATCCACGGTTTTTGTTATGTATGGAGGAAGCGGAATCTCACCTATTTTTTCAAGCTCTGAATCGTCAACGTTAAATTCGAAATACCTTGTGCCATCATCAAGATGTTTGATACATACCCCAGTTACCCCATTAAAAAGCACCTCTGTTCCCTCCTTTATCTTTCCCCCAGGTCTGACAAGTGTCTGCCAGATTCTGTCTGATATTTTTTTAAGCAAAAAGACTTCAACCTTCGCACCGGTTGGTTTCTTCCCGATAAGCCGCGCTCTGATGACTCTGGTTTCATTCACAACAAGTAGATCTCCTGGTTTCAAGTAGTCCGTTAATTGATAAAAGATCCTGTGTTCTACCTGCTCTGTATCCCTATGTATCACCATCAATTTTGCATGATCTCTTGGATTGGCAGGACTCTGTGCGATGGCAGATTTTGGTAAATAATAATCGAAATCTTCAAGTCTCAATTTTTTACCTCCAGGTGGTAAAATATATTCTGAATTGATTATATCAAACAAATTCAGATGGAGGTCAACATCTTTGGCATTCAATACACCTAAAAGTCTTGAAGAAACGCTTATTTATGAAGTTTTTGCAAGGGCTTATGGAGGGTTTTCGAACTTAGCAAAGGATCTTGAGAGAATAAAATCGCTCGGTGTCAATGTGATATGGTTCATGCCAATCCATCCAACGGGCGTCAAAAATAGAAAAGGAACTTTTGGTTCACCATATGCTATAAAAGATTACAGAGCTATCGATCCATTACTTGGAAGTGAAACGGATTTCAAAACGCTTGTTAGTGCGATCCATGAAATGAAAATGAAGGTCATCATGGATGTTGTCTTCAATCATATGGCAGCGGATTCAGTTTTGATCTCCTCACATCCAGAATGGTTTATGAGAGATGGAGATGGAAAACCAACGAGAAAAGTTGCAGACTGGTCAGATATAGTTGATTTCGACTTTTCAAATTTCGAGCTTTCCAATTATCTCATCGATACACTCAAATTCTGGGTGAAAGAGTATGATATTGATGGATTCAGGTGCGATGTTGCCGGTCTCATTCCGATAACATTTTGGAATAGGGCGCGGGCCGAACTTTCAAACCTCAAAGAGGTTGTATGGCTTTCAGAATCTAAAGATCCTTACCTCTACCAGGCCTTTGATATGACCTATGACTATGATAGCTATGATATATTGAAAGAGTATTTCAACGGAAAAAACTCTCTTGCCAATTACGCGTCGAACTTCGAGTATCAAAAAAAGATCTTCGATGATCATGTCAAGATGAGGTTCCTTGAGAACCATGATCAAGAACGTATAGCGCATTACGTATCCAGAACAAAGCTCGAAGCGTGGACTGCCATGCTTTTCGTACAGAAGGGTGCACTTTTACTCTACAATGGTCAGGAATATGCCATGAAAGAAAGACCTGATATTTTCAACGAATATCACCTCGATTTTTCTAAAGGAGATAAAAAATTTTATGATTTTGTGAAAGGATTGCTTGATCTAAGAAATCAGATGGAAGTCATGAGATCTGGAAAGATGGAGATCATCAAAAATGATGCTCCCGAAAGCGCTATTGCAATACTCAGAACCGTTGATGACTCTTTACTGCTTTACGTGGGAAATTTTGAGGATAAAGCGCATACCATAACGCTTGATTTTGATGGTAAATTTCCCAATACTTATATTCATGCCTTCGATCATATCAAAAAAGAGCCGCATACATTCTTCATAAATAAAGATGGAAAAGCAACTTTCGAAGTTGATGATTATTTACTTCTGTCATCGTACAGGGGATGATTAAAATGGGAGATATGTCAAGAGCTTTCTTGAATGAGATAAAGATCATATACAGATCGAAGAGCATGATCTTCCTGACCATCGTTGTTCCTATCTTACTCATGCTCATTCTTGGTTATATTTTTCCAAGCATGCTAAATCCTCAAAATTACAGAATAGCCGTTTACAACGAGGACAACGGGGAATATTCGAACATAATATTAACGCTCGTTTACAGTATGCTTAAGGGAGAAAATTTTGAACTCATTAAAAGTGCGGATGTTCTGAACAAAGGACTTAACGACGGGACCTTTGATGGAGCGATTCTAATTCCAAAGGGATTTTCTAAAAATGTTCAGGAATCAAACATGTTCACGCTCGACTTCATTCCATCAGCCGCAAACATTCAGACATCAGTGGTGATATATCAGGCCCTCAATACAGTTCTATCGGAGATAGGCAATGGAGTCATGATATACAACATACTCGAGCTGTACAAAAAACCTGCAAACAAGATCCCGATAGCGCCTCCGAAGATGACCTTTCAAGGACCATCCGGAGCAAACATGAATTATGTTGATTTCATGATACCCGGTATAGCTGCCCTTATAGCGATAGTAAGTATAGCGATAACACTATCTTCATCTGTTTCTTACGAAAGAGAAAAAGGAATATTGAACGGTATAATAACAAGTGGTGTCAACCGGCCATTGCATGCACTTGGAAAAATCTTCGCTTACACGCTCAATGGTATGATAAATGGAACGATAGCGTTAATTACGGCACAGATATACTTCTCAAGCGGACTTGATGCTCCGCTCAGAACCTTGCTTCTCCTTGCACTTGGCAGTTTTGCATTTGCAGGCTTCGGTATCATCGTGTCAACGCTTTCTCCAAGTCAGAAACTCTCGGGATTCATCGTCATAGGTTATGTCCTGCCAACGATCTTTTTGAGCGGCCTCTTCATACCAATAGATCAGATGCCAAAGATAGCTCAATTGTTCTCAAAGGCTTTCCCGCTTACCTTTATGGCTGATGCCATGCAAAGGATTAACATTCTCAACTATTCAATTTTTCAACTTTCTCAGGATACCATACCGCTTTTGATATATTCTGCCATTTCAGTTTCAATAGCATTGATAGTCTTCTCAAAAATAGAAAAAATCGAGGAGGTTGTATAAAATGATTCTGAGATGCGTTCCACAGTTAGTCGAAGAGGTATGGGGTGATGAAGAGTTCGGAAAGTACTATGGTGTTGATAAAAAAATAGGAGAAGTGTGGCTCTGTTCAGGCCTTCCACAGATGATGACCGATCTTGTTGACGAAAATGGAAAGGTTTATCAATGGGAAGAAGTTAAAAAATTCTGGGACTTTGACCGTTTCCCTTTTTTGATAAAACATATAAAAACAAGCGACTGGCTTTCAGTTCAGGTCCATCCGGATGACGCATTTGCCAAAAAAGTTGGGGAGCCGTGGGGAAAGCCCGAGATGTGGTATTTCATCAAGGGCGGAAGATTGGTAAACGGCTTAAAAAGAGGAGCTTTACAAAGGCTTAAAAATGGAGATAGAGACTGGAACTCTCTTTTAAATTTTGTCAAAGTTAAAGCGGGCCAGGCCATGTACATAAAAACAGGGACTGTTCATGCGATAGGACCCGAAATAGAACTTTACGAATTTCAGATGACATCCGATGTTACTTACAGGTTTTACGACTGGGGAAGAGGAAGGCAGACACATTTCGATCAGGCGATGCAAGTTGTAAAAGAGCGTGTAGCACAGCCTTTCGATTTTTTGAAATTCTCGTCCTCTCATTTCGAAGTTCGGCTCCTTGATAATAAATCGAGCTGTGAGAAAAGATCCGTTTGTCTCTTTTCAAAATCCTCTTTTGGAGGGAGAATTTTTGAAAAACCTGTCGCTTATCTTTTCACAGAAAATTGCAAGATAAATCATGAAGGTTTGGCTTTCCAGATGAAATTACCATGAAGTACTATGAAGTTGCGATCTCAAGATATCCAATCCAGATACTTACTTATGTTTCGGAGGAAGAAATAGAACCCGGCTCACGGGTTATAGTTCAAGTAAGAAACAAAAAACATCTGGGTTATACCATAAAGAAAAGCGCTAAACCAGCCTTTGATGTGAAGAACATAAGTGAAATCATTGATGAAAAATCCTTGATTTCAGAAAATCTTCTTAAACTTGCGATTGAAGCTTCAAAGCTTTACATTTCACCGGTAGGTGAGATCCTTGATCTGTGCTTTCCCCCATCGAATATAAAGGGAACGAGAATTAAAAGTCAGAAAAAATTGTATCTGACTCTTAAGATTCCACTTTCTAAAATTCTGAAATTAAATCTCGGTCAGAGAGAAATGAAAGTCATTGAATTTTTGTTAGAAATGGATACCATCGACTATTCAACTGCTGTAAAACAATTCTCAAAAGCTAACATCCAATCTTTGATAGAACAAGGCATAATCGATGCCATTGATTTTGAAGAGAGTAAAATACACCGAAGGATAAAATTAACAGACATTCAGAAAAAGATAGCCAGCGATATCTTTTTAAATCCATCACAGTCCCATCTTATATACGGAATTACCGGATCGGGAAAAACAGAGATATACTTTGAAGTTGCCGATCAGGTCTTAAAAGCAGGAAAAAAGGTTTTATTGCTTGTTCCGGAGATAACCTTAACCCCACAGCTTTTGTTCCGTACGAAAAGTAGATTTGCTGACAAAAAAATCGTTGTTTATCATAGTGCTCTTGGTGCATTAAGAAAAGCAGGGTGGGATCAGATCATAAAAGGAGAAGTTGACATACTTCTCGGCACAAGAAGTGCAGTCTGGTTACCTATGAAAAATATCGGGCTCATAGTTGTGGATGAAGAACAGGATGATTCATACAAGCAATACTCCATGCGACCGTATTACAACGCTGCAGATATGGCAAGAAGGAGAGCAGAATTAGATGGTGCTTATTTTGTGCTGGCTTCTGCGACACCAAAAGTTGAAACTTATTACGAGGCAAAAAATGGGCAGATCAAAATTCACACAATAGAAGATAGACCGGTTGGAGAAATCCCATCGATTTCTGTTGTTGATATGAGAGGCATAAAGGGTCAGATTCTATCGCAAAAGCTTATAGATAAAATGGAAAAAGTGGCAAAGGATGGAAATCAAACCTTTCTTTTCGTGCCACAAAAAGGGTTCGCAAGCTACGTCCAGTGTGGAGATTGTGGCCATATACTCACGTGCCCGAACTGCGATGTATCTCTTGTATACCACAAAAGAGATGGATCGATGAAATGTCACTATTGCGGATACGTCGAGCCAGTTCCAATGATATGCCCTGTTTGCGGATCAACAAATCTCAGAAAAGGGGGCATAGGTACCGAGCGCGTTGAGAATGAAGTGAGCAAAATCTTTCCGGGTCTTAGAATAAAGAGAATGGATCGGGATGAAATAAAAAATATTTCATCGATAGAAAACGCACTTGAAGAGATTGGAAATCTTGAGGTAGATATTGTTGTTGGAACGAAAATGATAACAAAGGGTCTTGATTTTCCAAAAGTTGCGCTTGTTGGAATAGTGGATGCCGATCATTCTTTTGGTATACCAGATTTCCGTGCTAATGAAAGAACATTCCAGTTGCTTTCCCAGATGGGTGGAAGAGCCGGTAGGGGCGTGAAAGGTGAAATCTTAATTCAGACTATGGAGCCAGAAAATGCTGTTATAAAAGCTTTGATATCGGATAAACCTGAAAAGTTCTACGAATCTGAAATTGAAAGAAGAAAAGCACTTGGTTATCCGCCATTTAAGGAACTTATACTTATAACTTCTGAAGCAAAATCTCCGGATGAGGCAAAGAACCATGCCCAGAAAGTTAAAGAAATATTGTCTGGTGGACCATTTAATATTTTAGGTCCTGTTGAATCACCAATCTTCAAACTCATGTCAAAGTACAGATTTCAAATACTCCTGAAATGTGATGAGCTAAATGAAGCTATAAATTTTCTCGAGCCAAAGCTCAAATCGGCAACACTTGGCTTTGATGTAATAGAAAATTTGAAAATTGACGTCAGACCTTATTCATTTTGATTTTTGCTTGCTTGCTTCAATCCACGCACCCGTGTGAGGAAGCTCGTCAAAAACAG
>JAVRKU010000035.1:0-12456 GCA_031962125.1 Mesoaciditogaceae bacterium | reverse complement strand
AAGTTATTGTTTTACAGCATTCCACGTACCGGTTTCAGACATGTAAGTTCAGGTACCACTCATGTGAGTTGAATCGGTTATGGTTCCAGTAAACATATCAACACCATCACTAACCGTTATTGATTACCATTTTGAGTTATGGTTATACTATTTGAACCTATTAGACTCCCTATGCAATACATCATAAAAGTCCATTTCCATCTTTATCTCTTACATATCGAAGCATGGGTTTCATTATGCGATGATAGCGAGACGGTCAACGTTGTTCAGCGGGAAGCCTCTTAAGAATTACTCTTTGACGTCTGAGATAAAAGATATAGCATTTGGGAACTACACATCGTTGGGTTTAAAGGCAAGAGTCATAATCAATAAACGCAAGGATGAGATCTATTATCTTGTCAGTGATCTCGAATACGAATGCACAAAGGTAGTTGAAATATACAGACAACGTTTCTGGATAGAAGAAACATTGTTGATTGAACTGAAAAAATTGTCAAGGAAAAGAATCAATTAACATTCAAATGTTAAAATGGGACAGTGTCAGCCACCTCTTAATCTATGCATATGTAATAAGCATATGCTCATAAATATTTTAACATCTTAAATATGACCAAAATGGATAAGATTATTTTAAAGTTTGAATAAGATTTCGAAGTTACAAAAAAACAGATTTCAGAAAAATCGTTAAAAGTGATATAATTAATCTGTCATGGAGCGTGAATTATCAAGAATCTTTGAGGATCTGACTGCAAGTGATCCGCTTTTTTCTGAGTTAAAAAAGCGCGTTCTTCTCAATGCAATGTGGAAAGAAATTATGGGAGAGGAGATTGCTTTTCATACTCATGTTTGTGAAGGAAAAAATAAAACGCTCGATGTTTGGGTGGAAGATCCTGTGCTTGGAACAGAACTAAGGTTCAGAACTGAGGAAATCATCGAGGAAATGTCTCAAAACGGATTTTTTTTTAAAAAGGTTCGTGTCAAAAAGCTGAAAAGTTAAGAGGTGAAAGTTATGGAAATAGATAACAAAGCATTCAACGATTATGATGCAAATAGCATAAAGGTTTTACACGGACTTGAGGCAGTGAGGAAAAGGCCCGGGATGTACATAGGTTCAACGGGATCAGCAGGGTTGCATCATCTCGTTAGCGAGATAGTCGATAACAGCATAGACGAAGTGATGGGGGGGTTTTGCGACTGGATAAGAGTTGAGGTATCTCTTAATTCGATTGTGACGATTGAGGACAATGGAAGAGGTATCCCTGTTGATGAACACCCTGAAGAGCATAAAAGTGCACTCGAAGTTGTCATGACAGATCTTCACGCCGGGGCAAAATTCAGCCAGACTATATACAAGACAAGCGGTGGTTTGCATGGAGTGGGTGCAAGTGTCGTTAATGCTTTAAGTGAATGGATGGAAGTCTTTGTCAAAAGAAATGGTCATATCTACCATCAAAAGTATGAAAGAGGTATACCAGTAACTCCTGTCGAAATAATCGGAGACGCTGAAGGAACTGGAACTAAAACGATCTTCAAGCCAGACAGTATGATCCTGCATACGCTTGAGTTCGATTCAAAAATCATCGAAAATAGATTGATGGAGCTTGCTTTTTTGAACCCAAAAGTGACGATTGAGTTTATCGACTCAAGGGAAGAACCGAATTACAGAAAGGTGCTTCATTTCGAAGGCGGAATAAAAGAATACACAGATCATTTAATCCAGGGATCAAAAAAATTGATTGATGAACCTATCTATCTTTTAGACAAATTAGATGATGTGAGTGTAGAATGCTCGTTCAATTATACCGATGATTATGATGAGACCATAGAGGCATTTGTCAACAACATAAATACCATAGAAGGTGGAACGCATGTAAATGCTTTCCATTCGGCTATTACAAAAGTTCTCAACGATTTTGCAAGAAAAATAGGTATTTTGAAGAAGACTGATGAAAATTTTAAAAATAGCGATGCAAGAGAGGGCCTCGTTGTCGTTTTAAGCATTAAGGTACCGGAGCCTCAGTTCGAAGGTCAGACAAAAGCTAAACTTGGAAACGAAGAGGTTGGGACGATCGTAGGTGCGATAATTCAGGAAAAACTTTCAGAGATCTTAGAATTAGATCAGAAATCACTTAAAAAGATCCTTGAAAGAGTCTCGCAAGCTGCGGAAGCAAGACTGGCCTCAAAAAGGGCGCGTGAACTTGTAAGAAGAAAGAATGCACTTGAAAATACATCCTTGCCGGGTAAACTTGCTGATTGTACGATGACAGGAACGGCTAATTCTGAAATATTCATCGTCGAGGGAGATTCGGCAGGTGGATCTGCAAAACAGGGAAGAGACAGGAATATTCAGGCTATTCTACCTATAAGAGGGAAAATTCTTAACGTTGAAAAAGCCGGAATGGAAAAATTGCTCAAAAATGAACAGGTTAACGATATAATAATAGCTTTAGGAACTAACATAGGTGATGATTTTGATATTTCAAAACTTAGATATGATAGGGTTGTTATAATGACAGATGCAGATGTCGATGGCGCTCATATAAGGACATTGCTGCTGACTCTCTTTTACAGATATATGAGACCTTTAGTAGAGAACGGCAAAATTTATGCGGCGATGCCACCGCTTTACAGGATAAGTTACGGTAACAATCATATTTACGCTTATACTGATGAGGAATTGAAAAATATTACTGATAAATTGAATCGTGATTCCAAAAATTACGATCTTCAAAGATACAAGGGCCTTGGGGAGATGAATCCCGAGCAACTCTGGGATACGACTATGAATCCTGAAGCGAGGAAGATTTTAAAAATAGAACTTGAAGATGCAGAATATGCGAATGATATATTTCAGATCCTTATGGGAAATGATGTTGAAAGTCGTCGGGAGTTCATATCAAGGCATGCTTTAACGGTTACAAATCTTGATATATGAACGAGCAATTTCGGGCGCGGGCAAGTTTGGTGTTATTGATTTTTGGCTTTGTGATTCTGATATACGTAGTCAGGATCCTGCCCTCGCTCTTTTATGATCCTGTTGTTTACAATTTAGATGTTTCTGGAAATACTTTTTTGACTACCCAATACGTGAAAAATCTTGTTATGCCAATTGGTGGTGTTAAATTGTCCAATCTGACTGTTCCATATGATCCTTTCATAAGATCTTATGCTTTGAAATACATTGGTAATGGAACGGCAGAATTGATTTTGAAAGAAAGAAATCCACAGTTCATTTCTTCAACCTCTTTAGGATATTTTTTAACGTCTTCTGAAGGAATCTTTCTCGCCGAGATACCGAAGGACGATCTTTACAAATTTACAGGTCTTATGATCGTTTTTGGAATAGATTCTTTTAATTTCAACAAAAACGGGATCATAAATCCTGTACTTGTGTCAGAGATTGACAAAATTCTCTCTTATCCTGTGTGGTTAAAAAATCAGATACTTGAAACAGATATTAAAACTAATACTCTTTACTTTGCAAAGGGTATATCAATAAGGTTTCAAAATTTTTCAATAGATCAGAACGAAGGAAAGGTCATTCTTTCGATGATAGGAAGTTCCAGCATAGGTTCACGATATATCCTGATCGATAACAATTTCATCAAGTTACCTCCCGCCTTTTAACATTCTTCACCTCTATTTGCTTCTTGATGTCTATGATCTTTTGAAGATCTGTATCTATTTTCTGGAATATTAATTCCTTATTTTTCAAACTCTTCATGATATCGTGAGGAGAGGCTAAAGTGGTAAATGTATAATCATATCCAGTATGAGAGAAAAAACAATTTTAGGAATAGATCCAGGATTCGGTATCGTCGGATATGGCGTATTGAATATTAAAGGTAATGCTGAAACAATTGTCGATTACGGGATTATAAGGACGAAAACCGATGAGCCACTCTCCAAACGATTGTTTTTCATATATGAAAAACTTTGCGATTTGATCTTAACTTACAAACCAGATGAATCTGCCATCGAAGAACTTTATTTTTTCAAAAACGTAACGACCGCGATCTCCGTTGGGGAAGCAAGGGGCGTTATCATATTAGCACTTGAAAAATTCAACGTGAAGATATATGAGTATACACCTATGGAAGTAAAAGTCGCAGTTACAGGATACGGAAAGGCAACTAAAAGGCAGGTTCAGGAGATGGTGCGCGTGATCTTAGAAATGAACGAAATACCCCGTCCTGATGATGCCGCCGATGCACTTGCTATAGCTCTATGCCATGCCCATCAAATTTCAATTTAAAGGTGTGATCTATGTATGACTTACAGAATATTTTCAGATTTTGATCCCGATACAGTTTTCAGGACTTTTGAGAATTCTTCAAAAAACTTAAAAATAGAGAGTGTAAGAATTGACAAAAGCAACGTTGAATTCTGGGTGGATAAAATTCCGGACTCTTTAGAACTTTCGAAAATTTTCTCTAAATATATAGGCCTGCCAGTTATTTTTAAATCTTTTAACGCAGAAGATAAATTGAAAATACTGAAAGAAAGTCTCATTCAAAGAGTTCAACTTCTGAACGGTGTACTTGAAAATATTGATGTTGTTGACAATATTTTGAAAATAGAAGTTTCAAATGATTATGTACGTGAAAGGATAAGTGTTAACGGTTCAAAGAAGGCAATAGAAGAAATGGTATCAAAATTTCTTCCTGGAAAACAGATCGAAATCACTGTTTCAGAAATGAAAACCACGTATATACCGGATGTACCTCTCACATCTTCGATGCCTGAGGAGATTAACGTCCAGCAAAAACCAGAAAAAAAGAGCAAACAGAGAACGGTAGCCGGTCTTACTGGTATAACCGATCTTGAATTGAATAAAAATGTCTGGGTAGCTGGCAAGGTTTTCGGCATCGATTACAGAAATGGAAAAAATCCTATTCTTTCTTTTTCCATATTCGACGGCAGGTCTGCTATAGCCTGCAAAGCTTTCAGAACACTTGCAACGAAATTTTCAGATACTCTTCCCGATTACTGTCTTGTCTCGGGTAAAGTTCAAGAAGATAAGTTCATCCATGAAAATGTGATACTCGTTAATTCAATAGAAAGATGGGAACCAAATTTGAGAATGGATCCTGCCGGGAAGAAAAGAGTCGAACTTCACCTTCATACAACGATGTCTGCAATGGATGGTCTCGTGGATCCAAGAGAATTATTTGAAACACTTAAAAGATGGGAACATGAGGCTATTGCTGTAACCGATCATGGAGTCGTTCAGTCCTTTCCTATTTTTGAAGAAATGGGAGAAAAATTTGGAATAAAGCCGATATACGGAATGGAAGCTTACGTTGTTGATGATTCGAGTAAGATATTGAGAAATGGTGTCGTTAAAAGCAAGATCAGAGAAGGGCAGTTTGTTGTCATAGATTTTGAAACGACCGGTCTCAACGCGGTTGAAGATGAAATAGTTGAGATAGGTGCGGTGAAAATAGATTCGATGAAGATCGTCGATGAATTTTCAACGTTAGTCAAACCAGTGAAAAATATATCCAAAAAATCTATCGAGATAACCGGTATATCGCAGGAGATGCTCGATGGGGCTCCAACTCTCGACCAGGTTTTACCGAATTTTCTTACCTTTCTTGGCAGCTTACCCATAGTTGCACACAATGCAGATTTCGATTACAGGTTTTTAAGAGAGGCTACAAGGTCTCTCGGAATAGAGACAAACATTCCATACATTGATACTTTGCAACTTTCTAAGGCGTTGTTATCTATCCCATCTTATGGTCTCGAAAAAGTTGTTAAAGCTCTTGAACTTGAAGATTTCAACCATCATAGAGCTTTGGATGACGCGCAGATCACCGCAAAAGTTTTTATAAAGCTCTGTGAGATGGCAGAATATAAAGGAATTCAGTCATTTGATAAATTAAACACACTTACAAAAAATGTCAATATCGGATCCCTTAGACCATACCATACCACGATTCTCGTTAAAGATCAAGAAGGTCTGAGAAATCTTTATGAAATGGTTAGCAAATCCCACATAGAGTATTTCAAATCAAAACCGAGAATACCAAAGTCCTTGCTTGAAAGGAAAAGAAGCGGTCTGATCATAGGATCTGCCTGCGCATCAGGAGAATTAGCACAGAATTTTTTCGGTGGAGCAAGCGATGACGAACTTGTTGAAATTGCTTCATTTTATAATTTTTTAGAGATAATGCCGTTGAATGTGATCAGTGATGAGTCTGATAATCGAGAAATAAGCAGGGATCTTTTGAAAGATTATTACAGAAAGGTTTATGCACTCGGGAAATCTCTTTCCATTCCGGTTGTAATGACCGGTGATGTGCATGTTTTAAATCCTGAGGATATGAAAGTCAGATCTATACTTATGGCCGCTCAGGATTACAAAGATTTCGACAAGCAGCCGGCCCTCCACCTTAGAACAACAGGAGAGATGATGGAGGCGGCTAAAGAGATCTTTGGGGATTTCGAAGATGCCGATAAAATATGTGAAGAAGTCGTCATAGACAACACCAATGCGATAGCAAAGATGGTTGAAAAAATAAAAATAGTAGATAAAAAGCTTCACACACCTACAATAGAGAACGCTGAAAAAATGATAAAAGAAGAAGCATATTTTAATGCTAAAAAGCGCTACGGAGATCCATTGCCTGAAGCCGTTGAAGAAAGGCTTGAAAGAGAACTGAAATCGATAATTGGAAACGGATATGCTGTGCTTTACCTTATAGCGAAAAAGCTTGTTGAAAAATCAAAATCAGATGGATATGTTGTCGGGTCAAGAGGGTCTGTTGGTTCATCATTTGTTGCAACTATGTTAGGCATAACGGAGGTAAATCCTCTTTCTCCGCATTATTACTGCCCTGAATGTCATAATTTTGAATTTGATGATTCTGCTGAAGCCGGCTATGATCTTCCTGAGAAAAAATGTCCAAAGTGTGGGACACAGATGAAATCAGATGGACAGAATATTCCCTTTGAAACGTTTATGGGATTCAAAGGAGACAAAGTTCCGGATATCGATTTGAATTTCTCCGGAGATTACCAGCCGGTCGCTCACAAATTCATAGAAGAACTTTTCGGACAGGATCACGTATTCAGAGCCGGAACAATCTCAACGATTGCAGACAGGACAGCTTACGGATTTGTAAAAGGGTACGTTGAAAAAACAGGAGAGAAGATGAGCAAAGTCGAGATGGATTACTTCGTATCAAGACTTACAGGTGTGAAAAAAACGACAGGACAGCATCCTGGCGGCCTTATGATCGTTCCCAAAGATCTTGACATTCATCAATTTACGGCCATTCAAAGACCAGCAAATGATATGAGCAGTGATGTAAGAACGACGCATTTCGATTACCAGTCAATTCACGATACGCTCGTGAAACTTGACATCTTAGGTCATGACGATCCGACAACCATAAGGATGCTCAAAGAGCTTACGGGCATTGATCCAATGACCATACCGATGAACGATCCACAAACCATAAAGATCTTTTCTTCCATAAAACCATTAAATCTTTCAAAAGAAGATTTCGGTTTCGATGTTGGTACCTCCGGCATCCCTGAATTTGGAACCCAATTTGTCAAACAAATGCTCGTTGAAACAAAACCAAAATCTTTTGGAGATCTCGTAAGAATTTCTGGTCTTTCACACGGAACTGATGTCTGGGCAAACAATGCTCAAATCATAATAAAGGACAAAAAGGCAGTGCTTGAAACTGTTATAGCATGCCGCGACGATATAATGATATATTTGATAAAGAAAGGTCTCGATAATTCAACAGCCTTTTCGATCATGGAGAAGGTCAGAAAGGGAAAGGGACTTAAAGAGGAAGAAATAACAGTTATGAAAGAAAAAGGTGTGCCGGGATGGTACATAGAGTCTTGTCAGAAGATAAAATACCTTTTCCCCAAAGCTCACGCAGCTGCTTATGTCAGCATGGCCTTCAGGATCGCTTATTTCAAGATTCATTATCCTTTGGCATTTTATGCAACTTACTTCACGATAAAGGGAGATGAATTTGACATAAAGATCGCTTACAATGGCCTTGATTTCGTTAAAAGTGAGATGAAAAGAATTCAGGCTGAAGGTGTTGACAACGTTAAAGATAAAGCGAAGGAAAGTGTGCTTGAAGTTGCTAAAGAAATGCTCATGAGAGGATACGAGTTCAAGGGAATAGATATCTTCAGGTCAAGCACGAATCGTTTTGAAATAGAAGGAAATGCCCTAAGAGTCCCTCTTGATAAAGTACCCGGTCTTGGCGAAAAGGTGGCAATATCTATTGAAGAAGAAAGAAATATAAGGCCTTTCACTTCGATAAAAGATCTTCAAAATCGCACAATTTTGAACAAAAATCACCTTCAACTGCTTAAGGAAATAGGGGCATTGAAAGATCTGCCTGAAAAAGATCAGATAACTCTGATATGACAAAAGGTATCCGTGATGATGATCGATCTTAACAGTGACGTTGGAGAAGGATTTGGATCTTACAAATTTGGAACGGATGGACTTCTCATAAAAGAGGTTACATCCGTAAACATCGCATGTGGCTTTCATGCAGGTGATCCTGTAATTATGAGAAAAACGGTAGAAATCGCTGTCAAATATTCCAAATCGATCGGAGCCCATCCAGCCTTCCCGGATCTCATGGGTTTTGGTCGAAGAGAGATGAAACTTTCAGAAGAAGAGATAAGAGATTATGTACTCTACCAGATAGGTGCTTTAAATGCTTTTGTGAAAGCGGCAAAAGGAAAATTGACTCATGTGAAAGCCCATGGAGCTCTTTACAACATGGCGGCAAAGGATGACTGGATGGCAAGGGCCATTGCCCGGGCAGTTTTTGATTTTGATCATGATCTGATCTTAGTTGGTCTTTCTGGATCGAAACAGATAGAGGAGGCCAAGGCTATAGGTCTTAAAGTTGCAAATGAGGCTTTTGCAGATAGAAATTACAATGGTGATGGTACGCTTGTTTCGAGAGAATATGGAAATTCTGTTATCAAAGATGTTGATGTGATCGTGAAAAGGGCTATTTCTATGGTTAAAGATGGTACCGTTAAAAGCATAGATGGAAAGATCATTGAACTAAAAGTTGATACGATATGTGTTCATTCTGATACACCGGATGCTGTACAGATTGCGAGAAAACTCAGAGAAGGTTTTGAAGGGGCGGGCGTGGAGGTCAGAGGTCTATGAATTTTAGATGGAAAATTTTGGGGGATAAGGCCATTATCGTGGATTTTTCAGATGAATCTGACGAACGATCAGGCGATGAGGTTGAATCTTTGTGTGTATTTTTAAATGATTCACGTGTGGAAGGAATCGTTGACTGGATTCCATCTTACCATTCTTTGACTGTAATCTACGATCCAATGGTGACATCCCCGGCTCTGATCTTAGAAATTTTAAAAAATTTTTCTGAATCCCCCGTCTGTTCAAAAAATCCTAAAATTGTAGAGATTCCTGTGATTTATGGTGGAGAGTACGGACCGGATATCGAATCCGTCGCAAAGATTAACGATCTTACAGTAGAAGAGGTCGTGAAAATCCATTCCTCTGCTAAGTATAAAATTGAAATGATCGGATTTCTTCCGGGTTTTCCATACCTTTCAGGAATGTCATCCAGAATAAAGGCTCCAAGATTGGAAAGACCAAGAACGCACGTTCCTGCCGGCAGTGTTGGGATAGCAGGAGATCGAAGCGGAATTTATCCTCTTGATAGCCCTGGAGGATGGCAAATCATAGGAAGGACTCCGTTGAAACTTTTCGATCCAGAAAGAAAGCCTTCAATTCTATTCGATACCGGAGACATCATCAAATTTGTAGAAATAGATCCCAAAAGGTACGAAGAAATATGCCATATATCGTCGTGATAAACCCTGGAATTTTATCAACTATTCAGGATGCAGGAAGGTTTGGCTTTCAAAAGTACGGTATACCACCTTCAGGTGCGATGGACGATTACGCACTCAGAATTGCAAATCTCCTCGTCGGTAACCGAAAGGATGAAGCTGTACTCGAGATCACATCATCCGATGAAATGACTTTTGATGGTGATGTAAGGTTTGCTGTAACCGGAGGAGATCTTGGCCCAACTTTGAACGGGAAGAATATTGTAATGTGGCAGATTGTTGAAGCTCACTCCGGAGATGTTTTGAAATTCACAGGACCAAAAATAGGTTTCAGATCTTATCTTTCTGCTCAAGGAGGCATAGATGTCAAAGAGATCCTTGGAAGTAAATCAACGTGTCTTGTTGCAAAATTTGGTGGATATAAGGGTAGGAAGCTTGAAAATGGAGACATTATAAAGATTGGGAAAAATTTTAAAAAGGTCCGATCGATTAGAGCCAGCGACATGATTATGGATTATCATAGAAAAAATATAAGGGTTATTATCGGACCACAAGAAGAAAAATTCCCGCAAGAAGCTTTAAATCTCTTCCTGAGCCAAAAGTATAAATTGATGGTTGAAAGCGATAGAATGGGTTACAGGTTTGATGGAGCAAAATTGCATCACGAAATATCTTCACAGATGTTATCAAATGGAGTAATAACCGGAACGATTCAGGTCGCCGGTGATGGTTTGCCGCTAGTCATGATGGTCGATCACCAGACAACGGGAGGATATCCCAAAATTGCAACGGCGATCTCTGTCGATATACCTATTCTTGGACAGTTAAAACCGGGCGATGAAGTTTCATTCGAAAGTATCGATTTCGAAACTGCGAGAAAACTTTATCTGGAAAGAGAAAGAAAGATCATCAATTTCGAATACGAACTTCTGAACGTCAAAAGCACCTATTACAATATACGAGTCGATGGAAAAAAGTACAACGTGGAGATCAAAGAAAACAATCCAAAATGATAACAATGCGTGTGCAATGACATTATGGAAGCATTATGCTGTTATAAATAGATCCGAATTCTACTGACGCCGCGTCTATGAACTATATTGAGGAACAAAAAAGATTTCCAATTATGAGTAAAAATATTGTATAATTTTTAAATAGTGAAAGATGAAGGCATCGTTAACGGCGGAAGGAAGCGAATATACGATGAACAAGGGTACGCTGGGAATACTGAAGTTTGCACTCTCAAGGGAAATAGAAGGAATGAATTTTTACAGGCAAAAAGTAAAAGACGTGAAAGACCAACAGGTCAAGGAAATGCTTGAACAACTTTCTGAAATGGAAAATGGACATGTGGATTACATAAGCAAACTTATAAAAAATGTAGAAAACGATGGAAATGTTTCAGAAGTAACACCTCCCAAGCAAGATTTAAGTTTCTTCGAAAAGAGAGAAAGAGAAGAAATGCCCCCTGGAAAAATAGATGAAATAGCATCCGAACTTTCCATTTTAAGGATGGCTTACCTTATAGAAGATGATTTCATGCACTTTTATAACAATTCATCTGAAAAAGTCAGTGATGACGAAGTAAAAAAAGTGTTGAAGTCTTTGGCTTTATGGGAGACAGAACACAGAGATATGCTCTATTCGCTTTATGAGACGAAATCTAAAGAATATTGGGACGAAATGGGTTTTACACCTTTGTTCTGATATAGATTATATTTTTTCCACGATCTAGAAGAGTAAAAGCCATCGCTTACTGGCTAATTGCGTTTTTTGCAATCTTTTGAAGATGAAAAGCGAATGAAGTATTAATTATAGAATTTTTTTCAGTTCTTCCAAGTCTATCTCGAATATGTGAGAAATTATGTAGTCTAACAATGCTGGATCGGCATTTTGAATCTTGTCTTTTAACTCTTTTGTGTATTTTTCTTTGAATTTGGCTATAAGCAATTTGGCGGCGTAATCTTTCGCTGCGTGGAATTTTCCTTTTTTCAACGGTTTTCTTTGTCCAAAATTATCGTGCAGTTTGTCTGAAGAGATGAAACGATTAAATTTTCAACTGTAAGGACTCCGAGACCATAAATCAAGTCGAAGGGATTATGTGTGATAAGCAAATCTGCCACAACACCACCGACAACGAACATCTCTATCATTCCAACTGCGGGCGCACTTATGCTCACACTTCCCCACAGATATTCTTTAGAAGACACGATCCATGAAAAAAAATTTCGGCTTATCGAGCAGTTAAGTTTTGTTATTCCATACGGTAGATCATTCATGTAATTTTGGTTGAATTTGAACACCAAATGCTCAAAATCAACGGCGGAATAGTGATCCAACGTGCCATCCTTAACAACGGAAACGAAATCGACTTTTGTGCCAAAGATCGTATGGCTTTCTACGGTGGCAGACAAAGTGTATGGCAAAGTTGACCAACTTTTATTTGTGCTCGTCGCGCTTGCAGTCCCTGCAAAAGATGCTATGCTGATAAGTACTACGAAACTAAAAATTATGATACTTTTTTTCATTTTATTGGCCTCCTTAAAATTCACGATCTTTTTTCCGCTTTAAAGTGAAGATGCATTGATTGATCTACAAGGGCAGGATCATTTTTGTATTTTA
>JAVRKU010000034.1:0-13029 GCA_031962125.1 Mesoaciditogaceae bacterium | reverse complement strand
TCATCCTCAACATTTTCCAACGATCTTGTCATCGCTTCAGGTCCACCTGCCAAAATTGTCGTAAATGTTCCAACTGGCAAATTGAATGTTGGTACAGTCTCGACTGCGTCTATCATTGCAACGCGTCCAGATGTGCCGGCACCTACATAAATACATCTTCCGCCGTTTTTTATCGCAATAGTTATTTTTTCTGAAAGTTTAGCGATTGAATCAACTGCTTTCTCAATGGCAAAAGCAATTGTTCTATCCTCCTCATTCATGAGTTCGGCGATCTCGATCGCAGGCATGATATCAATATCTATGGATTTGGGATTGGATTTTTCGGTTTCAAGTGCTTCAATCTCTTTGAAATTTGACAAATGACTCCTCTCCTTCATATTTGAAAAAGGTATATATATACGTATACAAAAATTATATATATGTTTACATACAGGGACAAATGACTTTACAGACCGTTTTAAGGTAATTTTGGTCAAAAATTGCCTTTATCTTAAATTTCCTTCGATTTTTAAATCAAAGCAAAGATTATCTTAAATTATTTGGTTTTTTCAGAAGGAGTGATACGATCTTTTCGATAATCTACCCTTTATTTTTTCTATCAAATTTTCCTTGTATCCTATGAATTCAAAAAATCTCTTCTTATTCAAGATGAGCACAACTGAATTTCCAGATATTTCTTGCTTTCAGAGTGTAATCGTTCAAAAGCGAATCTCTGATTATTCTGGCTCCAGCAGTCACGTTTTGCCATTTTTGACGAGTATAATAAAAGCGAGATCATATCTGCAGTTAAGGGGATGATTTGTATGACAGAAAACATCAGACTCAAAACACCTATAAAATGGGCTGGTGGGAAAGGTCAGTTATTATCGCAACTTGATCATCTACTTCCAAAAAAATTTAATATGTACATCGAACCCTTTATCGGCGGTGGGGCGCTGTTTTTTCATATTTTACCATCGAAATCTGTCCTGATAGACACAAACCTGGATCTTATAAATTTTTATACCGTTGTCAGGGATAAGCCGGACGCACTAATAGATGATCTTAAAAAGCATAAAAATGATGAAGATTATTATTACAGCATGCGTGAGAAGGACGTTTCGAAGATGGATAATGTTGAAAGGGCATCAAGATTTCTTTATCTCAACAAGACATCCTACAACGGTTTGTGGCGTGTTAATAAAAAAGGTCAATTCAACGTTCCCTTTGGTAAATACAAAAATCCAAAGATCGTTGATGAGCAGAATTTAAAATTTGTGAGTATGGCGCTAAAAAATTCCGAAGTCATGCTCGATGATTTCACAGCCGTTTTACGTTATGCAAGAGCAGGCACATTCGTCTATTTTGATCCTCCATACCATCCGCTTTCAAAAACTTCCAATTTCACGAATTATTCAGGTAAATTTGACGAAGAAGATCAAATAAGGCTTGCGGAATGCTTCAGAGTTCTCGATAAAATGGGATGCTTTGTGATACTGAGCAATTCCGATACGGAGTTCATCAAAATGCTTTATGCAGGTTACGATCTTCAGATCGTTAAAGCAAGAAGAGCAATAAATTGCAAAGCTAACGGACGAGGTCAGATCAACGAAATAATCGTAAGAAATTTTAAAAATTCATAGTGTTCGAAATTTTTCAAACTCATCCATACCACTTTTGAAATCTCCAATGGATGCAAGGAAAAGATATCTGTTTTCCATGCAACAGAGAACATGACATGAAAAATATTTTCGTTGAATGATGAAAGAAATCTTTGAAGATGTTTTCTTTTGTACCATGTATTCAATGGTAGAAAATGAGCGATTTGAATTAAGGAGATCTCGCTGTTTGTACAGCAGAGAAGAAAATTGCTTTCTTAAGAATTAAAGTTTTTCATCATCATTTCCGGTGGTTGCTTTTTTGAACTTCAGGTATTTCCAGAAACGCTTTGGCAATGTTTTAAAGATCCATGAGAAGATTAAATATAAAGCGAAACCTATAGCTATCGCAACGAAATCTCTTATTTTTCCCCTCAACACTGCCATTGTGAAGTAAATACCTGAAGCCATCAAAGTTGAGGATATCAGAACACGGATGAAATACCATAGATCGAAAAACCAGACTTTATATTTTATTCTCAAAGAGATTGCCATAGCGGTTGCGAAATATATTGACGAAATGGAAGTTGAAAGTGCAAGTCCCGTTTGCTTGAGGTGAGATATGAAAAGGAAGTTCAAAGATATATTTATCAAAAGACCAAATATGCCAAAAAACATGGGAGTTCTCGAATTTTTAAACGAATAGTAAACCTGTACGAGTACGGATGCGAAAGCTCCTGTAAAAAGTGAAAGAGAAAATGCCATGAGGGGAGGATAAGTTAAAGCCGTCGATTGAATTGTAAAATCACCTCTTTGGAAAATCAAAGTGATGATCTGTTTGGACAGAGGAAAGAGTGCAAATGTGACGGGGATCAGGAAAAATGCCATCAATTTCATGGCTCTTTTTGTTGTAATGATAAGTCCTTTCATATCATTTTCTGCGGCATGGGCAGCAACGGAAGGATATGTAACCTGTGTGATCGGTGTTCCAAGTACACCACCAGCCGCACTTGTTATCCTGTTTGCGTATGAGAGAGAACTTATTGCTCCCGTTTCAAGTGTAGATGCAAAGGTTCTGTCCACTATAGTATTAAGCATACCAAGTGCACTTGAAAAAAAGAGAGGCCATACCATTTTAAAAAGATCTTTTGTCTCTGGAATACCTTTTTTTATGTTGAACGGATTCATATATTTTCTCTCTGCAAACCCCAAAACTATGAAGATGAAGGTTGGTGGTAGTGTCCACGCAAGCGCAAGCGAGATCGGTCCGAAATGTTTTGTCACAAATAAAGTTCCTATCACTATGAAATCAAAGCTAAGACCGACAAGAGGATACGCAAGAAATTTTTTCTCACTTTGAAGTAATCCATTGACAAAGCTCAACATTGCCCCTATGATTGTTGCAAAGCTCATCCAGCGTATAAAATTAACGGTCATATCATGATCGGATTTTGAAAATCCAGGGAAAAAAAGTGAGGCAACAGGAGATGCAAAAATGGCTACCAGCACAACGACACCTATTAAAATAGAAGTAGTTGAATAAAAGATCGTGGCAGAATATTTTTTAGCCTCTTCTCCTCCCCTACCTTTCATAACCCTTATGAAAAGCGGGATGAAGGCAGATATTATCGTGCCGGTTATTATGCCATTTATCAAGCCAAGTGGACTCTGTGATGCAAGATAGGCATCCATCACACTGCCCGTTCCGAAAAAGTATGCTATGATGATATCTCTTACAAAGCCCAGTAATTTCGATGCAAGTGTGATACTCGTTATGAGTACAACAGCCTGCGACATCGTCTGTTTTGAATGAATGAGTGATCCAAACCTGCGTTTTAAATTCATTTTTCAACCTCATATTTTGCCGGATACATGGTAAAATATATATGTATTCACCAAATTTTACCACGAAGAAGGTGAAAATTTTGAAAACTCTTCTTGTTATCTTTGCGATCCTGTCCATTGCGATATCTGCCTATGCCATGAACTATATTTTTGGACTCGGTTATTCCCCCGGAAGAAGCTGGGTTGTAAGTCTTGGAGCTATGAATAAATTTAACGATGAACTTTCTTTGAATATTTTCACACCTGCCTCGACTTCACAATCTATGATTTATGATGTCAAAGCCACAATTCCCGTTGTTGGAAGGGATGACCTTAACAAAGGTTTCAGGCTTGGCCCCGTATTCAACATGATCACACCATCTCAGATTTTCAACGTCGGAATTTATGGTCAGTATTATTTCGGGCCGTGGAGATTTGAGGCTGATGTGTTGAAAAATATTTTCACGCCATCTTTTTCTTTTTCTTTTGAAATGTGGTACTTTTTTTCAAGTTCAAAATATCATTTCACCGATTATTTGATAGCAAATATCAGGATAGATAAAAATCTTCCTTATATTTCGATGTGCCTTATAGAACCATTTTAGAGGAGGTAGATTATGAAACTCGATGAGGAAAAGATCGATTCAACGTCAAAATTTGAGGGTAAGATACTTCACCTTTATGTTGACAGGGTAAGGCTGCCAAACGGTCATGAGTCTATACGTGAGGTTGTGAGACATCCTGGAGCAGCTGCCGTTATAGCTCTTACGGATGAAAATAAAATACCTCTTGAGAATCAATACAGATATCCGATAGGAAAAACTCTGTGGGAAATCCCTGCCGGAAAACTTGATACCGGTGAAGATCCACTGATATGTGCAAAAAGAGAGCTCAATGAGGAAACGGGCATAAAGGCAGAGAAATGGGAAACACTCGGTTATATTTACACGACACCTGGTTTTTCGGATGAAAAGATATATCTTTTTTTTGCAAAGGAATTGACAAATGGCAGAACGCATTTAGACGAAGACGAATTCGTAGAAGTTAAGTATTTCACGGTAGAAGAGGTGGAATCCATGATAATAGATAATAGGATCACCGATTCGAAAACGATATCTGCATTTTTAAGAGCACAAAAGAGTGGTCTTATATGAAGGCCGAGATAGTTTCAACCGGAACGGAACTTTTGCTCGGGAAAAGTTGTAACGAAGATGCAAGAATACTCTGTGAACTTTTAGCAAGATGTGGTATAGACATACACAGATACACAACTGTCGGCGATAATCTTGACAGAATAATACGTATATACAGGGAAGCTCTTGAAAGAGCCGATATAGTGCTTTCAACCGGCGGTCTGGGAGGGACTGGAAGTGATCTTTCAAAGCAGGCCGCTTCTGTTGCAACTTCAATACCTCTCGAAAATGACAGAGAAATTTACAAATATCTGCTGGATCAAAAGGTTACAGAAAGAATTGCACTCTCTTTTTCTGCGATACCGAAGGGGGCAGTACTTTTCAAAAACTCATCGGGCGTCGCTCCAGGTATTGTCATGAAGATCAACGGGAAGTATTTGATACTCCTTCCGGGTCCACCTGAAGAGATAAAATCCATCATAAGAAATGGTCTTGAGGATTTTCTCAAAAAATTTGGTGGTGGATATATCAAAAACGATGTTATAAGGATATATGGTATGAGAGAATCGGAAGTTGAGGATGCGATACACGATCTTGCACGTGCCGCCAATCCAACGATCTCGACCTTTCTTAAGAAGGGCTGGATAGAGATCTCTTTAACTGCTAAAGGAAAAGATGAAAATGAGGCAAGCGCAATTTTATCCGATCTTAAAGAGAAAGTTTTGAAAAGATTTCCTGAAAAATTCATAGGAAAATCAGGAGAGACTCTCGAAGAGGAAGTTTTCCGGCTTTTAAGTGCAAAAAGGGTGACACTTGCTGTCGCAGAATCCGTAACCGGTGGTATGATTTCCGATAGGCTTGTAAGCGTTGCAGGAATTTCTTCTGTTTTCATGGCTGGAGCCGTCGTTTATTCAAATGAATCCAAGATAAATGTACTCGGAGTTAAAGATGAAACCATAAAATTACACGGTGCAGTTTCACAGGAATGCGTGATCGAAATGGCCAACGGTGCGATGCGAGTTTTCAATACAGATATGGCAATAGCAACAACGGGCATAGCGGGGCCCACCGGAGAAACGCCGGACAAACCTCTCGGTACGGTATTGTTTGGCCTCGTTTCAAAATATGGAAAAAGCACGTGGAAAAAAATTTACGGTGGAACAAGAAATGAGGTAAGAAAGGCAGCATCGGATGATGCCCTCGAATCGATAGTAAAGTTTCTTTCGACTTTGTAAATTACCTGAGGTGCTTACTATGATAGATATAAAAAATATATTGAATGAAACCGGAGCTATTCTTTATGGACATTTCCTTTTGAGATCCGGCAATCACTCTGATACTTATGTGGAATGTGCAAAAACTCTCCAATACACATGGTACACAAGAGAAATAGGTAGTGAAATTGCTTTAAGACTTCAAAGATTTGCACCGGATTGCATCGTCTCGTCAACACCAAATGGCATGATAATAGGATATGAGGTAGCACGTAATATAGATATACCATTCATATATCTTGAAAGAGACGAAAAAGAGAGGCCCTCATTTGATCATTGCCTTGATCCTACGATGTTCAAAAATCTTGTGATAGTAGAAGATCTCATCGCGGATGAAACGGTGATTCATGATGTGATTCTTGCACTGAAAGGGTACGGTGCTGAAATAATAGGTATTGCATCGATAGTAAGAATAGGACAGATAGAAAGAGCGGAAAGAGTAGATGGCCTTCAAGTGCTCTCTCTTCTTAACATTCCTGCAAGGATCTTCGATCCGCATGAGTGCCAGATGTGCATGGAAGGAATGAAGCTGTTTAATTACAAAGAACCGTGTGGTGAATGATCATGCCTGATGTGAAGGTTTTCATCGGCCCGCCCTTTTCTGGGAAAACTGGAAGGATCATAGAAGAACTTTCAGCAGTGGTAAATCCTTTTGATTATACCTTCATAGGAAGCCAAGGTGAATTTGTCAAATTTGCGGCAGATATGGCCTCACAAAGGATAGGCGCCATAAATAGATCGGCCTTCAAAACGATAGACCAGTTTGCCGTGGAAAATGTGCAAAAAGAAAAGCATCTTGCTTTTGCTGACAGATCTCTCAAGCTATCCATCCTCTCAACTGTTGTAGAAGAAATGGCTTCCGAGAATCTCGATCTGAAAGAAGAGCTCAGAAATGAAGCAAAAATAGTGAGGCACAGATCGACCATAGAAAAATTACTCTCTTTGATAGATGATATAAAAACGTACATGAAAGAAGATGAATTCGCAAACCCTGAAACTTTAAGAGATCTTTTCATATCAGATGTTATGAGAAGAATGGGCGAAAAATTCAGTGCTTACAGGATCTTCGATTCATATGATGCTTATAAGATGATTGCAAATGGAGAAATTCAGATAAAGGGAAAGTACCTTTTTGTGGATGGATTTTACGATTTCACACCGGTAGTTTCAGCATTTTTCAGAAGGCTCATCTCATCTTTTGAAAAAGTTTTTATGACCGTTACGACAGGGGAGATCTTTTCAAACGGAACAAAGACTATACTCAAATCTCTTGATGGCTTCAAAGCAAATATGGTAGAAATGCAATTCAACGGATCACAGGTAGCAAAAGGTCTTTTCATTGATAACGGCAGCGGCGTGAAGATCTTTTCTTTTGAGAAAGCTTCGGATGAAATAAAATGGGTAGCTGGTAAGATCAAGAGTATGATCATGGAAGGGAAAAATCTTTCTGATTTTGAAATTGTTGTCAAATCAGGAGATAGTAAATATATAAATGCCTTACAAGACAAACTTGATGAATATTCCATTCATGGTGCCTATCTTGGGCGACAAAAATTGCTTAAAAGTACGGTTGTCCAGCAGATGATGATACCTTTGAGAGTTGTAACCGGTGGATACCCGCAGGATCTCCTTCTGAGTATGATCATGGCAGGTTTTGCAGGAGAACATACCGAATTTGATCTTATATACGATCTCTCTCATCTCAAAAGAGGGGCCATGAGGTTATCTAAAGTAGGAAGATCAAAAGACTGGACCGAAAGGCTGAAAAATTTCATGCGATACCTCGATGTCAAAGAAAAACTCCTGAAAGAAGAGAGAGAGGATCTTGTAGATGAAAGCGCGCTTGATGAGATAAAAAGGCTTAAAGGTCTTGTTAATTCTGCAAAACAAACGGTCGAAAAACTCTTCTTTTTTCTTGAACAGTTTGAAAAGGCCCACAAGATTTCTGATTATTCTAAGGCTTTCGATCTTGCTTTCAATCTTCTTATAGAGTCAAAGCGGATGGATGATGAAGATCACACTGCCCTTGATGAGTTCAGAAATCTTATCTGGGAAATGGAGGGTATTTTCGACTTCATGGGCATAGAAAAGCTCGAGAGTTCCCAGTACAGATACTATCTTGAAATGCAGATAAAGGACAGGACATATATACCTGACAGAAATCAGGCAAAGGTGAGAATTTCTGATCTGTTAACCTCGAGATTCAATTATGTACCGGTAAAGATTTTTGTTGATTTCACGGATGAAAATTATCCGACCTTCCAGCCCAATTATTTTTACAATTCAATCGAAGAAGAAACTCATTTTGGAACGAACAGGATCTTAAAAAGGCTTTCAGATGACAGGCTCGATTTTTACACCGCAATGGCTCATTCTGATATGACATATATAACGATGCCTGAATCAACAGCAGAGGGTGTCAAAATTTTACCATCGCTTTATCTTTCTGAGATGCTTTCAAAATTCAGAATAGATGTTGAAAAAAGGCCGGAACTCTTGCCCATGAGTGTTCAGGAGGCGGTCATAGCTTATTCTAAAGCTTCAAGATGGGGTTACAGATGTGTGGATTTCGAAAAAAAATTTGGAATAACCATTTCGGTAAATAAAGATATGATCCTGAAAATGGATGAAAATTTGCAAATGTGTGAAACACTTTCAAAAAAACCGGTGAGTTTTTACAGATTTTCAACTTATAAAGAATGCCCACTCAGATTTTTCTTCTCTTACGTTATGGATCTCCCACAGAATATACTGTATGATCTCGATCTCAACAGTCTCGAGCTTGGAATCGTTTACCATAATGCACTGAGAAAACTCATAAGCGGAAAGGGTAGAGAACATCTTAAAAGACTGGATGATCTTACCCTTTCATCTGAAGTAGAATCGATCGTGAGAGAAGAACTTGAAAAGATAAGCTTTTTTGAGCCAGAGATCTTCGAAATAAACCTTTTGAAGCTCAAAGGCGCGCTTTTAGCTTACCTTTACGAAATAGAATTGAATGATGATTTAGACGGACAGGGTAGAAACATCAAAAAGTACAGATTATACATGGTAGGGAATGGGGAGAGTGATCAGTTTATTCCGTATGAATTTGAAATAAGCTTTGGCAGAGAGGGAAAAATGGCGAGCGTAGATGGAATAGAATTTGCCGGGCGAATAGACAGGGTAGACAGATGTGCTTCGGGATACATGATAGTCGATTACAAGACAAAAAATCCTGGTGAAAAAGATCAACTCGTCCTTTATGCCGCTATGTATGAAAAAACTTTCAACAGACCTGTTTTAAGAGCTACTTTTTCAACAGTTGAAGATCCAAAGATAAAAAATGTGCTTGAGCGTGATGAAATCATAAAAATGGAAGATCCGCTTTTCTCAGATATTCATAAATTTATCGATGACTTAAAGAAGGGAATTTTTATCCCTAAACCGTGTAAAGAAATATGTAAAAGTTGTGATTTCAACGAAATATGTCCCGTGAGGTGGCCCGATGGAACTTTCAAATGTCCAAAAAAAAGTTCTTGATTCAAATGAAAATCTCGTTATAACTGCAGGAGCAGGAAGCGGCAAAACGAGGGTGCTTGTGGAAAAATATCTCAGCATCTTTGAGAATGCTTACAGATCCGTAGATCCCCTCAGAATAGATCAAGTTGTGGCCATAACCTTTACAGAAAAGGCCGCAAGAGAAATGAGAGAACGTATAATGGCAGGTATAGAAGAAAGAATAAAAAATGGAGAGAAGGATCCATATTCAAAGATGAAATACGAGATGCCATTTGCGAGGATATCAACAATACATTCATTCTGTGTAAGGCTCATAAGAGAAAGTGCGCTTTACGTGGATCTGGATCCGGATTTTAAGATCATAAGCGGGCTTTCCGCATCGAGGCGGATATCAAAAATAGTTGAGTCTTATATGATAGAAAATATAAAGGAGATAAGAAAGTTCTTCGAGATCGATCTGAAAATAAAGTTCTCGGATGTAAGAAAATGGCTTGAGGAAGCGATATCCAGCAGATGGCAGGATGGGTATGTGCCGGAAGATATAGATGAAAAACTTGTTAATCTGTACAGGAAAAATGCTATGGAACTTGTAAAAATTTACAGAGAGGCTGCCATTGATGAGTCAATTCTCGATTTTGAAGATCTCCTGATCTTCACAAGAGATCTTCTCCGTAAATATGAAGAGCTCAGGCACAGGTATTCTGAATATTTTAGATACATCTTTGTGGATGAATTTCAGGACACGAATGCGCTTCAGAGTGAAATAGTAGATCTTTTAAGATCCAATATCAATAAGATCTGGTACATAGGAGATCCAAAGCAATCCATATATGCCTTCAGGGGTGCAGATGTAGAAGTTTTCATCGATACTATTGAAAATGCCAAAAGCAAAAATATATCCGTGAAAGAACTTGGAGAAAATCATAGATCCGCTCCAAATCTTGTAGAATTCTACAACCGCTTCTTTCCTGAAGTTTTCAAAGATGGTAAAATAACTTACTCTCCGCAGATAAAAGCAGCGAAAGAAGATAAAACACGGCGCGTGATCCTTCTGAACAATTCTGGCGGTTCTAAAGTCGATGATGCAAGGCAAAAAGAAGCCGAAGCCATAGCAAAATTCATCCAGGAGATGAATTCAAACGGACGACCTTTTTCTGATATTGTAATACTTTTAAGAGGTATAAGTGATGTCTGGACAATAGAAAATGAGCTTGTTGAATTTGAAATACCATACCATATCATTGGAGGAAAATCTTTTTTTGATAAAAAAGAAATTTTAGCACTCAATGATCTCGTATCGGTGATCTTAGATCCTTACGATAATAGGGCGATGACCGGTCTCCTTCTTTCTGCTTTTTTTGGATTGAGCCTTGATGAAATCCTTTATTTGAAAGGGAAAAATTCAAAAATTTATGAGAAGATGAGAGAAAATGAAAAATATGTTAAAATCATCGATCTGATAGACAGGCTTATCGCTTTGAAAAACACGATCGATGTTTCAAAACTTTTAAAGATTGCGGTATTGGAAACGAATTATCTCGCAAAGTTAGCAAATCAGAAAGATGGAGATAAAAAGATAGCAAATGTCATGAAATTCATCGAGACACTTGACACGCTTGACATTCCATCGTGGGATATAAGCTCGATCCAAAAAATCATGGGTAATGCCGGAGATGATGAGGGTGAAGAAGCTTCAGCACTTTCAGAGACCGAAAATGTCGTTAAGATCATGACGATCCATAAATCCAAAGGCCTTGAATTTCCTGTTGTTATAATCGCACAAATGGGAAAGGAAACAAAACAAAAAGGAAAAGTCCAGTCAGAACTTGATGAAGAAAAACGCATTCTTTACGTGGCAATGACGCGTGCTAAAGAAACGCTCGTACTTAGCAGAGAAAGACCGGATAGGCAAAAGAGCACACTATGGTTAAATATCTTTGCAATGAAAGGATTTTTCGGAGATAAAGGGTGGGAAATTCCTAAAGGCATGGAAGATCTCGTTGAAATTGTTGATATGAAAGATATTCAGAAAAAAAATTCAATTAAGAAAGAAAGTATCTTCAAAATAGATGAGAAATATCTTGAAAAAGTATCACCGATGCCCGTGAGAAAAGTGTACAACGTGACAGAACTGTTTGATGGTACGGAAGATCTCGATCCCAAAACGGCCCTCTATGGTACTGTTGCCCATGAGATACTTGAAATGTTAGGAAATGGGCTCTCTCTTGAAGAAATACTATCAGGAGATTTTTTCACGACATACCCGGTGGGTATTGTTGAAGAAGTTAAAAAAGTCCTGCGTGGTTTAGTTGAAGATCCCTTGATATATGAGATAAGGAAATCTCGAGATGTTAAAAGCGAAATGGCTGTGGAAGTGAATATCGGTCAACCAGGATTACAGCTGATAGGAAAAATTGATAAAGTGATCCAGACAGACGGCGGATGGAAGATAATAGATTTTAAATACTCAAGATATTCGGAAGAAAAAATTGCAGATTATGAATTTCAGGTAAAACTTTACATCTTTTCGTATGAGAAATTGACGGGAAGAAAGGCAAGTGGAACGATTTTCTTTCTTAAAGATGCAAAGAAATTAGATGTGCTGGAGTATTCTCCACAGGAACTAATATCTGAAATAAATGAAAGGCTGGTGGCACAACGGCAGGATTGTTGTTGACAAGAGTGAATCATACTGATATCATAGTATTTATAGGATATGTCAATCTCGAAAGGAGAGGTTAAAGATGGGAATGGAACAGAAGGTACCTCTTGATGTACCGAAGGATAAACGTGCGGAATACCTCAAAAACTACGATGAGATGACACACGGCGCTGGAAGGTTAATGCTTTTTGCAGGAGATCAAAAAGTTGAGCATCTCAACAAAGATTTTTACGGTAAAGGAATTTCACCTGATGACGCGAATCCAGAGCACCTTTTTCAGATCGCAAGTAAGGCTAAAATAGGCGTTTTTGCAACCCAGCTGGGTTTAATAGCCAGATATGGCATGGATTATAAAGAAGTGCCATACCTTGTAAAGCTCAACTCGAAAACAGATCTTGTGAAGACCGAGCAGATGGATCCATTCAGCAATCAATGGATAGATGTCGAACAGGTTGTAAAATTCAAAAAAGATAACGGTCTCAGGATATTAGCAATTGGTTACACGATATATCCAGGGAGCAAATATGAAGGGGACATCTTAAGGCAGGCAGCACAGATAGTATATAAAGCACATGAACACGGCCTTGTCAGCGTGGTGTGGGCTTACCCGAGAGGCGTGGCCGTAAAAGATGAACTCGATCCACATCTTGTTGCTGGAGCAACGGGTATCGCTGCAACGCTTGGAACGGATTTCGTAAAGGTCAATTATCCAGAAGATAAAGATGGAAACAGCGCTGCCGAACTTTTCAAAGAAGCCGTTATGGCTGCTGGAAGAACAAAAGTTGTCTGTTCAGGTGGTCCGAGCGTAGACGTTAAAGTCTTCCTCCAACGCTTACATGATCAGATCTTCATAAGCGGGGCCTCCGGAAATGCAACGGGAAGAAACATCCACCAGAAATCTCTCGATGAGGCCATAGAAATGTGCAATGCCATCTATGCAATAACAGTTGAAGGAAAAAGTGCTGAGGATGCTATGAAAGAATTTAAAAAGTAAAATTTTAAAATCTGCTTTATCAATCGACTAAAAAATCAGAGGGACTCTTTATGAGTCCCTCTGA
>JAVRKU010000033.1:7265-13175 GCA_031962125.1 Mesoaciditogaceae bacterium | reverse complement strand
GTGTGGTGTATTTGGTATTTAAAGTGATAATGAGATTGTTGGCAATAAGAAGTGAGGAAGGAATGAAGGAACTAATCCATTTAGCCATTTCATACATGATTTCAATGACCAAAGAAGCGAAAGAGGCCTACTTAATGCTGGATAGTGGCTTGTTTTCTGCATTTGCTGACGTGGGGTTAATTCCTCAACATCCACGCACAACGTGAGTTAGATCTTATTGAATTCAACTTTTGCGGGATCAGCGCTGATCCCGCAATGATACATTCATAAGTACATAGTTTCTACTTTTAACTGTATCAACTTTGGAGGCATCTCAACCCCTATATTATATACACACCTGATTTTTGATTCTTTGCTTTATATGTTATAATCATTTAACCCGTTCTGCTGAAGCAGAGCCAAATTGTCCATGGGAGGTAAATTTATGAAGATTTATGAAACACTTTTCATCGTCGATCCGACACTTGACGAAGAGGTAAGAAATAAACTCGCCGATCGTGTTAAAAATCAGATCGAAGAGAAAATGGGTGGAAAGATAAGAAAAATTGACAGATGGGGCGTGAAACAGCTCGCATTCAGGATCAAAAAGTTTAACGAAGGCGACTATACTGTTATAGTTTTCGATTCAGATCCATCTCGGATCAAATTGCTTGAAGAGATGTACAGTGTTGTGCCTGAGATTTTCAGGCATCTGACACTCAGAAGAGAAGATCTTGAGAAACATCCTGTTGCTGAAAAACAGGAAGAGGAAAAGTCAGAAGTAACATCAGAGATACTACAAGATGAACCACACAAAGAACCGCAGGATGAAGTTGAAGTTAAAGCAGAGACACCTCCCATTCAAGAGGAGAAAGAGGTAGAAAATCCGTGAACTATAACAGGGTCATCCTTGTTGGAAGAATCACGCAGGATCCTGAAATGAAAGCATCGACAAGCGGAACACAGATTGTGAATTTTAGCCTTGCGGTAAACAGGTATGCAAAAGATCAGCAGCAACAGGCCGATTTTTTTAGAATAGTGTGCTTCGGCAAAAATGCTGAGTTTATGAGTGCTTACATCAAAAAAGGAAGACTTCTTCTTGTCGAAGGATCTTTAAGAAATAATTCCTGGCAGGATAAGGATGGAAATAAAAGGATCACAACAGAGATCGTTGCAAACAGAATTCAGCCGCTTGATAAAAGAAATGAAATCCCTGAAGAAATACCGTCCGAAAATTTATCGGATGAAATGTTGCCGCCCGATGGGAATCCTAATTCCCAAAAATATGGCGATGATAGTGATGAAGTACCATTTTAAAATTCATGGAGGTCGTTAAAAATGCCTTACGGAAGAGATAGAAATAATGATAGAGATAGAGACAGAGACAGAGATTCAAATAAGAAAGGTTCGGGTAATTTTAGAAGAAGAGTTAGAAAATGTTTTTTCTGCACGAATGATATAAATTATATAGATTACAAAGATATGAGGACTTTGAGAAAATTTTTGAGTGATAAAGGTAAGATCCTTCCAAGAAGAATAACAGGCACCTGTGCAAAACATCAAAGGATGCTTGCCGAAGCTGTGAAACGTTCAAGAGAAGCGGCTCTTGTTCCTTATAACAAAGACTGAGGAGGCTTAACAGCCTCTTCATGCTTATAGGATGCCATAGGAGGTCAGTTCCAATATGAAAGTTTTATTAATGCATGATGTCAAAGCACTTGGCAAAAGTGGAGAAATAGTTAATGTTTCCGATGGTTACGCAAGAAATTATCTTATACCCCAGAAACTTGCAATTGAGGCTACAAAGGATATTGTAGGTGAAGTAAATAAAAAGAAGATCAAACAGGATATAAAAAGAAAGAAAGAAATTGAAGAAGCTAACAAAAAAATTTCAGAACTTATGAAGGCTACGATTGTCATAAAAGCTAATTCAGGAGAAGGCAATAAACTTTACGGATCCGTCACGTCAAATGAGGTGGCACAGAAGATATCGGAATATCTGGGTGAAGAATTCGACAGAAAAAATATAGAAATGGAGCCGATAAAAGAACTTGGAATTCACGAGGTAAAGGTGAAATTTGGGAATGGCGTTTCTGGCAGGATAGAAGTTAGGATTGAAAAAAATTGAACATTATGATGTATTCAAAAGCACTTTATTCTACATGGATGTATTATTCGCCGGATCGTATGCTTATAGATTGTGGTGAAGGTGCGAGTACATATCTTGGTAACAAATCTTTTGCGGTTAAACGTGTGTTTTTAACCCATGGACATGCGGATCATATAGCCGGATTATGGGGTCTTGTTAACACAAGGAACAATGCGATGGGAGACAAAGAAAAGTCTTTAGAAATATACTATCCTAAGGGTGGAAGATCTATTGAAGAGTTTCTGCATTTCATACTTAAAGTGAATGATGATTTGAAATATAATCTTTCCATAAAAGCCATAGAAATTGGAGAGGAAATCGTTCTTCATAGAACCGGTGGTGTGAAGCGAGTTATAAGGCCCTTTCGAACTCACCATACTCTTAACGAGGTAAGCTGTGGATATAATATTTATGAAAAACGTAAAAGATTAAAAGATCAATATAGAAATTTAAGCCAGGATGAGATTCTCGATCTCATAAAAAAATATGGAAAAGAAGAGATAACGATTGATTACGAACACAAGATTTTCACGATAAGTGGTGATTCAACAGCGATTTCGATCGATGATGCTTACGAAACTGATCTACTTATTCATGAATCAACCTTTTTGAATGAAAACGATAGAAAGGGAAACAATCATTCATCTATAAAAGAGGTTCTAAAATTAGCAGAGTCAGCTAAGGTAAAATCCGTTATACTTTATCATATATCGACGAGATACGAAAAAAATATCAAAAGATATGTGAATAAAGCTATTGAAGATTTAAATATTGATATTCCGGTGATGTATGTTCATCCGTCCAAAATTTTCACTCTGAATTGAAGGGGTGATATTATATGGCTTTGCTTTTCTGGATAATAGTTGGAGTATTAACGAGTGCAACCGAGATTTTCATTCCTACCTTTTTTCTGTTCTGGTTCGGCCTCGGGGCTTTTGCTGCGGCTATAAGTTCGCTTTTTGTCGATTTGATGGTTCAGATCATTATTTTCATCGTTGTTTCAGCCATTCTGGTCATATTCACGCGTCCTCTCGCCCTAAAGGTTCTTCAAAGAAAAGATTCACCCAGAAAAATAAGCATAGATGAGATAATCGGTCAAAGAGCACTTGTCATTGAAACAATTGATCGTCAAAAAGGAAAAGGAAAGATCAAGATCAATGGCGATATCTGGAGAGCTATCACTGATGATGGCTCGATCATTGATATCAACAGTTATGTAACTATTTTGAGAATAGAAGGTACAAAAACAGTTGTAAGAAAGGAGGACAAAAAATGATTTTAGGTATAATTATTGGAGTTGTTATTTTTGTCTTTTTACTCGTTATTGCCATCACAGGGATAAAGATAGTAAAACCTTACCAGAGGGGCTTAATTGTGCGGCTTGGAAAATTTTCCAGAGAAGCTCAATCGGGTCTTCACCTCATAATCCCATTTTTTGAACAGATGGCAAAGGTTGACATGAGAGAACATTTTATAAATGTTCCTCCGCAGGAAGTTATAACACGGGATAATGTGGTTGTTGCTGTTGATGCGATAATATATTATCAGGTATCAGATGCATTCAAAGTTTCATACAACGTTAAAGCTTTCGAACCTGCTGCTACGGCTCTCGCTCAGACAAATCTGAGGAACGTCATAGGCGAACTTGAACTTGATCAGACTCTGACATCGAGAGACATGATAAACACAAAATTGCGCGACACACTGGATGAAGCGACAGACAAATGGGGTGTTAGAGTCACAAGGGTCGAAATAAAGAGAATAGATCCCCCAAAGGACATAACTGAAGCCATGAGCCAACAAATGAAAGCAGAAAGAACTAAAAGGGCTGCAATACTTGAATCTGAAGGTATAAAACAGTCCCAGATACTTCAAGCTGAAGGCCAAAAGCAATCTCAAATACTAAAAGCCGAGGGAGATGCGGCAGCCATACAAAGGATAGCCGATGCCCAGAAGTACAAATTTCAGGCCGAAGCAGAAGGACAGGCAGCTGCTATAAAACTCGTCTTTGACTCAATTCATTCAGGAAATCCTACGCCAGATCTGCTCACTGTAAGATATCTTGACACACTTCAAAAAGTTGCAGACGGTCAGGCTACGAAGATCTTTTTGCCATTTGAGACTTCTGGTATTCTTTCAAGTCTTGGTGCTGTGGCAGAACTTTTTAAGAAGGATCCTCAAAAGGAGGAAAAGAAACCCTCTTGAATATATTTGAAGTCTGGATAGACATCGTAGAAACTGCTCTAATAACTCTTGCAGGTTTTGTACTCGCTTTCTGGTATGTCAGAAATAGAATCGTGGAAAAAAGGAGCCTTGGGACAAGCTTTCTAAGATATTTCCAAAGCCTATTTCCTATCGGTATGATGCTTTTTGGTGTTTTTGTAATACTGACTTTTAGCCCTCCGATAGGCGCTCTGATAATGGTTGTATCTACTTTTATCTATATAGTGTCAAGCATCACACCGATCATTGATAGGTATGACAGTGTTCACAGGGCAACGATACTCTCTCTCGGTTATACCCGTCAGGAATATGCTGTTAAATACCTTTTCAAAAATTCGATCGGCCACTGGATCATAGCATCCGCAAATTTTTTCATAGGTCAGCTGGTGGCTTTGATCTTTTCAGGTCATCTTATCTTTTTTGAGAACCTGTCTTTTGCCCTCGATCTTTTCTATGCGTCGATAACAATTATGTTCTTCGGATTTATTCTTTCACTGCTTAGGAGAATAGGGATATGGAAGGAGAATGACAGAGAATGAAATATGTGTTCTTCTTTTTTGCCATTATAGTTCCAATAGTCGCTATGCCTGTTCCAATATCTATTAATATATCTAACACACAATCTTACATCGGTATATCGGCAACCCCTTTAACGATAGATGTAGGATATCCGAGATCCTCTTTCTTTTTCGAAAATTTATTTGGCGTTAATTTTTATGAATCAACGTTAGTTGTCAATCCGTATGTCTTCTTTCATGTTTACAAATATCAAAATATGCACTTTTTAATCGGAGCAAGCTCGAATTTTGGCAAATTACCCGGAGCTTCCAGCGGGAAAATTTTTGAGATCGGAAGAAATTTTTTAAATTTGATGATGACCTTTGATTTTATGACATTTCACACGTTCTTTGAATATTCACGGTTTTATTCGAGTGTTGATTATAATTCAAGTGAAGGTATACTCTTTCTGGCTCCGCCTAATTATTCAGGAGAGTCTCCTAATGCTTTGTCACTGTTTGCTTCTTACGATCTCAACTGGTTTAAAAAATCCGATGTCATATTGAAAGTATATTCGAATTTTCAGATCTATGTGTCCGATACTTTTCTCTTCTCTTCTCCGAATTTTGAAATCGGCATATCAATACTTACGGACACAAAAAATTTCATGTGAGATGATAATATGCGATCCTCTTTCACTCTCATCGAACTTCTTATAGTCATCGCAGTTATAGCGGCTATTATGGCGGCCATAGTTCCAATTGGATATGTTGCCATAAAACAGGCCCGCACAATAACAACCGCTTTAAATCTTTCCCAGATATCAAAGGCTGCAATGGAAGAATTCTATCTCGATCACAGAATTATCCGGAGTACATCCGAATTAAAATCATACTTTCAGGATCAAGAACAAGTTCTCAAAAATTATTCTGTAAGTTATTCTGCTTCCGGAAATGATATTACGATCTATGTATGGTATACGGGATCAAATATAAGTGCGTCAAGTCTTCAAAAAGTTTTACCATCTGTTATAGCTACTTCAAATATGGCTCCCATGTTAA
>JAVRKU010000033.1:0-7165 GCA_031962125.1 Mesoaciditogaceae bacterium | reverse complement strand
AGTTATTCTGCTTCCGGAAATGATATTACGATCTATGTATGGTATACGGGATCAAATATAAGTGCGTCAAGTCTTCAAAAAGTTTTACCATCTGTTATAGCTACTTCAAATATGGCTCCCATGTTAAGAACAAGTGTTGTAAAGTACTGGTAGTGATATAATTTATTGAAGTGGAAGGAGGAAATCAATTGATCGATTTAAGCCTTGAAGAACTTACCCGGAAGATCAAAAATAGATCTCTTTCTAAAAATGAAGTATTTGAGTATTTTATGAAAGAATCGCAGAAAATGGATCCTGTGCTAAACGCTTACACATCGAGATGCGATGTGAGCGGAGAAGAAGGAATTTTAGACGGTATACCATTTGCAGTGAAAGATAATATGGAAGTTGAAGGAACAAAGACCACTTGTGCCTCCAAAATACTCGCAAATTATGTCTCACCTTATACGGCAACAGCAGTGCAAAAGTTGCTTGAGGAGGGTGGAAGAGTAATTGCAAAAACAAATATGGATGAATTTGCGATGGGAGCATCAACAGAGTATTCAGCTTTTTTTCCAACGAAAAATCCATGGGATCTTACAAGGGTACCCGGTGGATCAAGCGGTGGATCGGCTGCCGCCGTGGCATCCGGTATGGTACCATTTGCGCTTGGATCCGATACGGGAGGATCCATAAGACAGCCTGCATCATTCTGCGGCATAGTCGGTTATAAGCCAACTTATGGTCTTGTCTCGAGATACGGACTTGTTGCTTTTGCATCTTCATTAGATCAGATAGGACCTCTTACAAGAAATGTTAGAGATGCGGCATTCATCGGAAACATCATAATAGGAAAGGATTCAAAAGATGCTACTACCGTGAAAAAAGAAATGGATCTTTTAAAAAATATAGAGAATTCTGTTGAAGGGGTTAAAATTGCAATTCCAAAAGAGTTTGTTGAAGCACTTTCCGGAGAGTTGAAAAGAACCTTCGAAAATGCGCTTAATAACTTGAAAAAGCTGGGAATAAAAATCGATGAAGTATCTATTCCATCGCTGAAATATGCTGTGTCAGTATACTATATAATCGCACCGGCAGAGGCTTCTTCAAACCTTGCAAGGTACGACGGTATAAGATACGGTTTCAGAAGCGCAGAAGAATCTGTCGACGATATCTACATGAAAACGCGTGATAATGGTTTTGGCAGAGAAGTTAAAAGAAGGATAATGATGGGGACATTCACACTATCAGCCACTTATTATGATGCTTATTTTGATAAAGCTCAGAGAGTACGTGCAAAGATCGTTGATGATCTGCAAAAAATTTTTGATAGTTACGATGCCGTAATTGGACCAACGACTCCAACGACGGCTTTCAAATTTGGACAGCTTTCAAGTCCACTTGAGTACTACCTCCAGGACATTTATACGATACCCGCAAATCTTGCCGGATTGCCAGCTATAAGCCTTCCTATGGAACTTATAAACGGATTGCCGGCTGGAATGCAAATCATGTGTAGAAAATTTGAAGATGAAAAATTGTTAAGAATTTCAAGATCTTATGAAAAAATAAGGGGAGATTTCCCAAAATTAGAGGTGCGATCATGAGATCAGTCATAGGTCTCGAAATTCATACTCAACTTCTGACAGAAACGAAGGCTTTTTGCACCTGTAAAAATGATGTGAATGCCGCTCCAAACACAAATATATGTCCGGTTTGTACGGGACAGCCCGGCGCATTGCCTGTTCTAAACGAGATGGTCGTTGATTTTGCAATTAGGAGTGCCATTGCCTTAAATTGTGAGATTCATGAGATTTCAAGTTTTGACAGAAAAAATTATTTTTATCCAGACCTGCCAAAAGGATATCAGATAACTCAATATTTTCATCCAATAGCGACAAATGGATATCTCGATCTTGAAAGTGGAAAACGCGTAAGAATAAGAAGAATCCATATAGAGGAAGATGCAGGAAAAATGTTTCACTCTTCTGAAACCATTACTGAAGCAAAGGAAAGTCTGATAGATTTCAACAGATGTGGAATTCCTTTGATAGAAATAGTCACGGAGCCCGATATGGAAAGATCTGAAGAGGCCAAAGAATTTATGGAAAAGTTGAGAAATATCCTCAGGGCAATAGATGTGTGCAGCGGTAATATGGAAGAGGGTGCTTTGAGGTGTGATGCCAACGTTTCAGTTATAGATGATAATGGAAGATCAAGTGCAAGAGTTGAGGTTAAGAATATAAACTCCTTCAGATTCGTTCAACATGCTATAGAATATGAGATAAGCAGAATATCTTCTGTTTTGAAAACAGGCAAGGATGTAAAGCATGAAACCCGTGGCTGGGATTTCACATCCAGATCAACAGTATCGATGAGATCTAAAGAAGAAGAGAATGATTACAGATATTTTCCTGAGCCAGATTTACTGGTACTTGTCCTTTCTAAAGATAGAATAGAGAAGATAAGGAGAGAATTGCCAGAACTGCCGGAGCAAAAAACTGCAAGATACGAAAAGGTTTACAGTATCTCAAAAGATAACGCCCAGATCCTCTCTAATGACAGATTTCTTTCAAAGTATTTCGAAGAGGCCATTTCTTCCGGAATTTCACCAGCGGATGCCATAAACTGGATAGTGAACGATCTCTTGAGCCTTTTTAACGCAGATTCAAAAGAATTCAATCCTCAAAAAATTCCTGTTGCTTATCTCAAAATTCTTATAGATTATACAAATACGTCAAAAATATCAAGGTTATCCGCTAAAGATGTGTTATCAGAAATTTACAAAAGTGGAAAAGATCCTGAAAGGATCATAAAAGATAAAAATTTAATACAGATCTCGAATGGAGATTTACTGATCCCTGTAATTAAAGCTGTAATAGAAGAAAATAATTCTGTCGCCGAACAGTACCATAGTGGGAAAACATCTGTCATCGGTTTTTTCGTTGGCAATGTGATGAAGCGAACAAAGGGCAAGGCAGATCCAAAAGCCGTGGGTGATCTTGTGAAAAAGATCCTTGATGGAGAAATAAAGTGATTCTCGAGATCGGATCAAAAATTTTTGACTTCTCTAAAAAGATTTATGTGATGGGAATAATTAATATTACTGACGACTCTTTCTATCCATCGAGCAGGGTTAAGATCGAAGGTATAAGATCTAAAGCGATGCAAATGATCGATGAAGGAGTAGATATCATAGACATAGGTGCCGAGTCCACACGCCCGGGTGCTTCACCGGTTGATCTTTCCACTGAAACATTCAGAGTAGTTGAAGCTGTAAAACAGATAAGAGAGATAAGTGATATACCGGTCTCAATAGATACTTACAGGTCTAAAACAGCACTTGATGGAATAAAAGCAGGTGCCAGTGTGATAAACGACATAAGTGGATTGAAATTCGATCCTGAAATGGCAAAAGTCGTAGCTCATTCGGATATACCGGTAGTTTTGATGCACATAAAGGGAACTCCTAAAGATATGCAGGTTGATCCGCATTATGAAGATGTTGTTGGTGAAGTTCATGAAGAGATAAAGAGAACAATAGAATTTGCGCTTAAGATGGGTATAAAAGAATCAAAATTGATAATAGATCCAGGTATAGGCTTTGGCAAGAGACTTGAAGATAATCTCAATCTTATAGCCCATCTTGATAATTTTAAAGATCTTGCAAGGCCAATATTGATAGGAATATCAAGAAAGTCTATGATATCAAAGATAATGCCGATGAATGTCGATGAAAGGCTCGAATCAACGATAGCTCTGGATGTCATCGCAGCCATGAAAGGTGCAAATATAGTCCGTGTCCATGATGTGCTTGCTCATGTTAAAGCCATGAAAATGGTCAATGCAATTATGGAGGTAATGTGATGGATCATCATGTTTATGTCGCTTTTGGTTCCAATCTTGGAGATAGGAAAAATAACATCTTGCTTGCAATGGATGAGATGAAGAAAAAGAAAATAGAATTTTTAAGGATATCGACTATGTACGAAACGGAGCCTTATGGCTTGAAAGACCAACCAAAATTCATCAACTGCGTTGCACTCGTTAAAACCATTTACGCTCCCATGGAATTGATGGATAATCTTTTTGAAATTGAAAAAATGCTCGGGAGAGTTAGGGAGGTAAAATGGGGACCGAGAACGATAGATTTAGATATCATCTTTTACGACAAAAAAATAATAAATTTTGTTGATCTCATAATACCCCATCCGGATATGCAAAACAGATTTTTTGTCCTCAAACCGCTTGTAGAGATCGCTCCAACTTATATACATCCAAAATTTCAGAAAAGTGTTATTGAACTATTGAACGAACTTGAGGGTGTTAAAGCTTGAAAAAAATGAGATTTGCTCTTGTTCAAAAAGATTTTGTAGTCGGTGGGATAAAGGAAAATTTTCAGAAGATCATGACATCCATAGAAGAAGCCGAGAAATTTTCTCCTGATTTTATTCTCTTTCCAGAACTTGCGTTGGTAGGATATCCTCCGGAAGATCTTTTGCTTCGACGTTCCTTCATAGAGGATAACATGAATGCACTTGATGAGATCGTCGGGTTGACAAAAGGAAAGCCCGAAATAGTTATCATCGGTTTCGTTGATATGAAAGATGACATATACAATTCGGCTGCTGTTATTCAAAACGGAGAACTTCTCAGTGTTTATCACAAGATACTTTTACCAAATTACGGTGTCTTCGATGAAAAACGCTATTTTTCATCCGGAAAAAAGCCGATGATCGTTGAAGCTGACGGTGTAAAGGTAGGGCTCAGCATATGTGAAGATATATGGGTACCCGATGGCCCCATAGTTGATGAAATTTCGAACGGAGCGATGATAATCGTTAACATATCCTCATCCCCTTACAATGTTATGAAGGGCGCTGCGAGAGAGAAGATGCTTCAGATCCGAGCATCAGATCTCAGAACAGCTATACTTTACGTTAACACCGTAGGCGGCCAGGACGAGCTCGTCTTCGATGGTCATAGCGTTGTGATTGATGAGAGCGGTAATACCAAATCACGTGCGAAAGATTTTGAAGAGGATATACTCTTCACAGATATCGATGTTCAAAACATAGTTAGCGTAAACCTTCACGATCCAAGAAGAAGAGAAAGACTCAAAAATGCTCCTGAAATCGATCTCGTGTATGCAAAGTTGATCGATCGTCGTAGAGGAAAAATAGAGGATATGGTATCTTCAGAGGTATCGATCGAAGAAGAGATCTTCAAAGCGCTTGTTACCGGAACAAGAGATTATGTCAAAAAAAATGGTTTCAAAAAAGTTCTCATAGGTCTGAGTGGCGGAATAGACTCATCCCTTGTTGCCGTCTTAGCCAAAGAAGCGCTGGGATCTGAAAATGTTATTGGAGTCATGATGCCGTCGATGTACTCATCTGAATCGAGTGTTACTGACGCTGTTGGGCTTGCTAAAAATTTGGGAATAAGGACTTTCAAATTGAAGATAACTGATGTTTACAACGCTTACATCAAAGCACTTGAGGATCCTTTCAAAGGTATAGAACCCGATATAGCAGAAGAAAATTTACAGGCGAGAATACGTGGGAATTTTTTAATGGCGCTTTCAAACAAGTTCGGATGGCTTGTTCTTACAACAGGGAATAAATCTGAAATGAGCACGGGATATGCAACACTCTACGGTGATATGGCAGGAGGATTTGCTGTCATAAAAGATCTTTACAAAACGATGGTGTACAGAGTTTGCAAATGGTACAACGAACGTACCGGCATCGACATTATTCCCCACAACGTGCTGATAAAGCCACCTTCTGCGGAACTTAAACCAGATCAGGTGGACCAGGATACGCTTCCACCTTATGATTTACTTGACAAGATCCTCGAGCTGTACGTGGAGAAAGATCTTTCATTTTATGAAATAGTAGAGATGGGCTTCGATCCCGTAACGGTTAACAAAACTATAAAGATGGTAGATTCAAATGAGTACAAAAGAAGGCAGGCCCCACCTGGAGTTAAGATAACTTCAAGGGCTTTTGGAAGAGATAGAAGACTCCCCATTACAAATCATTACAGGATATGAGGTTGGTTTTTTCCTGACTATTTTTATGTTTTCTGCTTTTTTAATTTCTTTGATGGCCAGTAAGCTATCATCAAAGAAGAGGCCATGAGAATACCGCCGATCATCTTTTGAGCTGTCATTGCTTCAGCCAAAATCAAAAATGCTAAAAAGGATGCAATCCATGGTTTGGCAAAAAATGCCATAGATCCAAGACTTGCACCTACCTTCTCTATTCCCTTGAAAAATAAGAGATATGCTATTCCTGTTGTCACGATGCCTATGTAAGCAATGTATGGAACGGCTTTGATCGACAAAGTCAATGGCTCTTTGAAGATGATCATTTCTAAAAGCACAACGGGAACAGCAAAAACAAAAGATATGAAGTTTAGAGTTGCACTTGACGAACGTTGGGCGATCGGTTTACCAAAAACGGTAAAGATCGCAAAAAGAATTGTGGATATAATGACAAAAAGTGCATAAATGTCTCCAGTAAAATTAGTCGAATAGGATGTGATAATCACGCCTAAAAATCCAAGAGTCATCCCAATATATACACGTATAGGAAATTTCTCTTTGAAAAAGAGTTTTGAAAAGAGAAGGACAAAAATTGGATTCGCACTGAATAATATTGCAACCTCATTAGCCTGAATATGTGCTAATGCTTCATGGTAAAAGCTCATTCCTACTCCAACTGTAATGGTTCCAATCCATAAAAGATTAAACCAGTCCCGGCGGGTTAAATTTTTGAAAGATGAAAATTTTAAAAAGATCAGAAGTGTTGGAATGGCAAAGAGAAGTCTGAAAAGCCATAAATCCAGTGGATTCACGTAGTTGCCAATGAATTTGGAAATAACTTCTATTGATGAAAATAAAATTATTGCAGCATAAACATAGATATATCCCATCATTTCCTCCAATTAAAAACAGATCATATTTTTCTAAATTATACATTTTCTCTTTAAAGTTAACAAGGCAAATCTTGACTTTTGAAAACCTGAGACTGTCCCAAATTCATCAAAAGTTAATGAAGAAGGTCTTTGAAAATAGATACTCGAATTGATATAAAAGAAGATGCCACCTCATTTTTAAAATGTTACTGAAGACGTAAACAAACCACCAAACCAAAGGAGGCATCTTCATGGAAATTTTATC
>JAVRKU010000032.1:0-14460 GCA_031962125.1 Mesoaciditogaceae bacterium | reverse complement strand
TGTTGGGAAGAGTACATTTCAATAGATACGATTGTGAAAAAATGCGAATCTGGCGGTAAAGCAGTTGAAGGTACGAATTTTAAAGAGAAATTCGAAAAGATCATTTTGAGATCTGAAAAAGACAAAAGGGTCAAAGCGGTGCTTGACGAAATGATGCATTACCTTTCAATCGGTATAACTAACCTTGTCAACATTCTTAACCCGCAATTCGTTATGATAGGGGGAATGGGGGAAAAAATACCGAACAAATACATTCAAATCGTGCGCAATGAAGTTAAAGAAAGAGCACTTAAGAGTGCGACGGATAATTTGAAGATCATGAGTTCATCGATGGACATTATACAATCTGCACTCGTAGGCTGCACGCTTATGGCAATGGATGAATTTTCTGAGGAGGCAATTTTGTGAAGTATTTAGGGATAGATTTAGGAACAACAGGTATAAAAGCGCTTGTTGTGGATGAAGATGGAAAAATTCTCGATCGTTTCAACGTTCTTCTTAAAGTAAATGTACCAAAACCTGCATGGTCGGAGCAAGATCCTCAGGAGTGGTGGAATGGAATTGATGAGATACTGAGATCAGTCTCTCAAAAGTACAAAATAGATTCGATAGGTTTATCCGGACAGATGCATAGCCTTGTTGCGTTAGATAAAGATGGTAATGTGATACGACCTGCAATTCTCTGGAACGATCAAAGATCTACTGAAGAATGCAAATGGGCAACAGATAGACTGGGTGGAGAAAAAATGGTTATATCCGATGTTGGGAATCCAATTTTGGAAGGCTTCACATTGGGGAAAATATTATGGATAAAACGTAACGAGCCAGATAAATTCAAAAAAATAAGGCATATCATGCTTCCTAAAGATTACATTGGTTACATGCTAACTGGACAGATGGGAACAGAATGGTCAGACGCATCGGGAACTGCATGTTACGATGTGAAAAATCATGAATGGAATTTGAAAGTGCTGAATTTACTTGGGATAGATCCGGAATTATTGCCGCCTATATCACCATCATATTCTTCGAGGGGACAATTGAAAAAGGAGATCTCAAAACCATTTGGATGGCAAGATGTGAAGGTCATCTATGGAGGAGCGGACAACGCTGTATCCGCACTTGGAATTGGAGTCTTCAGAACCGGAGATTGCATGGTCAGTGTAGGGACATCTGGCACCGTACTTGGAGTAACATCGTCGACAGAGCCCGATCTTGAAGGTAAACTTCATTACTTCAACCATGTGATTGACAGGACATCTTACTACATGGGAGTCATGCTGTCGGCTACAAGTTCATTTGACTGGATGAAATTGCTTATAGCAAAGGACGATTCTCTGATGGAGATAGAAGAGATGATAAAAACCAGTCCGGTCGGATCCAGAGGACTCATTTTTTTGCCTTACCTTAATGGTGAGAGAACACCTCACAGAGATCCACATGCGAAGGGCGTGATCTTCGGGCTTTCCGCACTTTCAAAAAAAGTAGATATGCTGAGATCTGTTATAGAGGGAGTAACCTTTGGACTGCGTGATTCGTTCGAGCTTATAAAGGATAAAATGGATGTAAAATGCGTAAGGATAACAGGTGGAGGTTCGAATAATGCAGAGTGGGTGAAGATCATAGCTTCCAACTTTAAAGTGCCAATAGAGATACCAGAGACAAATGAGGGCGGTGCTTACGGCGCTGCTATGCTTGCGGCAATTGGATATGGAAAGAAGTTTGAGGATGTCTCAAAGTGGGTAAAGATAAAAGAAAGCGTAGATCCAGCAAAAGATAAAATCGCCTTTTACGATAAATGGTATTCCGAATACAAAAAACTTTATCTTGATCTCAAAAAAAGGTTCTTAGAGATCGATTCCATTCAAAACATGATATAATTTTCACAAACAATAAAGGGGATCTCTACTGAATTCAGCAAAGGGAGATGGTTTTGTTGTTCGGAATTCCTAATATCACTTCGTTTGAAGTGGTCTCATTGTGGGTAGTCTTAGCAATAGCCATTGTAGCCCTTCTTTATGCTCTTCTCCTCAGAAATCAAATAATGAGAGAAGGCAAGGGTGGAAAAGAGATGCAGGAGGTATGGAATGGAATTAGAGTCGGAGCAAATGCGTATCTAAGAAAGCAACTTAGAAGCATACTTCCTCTTATAGTCGTACTTGCCGTTGTACTTTTCTTTTCGATTTACTTTATTCCTCCAAGTGCTGCAGCGCTGGTACGTTTTAAAGGTATGAGTGCGGCAGAGATCACTTTGATTGTGGGAATTGGACGTGCACTTGCATTTGTTATGGGAGCCGTCTTCTCTTTGTTAGTTGGTCAACTGGGAATGCGCATGGCAGTTCAGGGAAGTGTGCGCGTTGCTGCCTCATCAAAGAAGGGCCTTAACTACGCTTTAAAATTGGCCTACCGTGATGGTACGATAACTGGAATGCTCACAAATGGCCTTGGCCTTTTGGGGTGTATGGTGATCTTCATGACCTTCGGTATAGATTCTCCCGATGTCTTGCTTGGATTTGGACTTGGTGGAACATTGCTTGCACTTTTCATGAGAGTCGGTGGAGGCATATACACTAAGGCTGCCGATGTTGGAGCAGATCTTGTTGGTAAGGTTGAAGTTGGAGTCCCGGAAGACGATCCACGGAATGCCGCTGTTGTTGCCGATTTGGTTGGAGATAACGTTGGAGATTGTGCTGGAATGGCAGCCGATATATTTGAATCTTACGAGGTTACCATCGTTGCAGCTTTGATACTTGGAGTTGCCCTTTACTTTACAACTCATCAGATAATGTGGATCATCTTTCCTCTGCTTGTAAGAGGCATAGGAGTTATCTCTTCCATAATAGGTACATATCTTGTTGGCGTTGGTAAAAAAGAACAAAATGCCATGAATTCAATAAACAAGGGCTTTTACGTTTCAGCAGTCATTTCTGTCATTGGTTTTGCACTTGTGGCTTTCTTTTACATGCACGAATGGAGAGCATTCTTTTCAGTTGGTGCCGGAATACTTTTGGCCCTTGCAATAAATGAAATAACGAAATATTTTACGGATACAAGATACAGACCAGTTAAAGACATAGCCTCAGCGTCCAAAACCGGAGCGGCCACTTTGATACTCAGAGGTCTTGTTGTTGGGTATGAAGCAACTGTGTGGCAGATACTTGCAATAGCTGGTGCGATACTGGCTGCTGTTGTGATATATTGGGGTCAAGGTTTTACCTTTACACTTTACGGCGTTGCGATGACGGGTATAGGCATGCTTACATTGACTGGAAATTACCTTGGAATGGATTCTTTTGGTCCAATATCTGATAACGCAAATGGTCTTGGCGAAATGTCTAATATGGACAAAGAATCAAGACAGAGCCTTGCAGATCTTGATGCCGTTGGAAACACAACGAAAGCAATAACAAAAGGTGTTGCCATAGCATCTGCTGTCATAGCAGCCGTGGCTTTGTTTGGATCATTCTTGACAAGTATTACCCTTGTTCAACAACAAATGGGAGTTGCTTCAGCAAATACCATTCTATCTACTGGCATAAACATTGCAACTCCGATAATTTTTGTCGGGCTTTTGATAGGAGGAGCTGTCCCATGGCTCTTTTCTGCCTTGATGATAAACGCCGTTGCACGGGCCGCAGGATTTATGGTTGAAGAAGTAAGACGCCAGTTCAAAATACCAGGATTGATGGAAGGCAAGGTAAAGCCAGATTACGAAAAGCCTGTTGCAATAAGCACAACTGCTGCCCAAAGAGAATTGATCACTTTAGCAACTTTTGTCATACTGACTCCCGTTGTCGCTGGTTTAATACTTGGAGAAGGTGCACTTGGAGGATTTCTTGTGGGAGCAATTCTTTCAAGCCAACTTCTGGCAGTCTTCATGGCAACATCTGGAGGTGCTTGGGATAATTCCAAAAAAACGATTGAAGATGGACTATATGGTGGAAAGGGATCAGAAGCTCATAAAGCATCTGTCGTCGGAGATACAGTTGGCGATCCACTTAAAGACACAGCGGGTCCAGCGTTAAACCCAATGATAAAAGTTATAAATATGATAGCCTTGATAATTGCCCCAATTATAATTCGCGTTCCGACTTCAAACCCAATTGCCATAATTGTTGGTATAGCGAGTATAGTGGCCATAGTTATAGCAGTCATGTATTCTGTAAATGGTGGTTTTAAGAGAACTAAAGCTGGAGAAGCAAACTTTTGATAGATATTGAAATAAACAATGATCTGCCAATGGCAGATCATTGTTTTATAAATTAATCCAACCGCTTGACAAAACAAAAGTTGTATGAGAAGATCTCAAGGATGGAAAGAAAAAATTTTTTCAATTTTGCATCTCTCATCTCTTCACGTGCAATTTATGGTTTGAACTGGTACAACATATCGCCTCTCTATGTTTTGATAGAGTCTTCTTTTGCCATTCCTCTCGCAGAGCTTGGAAGGATTCCAACTGCATTTTTGCTTGGGGCTGGAATATTTCAGATCCCTGCAGGGCTTCTTGCAGCAAAATTTGGAAACAAAAAGATAGCAGTACTTGGAATGTACATCCTGTCTGCAATGGCACTCATGTCTGGGTTAAGCTGGGATCTTTTTTCAATCTCCATTTTTAGATTTTTCCTTGGAATGGGAGCGGCCATGTATTTTTCCCCTGCTCTTGGAATAATAAAAAATGTCTTTTCAGATAAGAGCAGAGGGCTTGCAATGGGTTTTTACAACGGAGCATTCAATCTTGGAGCCGGCATTGGTCTTGCCATTTGGGGACTCATTGCAAATTTTGCTGGGTGGAGATGGGCACTTGTCATTGGCGGTCTATTAGGTCTTGCCATAACCATAGAAAATCACATCTTTCTTCCGAAAGATCCAAAAAATAGCAACAAACTTGAATGGAAAACGGTACTGCAAAACAGAAATATCTGGTTTCTTGGTATGAGTTTAGCAGGTTTCTGGGGGGCTTTTTTTGCATCTGCACAGTTTCTTGATCCATATCTTGTTCAAAGCAAACTCATGAATCCAGATATAGTTGGCTTCATTTCGTCACTTACACTTATCACGGGAGCATTTGGAGGACCTTTGATCGGTATGATCTCTGACAGGGTTAAAAAAAGGAAGATCTTACTTTACAGCCTGGCCATTGCCATGGCACTTCTTATATCCACAATTTTCACAACGAATTTCATAACGATCTGGATCTACGCTGTACTGATAGGCATAATCTCTGCCGGATTGTTTTCCGTTTTGTATGCCATTCCTGCCGGATACAAAGAAGTACCTGAAAATCTTCTTCCGCTCTCAATAGCACTTATAAATTCCGTTCAGATATCCATAGGATCGATAGCACCCTATCTTTTCACATATGTTGCCGCACGATCATCTTTCACATTAGCATGGATTTCTCTTGGCATATATCTTATTGCATTTTTGCCCCTTGCAATATTTGTCAAAAAAGATTGAGTATAATTAAACGAGGTGATATTTTATGAAAAATTTAAAGGTAGGAATCATAGGAACCGGACTCATAGCACAGATTGCACACATTCCTGCGTACATAGAGGAAGGTGCAGAAGTTGCAGGGATATGTGATGTTGTTGAGGAACGTTTGAAGAGTGTTTCAGATCAATTTTCAATACCTAAAACATATATGGATTACAGAGATCTCCTAGCAGATCAAGAAATTAAGGCTGTAAGTATATGTACTCCGAATTATTTGCACGCAAAGATCACGATCGATGCCCTCAATGCCGGAAAAGATGTGCTGTGCGAGAAACCAATGGCAATGAATGTCAAAGAGGCAAAATCTATGCTTGAAGCCTCAAAAAAAACCGGTAAAATTCTCATGATGGGATTTAACAACAGGTTCAGAGGAGATATTCAAAAACTGAAACAATTCATAGATGATGGAAAGCTTGGAAAAATTTATTATGCTAAAGTTGGTTATATGAGAAGACGTGGGACTCCGAAGGGATGGTTTACAGTTAAGAACGAATCCGGTGGTGGACCCGTGATAGACATAGGCGTTCACATAATAGATCTTACAAGATATCTCATGGGTAATCCCCAACCTGTTGCAGTTTCTGCTTCAACGTATAAATACTTTTCAGAATATCATATAGATGGAAAGTACGTCTGGGAATCTTCTGATGCTAAAGAAGGTTTAAGAGATGGTAAATTGAATGACGTTGAAGATCTTGCGGTCGCAATGATAAGATTTGATGATGGATCGACGATCTTTGTCGAGACTTCATGGGCTGCAAATATTTCCGACGATAGATTTTACATAAATATGTGTGGTACAAAGGCGGGGGCTGAAATAGATTCTTACAATCCAATTCATAAAGGCACAAAAAACAATGAAGGATCGATCGCACTCTTTGGAGAGGAAATGCATTCGCTTGTCGATTACGAGATCCATACGCCAGAGGTAAGAAGCCATTTTGAGGAGATAAAATATTTTGCCGAAATATTGAGAGACAAAAAGCCTGATGTGCTTAAGACTGCTGAAGATGGTGTGGAGATCCAGAAGATACTTGATGCGATCTATACAAGCGCTGATACTGGCAGAGAAGTAATCATTTGATGAATTATCATCTTAGGTATGTTTAGGCAGTGAATTCTGAAAACCTGTCCTGAAGAAATTCTATTATTCTGTACAAAGAAAGCCCTGTCTTCTTTGAAAGGCTGTAGTTGTCATATTTTTTGTTTCCAGTAACATCTTTAATCTTTCCATCGAGACCTAAGATCTTTATTTCATTTTCAAAGTCACATGGTTTTTCTTTTTCTTCGATCTCCATCATATAAGGAGGATCAGAAATTCCATATCCGTCAATTTGCAAGAATTCATCTATAACTATCTCGGGATCAACTTTTATGACGTGTCTTATTTTGAAAACAACACGCATCCATTTTAAAGAGATGATTTTTATTTTACCTAAATTGATTCTACTTTCTATTTCTTTTCTTTTTCCAACTTCAGAAGTGTCATATTTTACAGCCTTCACCCATTCATGATTAAAGCCTGTCTTTTCTTTATAAATTTCAAGCCTTATTCTGCTTGTTTTCGAACTGTCAGATGATTCTTCATACCATTGAGATATTCCGATAGTATGAATTGTTTTATTCTTGATAATCATGCTTGCAACTTTAGGATCGGCAAATATGTATTTTCGCTCGTGTTCTATGGACATTTGACCACCTCTAATTTTGCAAATTTTACGTGAAAAAATATACAAAAATATTTTACCATATTTTTTTGCTTGACATTCGGATCTTTTGATGGTATAATCATAAAGTAAGTTAATGAATGGAGATGAGAAGATGAGAGTGCCGCTTTTCGATCTTACAAGACAGTATAAAAAACTAAGAGGAGAGATGCTCAGAAGTATAGATGAAACGATATCGAGTGGAGTTGTTATACTCGGTCAGCAAGTTGAAGAGATAGAAGAGAGATTGGCAAATTACACGGGTGTAAATCATGCGATCTCCGTTGCAAGTGGAAGCGACGCACTTCTACTTTCGCTTCATGCAATGGGTATAGGTAAAGGTGATAAAGTTCTCACAACTCCTTACACCTTTTTCGCAACGGCGAGTGCAATAACGCGGCTTGGAGGAATACCTGTTTTTGTCGATGTTGATGAGAACTTTAACATAAATGTTGATCTGGTAAAGCAATATATAGAATCGCATAAGGATGTAAAAGCCGTGATTCCAGTTCATCTTTTCGGGAAGAGCGTAAATATGCAAGAATTGAAAGATGTTTGCGATAAGTATAATGTTAAGATTCTTGAAGATGCTGCCCAATCAATAGGCTCTGAAACCTTTGTGAACGGGAAGTACATGAAAACAGCTTCGATAGGCGATTGCGGCATACTGTCATTCTTTCCAACCAAAAATTTAGGAGCATACGGTGATGCGGGTATGGTTCTCACTAATTCCGATGAAATTGCCCAGAGATTGAAAATGTTGAGGGCTCACGGTGCAAAGCAAAAATATGTTCATGAAGAGATTGGTTATAACTCACGTATGGATGAAATACAGGCCACAATTCTAAATGTGAAAATTTCACATTTAGATGAGTGGATAGAAGCAAGAAGAAAGGTCGCAAGAGAATACGGAAAACTTTTTAGCGGTCTTGATGTAAAAGCCCCAGAAGTTCCGGAGGAGAAAACGCATGTCTTTCACCAGTACGTTATTCGCGTGGAGCGAAGAAATGATCTAAAAGATTATCTTTCAAATGAAGGTGTAGGAACGGCTATTTATTATCCAATACCTTTACACGTGCAGAAGTGTTTTTCATATCTCGGATATAAAGCTGGAGATTTTCCGGTGGCTGAAAAACTTTCAAAAGAATCTATTGCGCTTCCAATTTTTCCTGAAATAACGAAAGAAGAGCAGAATTATGTTGTTGAAAAAATAAAAACATTTTATACGGAGGAGAAGCTATGACATTAATTGAAAAAATAACGTCAAAAAAAGCATTCGTTGGAGTAATTGGAATAGGATATGTTGGATTACCTTTAGCAGTTGAAAAGGCAAAGGCAGGGTTCAACGTTATAGGCTTTGACATTCAGAAAAAGCGCGTTGATATGGTCAACTCTGGAAAAAATTATATAGGAGATGTTGTCGATTCAGATCTTAAAAGGCTTGTGGAAGAAAAAAAGCTTATGGCAACAACGGATTTTGATGAACTTTTGAAATGTGATGTTGTAACTATATGCGTACCGACACCTCTAGATAAATTTAAGCAACCTGATCTAACATACATCATCAACAGTACGAGAGAAGTTGAAAAACGTCTTCATAAAGGGATGCTGGTTACACTTGAGTCTACAACATACCCCGGGACAACAAACGAAGTTGTCCTTCCAATACTCGAAAAAACAGGTCTCAAAGTCGGAAAGGATTTTTATCTTGCTTTCAGCCCTGAAAGAGTCGATCCGGGAAATCTCATATACAAAACTAAAAACACACCAAAGATAGTTGGCGGTGTGACTGCTGAATGCACCAAACATGCAAAAGCGATGTATGAAGCCATTCTCGATGCACCTGTTAAGGTTGTTTCTTCTCCAAGAGAAGCAGAAATGGCAAAAATACTTGAAAACACTTTCAGAATAGTGAATATAGCACTCGCAAATGAAATGGCCATAGTTTCTGAAAGAATGGGCATAAATTACTGGGAAGTTGTGGATGCGGCAGCATCGAAGCCATTTGGTTTCATGCCATTTTATCCAGGTCCGGGAGTGGGAGGACATTGTATACCTATAGATCCTTTTTATCTCACTTACAAGGCACGTGAATACGATTATCATACGAGGCTCATAGAACTCGCAGGAGAGATAAACGATTCAATGGCCGAATACGTTGTAGAAAGGTTATCTGATCTCCTGAATGAGAGAAAAAAATGTTTTAAGGGATCTAAGATACTTATTATGGGTGTCACGTACAAAGGAGACATAGATGACCTCAGAGAATCCCCTGCTCTTAAGGTTATAGAACATCTTGAAAAGAAACATGCAGATGTGCTTTATTACGATCCGTATATCCCTGAATTTTCTCATAACGGAAAGAATTATAAGCGTGCTGATCTTACACAGGAATTGCTTAAGTCGTTAAGCGCCGCTATCATAACGACAGCACATACTAAACGTGTTGATTACAAATTTCTTCTCGAAAATACTCCTGTTGTTTTCGATACGAAAAATGTAACCAAAGAGATCGCAAAAGAGAATAATTATTCGAATCTTTACATTTTATGAGGTGGTTCGATGAAACTAAAAGCGGGTCTTATAGGTTGTGGAAGAATAGGAACTCAAAAACATCTTGAAGCAGCTATGAAAAATTCTGATCTTTTTGAATTTAAGGCAGTTTGCGATCCTGTAAAAGAACGTGTTGAAAATGCGGCCTCCATTCTTGAAAAAGCTGGTTTAAAGAGGCCTGAAGTTTATACAGATCACAGGAAGATGCTTGAAAAAGATCTCGATTTTGTTTCTATAGCAACAGAGTCTGGAAAACACAGATCAATAACAATTGAAGCGCTTAATGCCGGAAAACATGTGCTTGTAGAAAAGCCTATGGCGCTTTCTACAAAAGATGCAAAAGATATGTGCGATACATCAAAAAAGAACAAACTTTACCTCGGTGTATGTTTTCAAAACAGGTTTAATCCGGCAGTTCAGGAGCTGAGAAAGAAAATAGAGGCCGGTGCATTTGGAAAACTTTTTCATGCGCATATAGCTGTAAGATGGAATAGAAATAAGGCTTATTACGATCAGGCTCCATGGCGCGGCACGTGGACGATGGATGGTGGTGTACTTTCGAATCAATCGACGCATGGAATCGATCTGCTTCAATGGATGCTCGGTGGAGAAATGGTAGAAATATATGGACATGTATTGAATCTTAATCACCCATACATAGAGGCAGAAGATCTCGGAGTCGGGATTGTAAAATTTTCGAATGGTGCTGTCGGGCTTGTTGAGGGAACATCTAACGTTTATCCCAAGAATCTCGAGGAAAGTTTTGCGATTTTTGGAGAAAAGGGAACTGTAATCATAGGCGGTATAGCAACGAACAGAATTTTAACATGGAGATTTGAAAACGAAGAAAGGCATCCTTTTATGGATCTTCCTGATCCCGAGACAGTTTATGGATCAGGTCACGTTCCACTTTACAGAGATTTCATTGGCTCGATAATAGATGGGCATCCTCCTTATATCACCGGTGAAGAAGGTATGAAGGCTTTAGAGATAATTCTTGGTATCTATGAGTCTTCTCTTCAAGGGCGACCGGTGACATTCCCAATTGATTTTTCAACATCTTTGATGTCCCCCCTTCGAAAGTGAGAAGCACAGCTTAAAGCTGTGCTTCTTATTTTTCTTATTTTGGTATAATGTTTAGGTATGGAAAAATTTGATCTCATGGCGTCAACGGCTTTTGGAATAGAAAGCGTGACGAATTATGAATTGAAAAAATTGGGTTATAATACATCGGTTGAAGATGGACGCGTACTTTTCAGTGGCAACTTTGAAGACATTGCAAGGACCAATCTATGGTTGAGAACTGCGAACAGAATTGTCATCATTATGGGTAGATTCATAGCTACTGATTTTGATATGCTTTTCGATCAGACATACGGGATAGAGTGGAGCGATCTTCTGACTGTTGATGCACAATTTCCTGTTGAAGTTTCATCTGTCAAATCAAAACTTTCAAGTACTCCTGCATGCCAGTCAATCATAAAAAAAGCCATAGTTGATAAGATGAAAAAAAAATATCATGTAGAACGCTTCGCTGAAAACGGTTCAACTTATAGAATTATCGTCCATATCGTGAAAGATGAGGTAACGATAGGTCTCGATACAACGGGTGCAAGTCTTAATAGAAGAGGATACAGGATAGAAATTTCAGAGGCACCACTTAAAGAGACACTTGCAGCTGCAATGATCCTTTTGAGCAAATGGAGGTCGAAATATGCACTATGGGACGGATTTTGTGGATCTGGTACGATACCCATAGAGGCTGCGATGATTGCCAGAAATATAGCTCCGGGTATTTTAAGAACTTTTTCATTCGAAGCATGGAAAAATTTTCCTAAGGAATTTATTATTCTTGAAAAAGAAAAAGCAAGACACTTGATCGCTGATGAAAAGATAAATGTGATAGGAACTGATAAGGACGAAAAGGTTATAGAAATTGCAAAAAGAAATTCGAAAAGAATTGGGCTTGAAAAAGCAATATTTTTCAGAAAAGCTGATTTTAAAACTTTCACACCGGAATCTAATGATTTATTTTTGTCGAATCTACCTTATGGAAAAAGAACAGATGAGAACGATCTTGATGAGATTTACAGATCCATGGAGAAAAAATTTTCGGGCAGAAAATGGAAAATCTTTGTTTTAACTGCGGATAAGGATTTCGAGAATAAATTTTTCAAAGCGGATGGAAACAGAAAATTGTTTAACGGAAGAATAGAAGTCCGCCTTTACAGATATGATATTGAAGGGAGGAAATACAGTTGATATTCACACTTACTATGAATCCAAGTCTTGACAGGTATCTTTACGTTGACGATCTTGTTCCGGACGATACGATACGTGTTAAAAAAGTTGAGGATTACGCGGCTGGTAAGGGCATAGATGTTTCAAGGGTTATAAAAGAAATGGAAGGTACAGCGATAGCGATCTGTCCTTTGGGGGGGGAGAATGGTTCTAAAATGGAATTCATGCTAGACGGAGAAAAAGTTCTGTACGCGGCTGTAAGAATAAAAGAAGAAACAAGGATGAATATCATAATTCAGAGTTCAAAGGGTCAATATAGGATGAGCCTTCCGGGGAAAAAGCTTTCAGATGCCGAATACGAAATGATCATCGATATGTTAAAAACGGTGATGAGAATGGGAGATACACTTGTTGCTTCAGGAAGCCTTCCTCAGGGGCTTTCTCCATCGACATACGCTGAAATAGTTAAGATTACCAAAGAAAAAGATGTGAGAATTTATGTGGATACGGATGGAGATAACTTAAAAGAGGCAGTCAAAGCAGGACCGTTTGGAATAAAACCTAACATACATGAACTTTCAAGGCTTTTGGGTAGGGATGTGAAAATTGAAGAAGTAGAAAATGCCGCTAAAGAAATATGGAAGAAATACGGTATCAGTGATGTGCTTGTAACACTCGGTAAAAATGGTTCCATCGCCTGTGTTGAAGGAAAAACTTACAGAGTATATCCGGTAAATGTGAGAGTTAAAAGTGGCGTTGGAGCCGGAGACTCATTTCTTGCAGGGTTCGTTCAAAAAAGAGATGGATCATCCATAAAGGAAGCCTTGAAATTCGGGAGTGCCTGCGGTGCGGCAGCTGTCATGACCGAAGGAACAACACTGTGCAAGAAAAAAGATGTAGAAAAGATCATAGAAGAAGTAAAGGTCGAAAAAATCAGTTAAAGTATGCGTGATCTGACATTTGAAAAGGTAAAAGATCGCCTTTCAAAAGAATGGTTATTTTTGGTATCCGTTTCTTTCGCTATTCTTACAACTTTAATTGTGATGAAAAACCCTGTTATCTATCTTGAAGAACCAGATAAGATAAAGGTATTATGGATTCTTTTCATAATGATGCTCATAAATGAGGGATTGAAAGAAAAAGGTGTACTTGATTACTGGAGTATACATCTCATTTCGAGATCGAGAGATATAAGATTGCTTTCTATCCTTCTATTGATTTTAACGGCTGTTTTTGCTCCGCTTGTTACTAATGATGTTTCGTTGCTTGTAATTGTGCCGTTGACGATAAGTGTTGCCAAAAGATCTGATTTCGATCCGATGTGGCTTATAATACTTGAATCAGTTGTTGCCAATGGCATGAGCTCTTTCACCCCGTTTGGCAATCCTCAAAACATATACATATACACGCATTATCAGTTACAAGCAATAAATTTCATGACTACAGTTGCCCCATTTTCTGTCCTTGTGTTTGCAATAGCCATAGTAAGTATATTTTTTGTAAAAAATAAACCGATAAGCAGGGTTTCGAGAATTGTCAAGCTTGAACAACAATGGTGGATGTATATCCTTCTTTTATTTCTCATGATCGCTTCCATACTGAGTTTCGGAGATATATTCGTAATTGGTGGATTCATATTAGCTTACATAATAATATCTGAACGGAAGCTTTTACGCAGTGTAGATTATTTCTTGTTAGGAACTTTCATTTCCTTTTTTGTACTTTCGGGCAATATCTCGTCAATGTCATGGATTCAGCATATATCTTCCATTCTATCCAGTACAAAATCGGTCTTTCTTTCATCCGCACTCCTTTCACAAATTATAAGCAATGTTCCGTCTGCTCTTGTCATCTCACCGTTCACACATCAATGGGCAGCCCTTCTTCTCGGCGTAAGTATTGGTGGTTTTGGGACACTTGTCGGATCCCTTGCAAATATAATAGCTTTTTCGATATATAAAAGAGATTTCAAATCCAATTATCTCAAGTATTTTCACATATATTCGATCCCTCTTTTTGCCGGAATGCTTTTCTTCTTTTTTATGGTTTAACGGAAAGTGAAATTCTTTTTTCGAATATAAAAAAGGCACGGAAACCGTGCCTATCTTTTAACCTTCTGACTTATGTATTCATCTATTGCCTTCGCAGATTTCTTTCCGGCTCCCATTGCCAATATGACCGTTGCCGCACCGGTTACTATGTCACCACCTGCAAAAACTCCTTCAACCGAGGTTTGTCCTGTTTCTGGATCTGCTTGGATGTAGCCATGTGAGGTCAATTTCAATTCTGGAAAGGCACTCAAAAGCACTTTGTTCGAAGTCTGACCTATTGCCTCAACGACCATGTCTGCCTCTATTGTAAATTCGCTGTTTTGAATTGGAACTGGCCTTCTCCTTCCAGAGGCGTCTGGTTCACCCAATTCCATCTTTATACATTTCACTGCCACCAAATTTCCTTTATCGTC
>JAVRKU010000031.1:6082-15720 GCA_031962125.1 Mesoaciditogaceae bacterium | reverse complement strand
GTAATCAATAACGGTTAGTGATGGTGTTGATATGTTTACTGGAACCATAACCGATTCAACTCACATGAGTGGTACCTGAACTTACATGTCTGAAACCGGTACGTGGAATGCTGTAAAACAATAACTTTAAGGGAGAAAGAAAGGTAGAGCATTTCAAATTTGGAGCATGAATATATGCGGAGTAGTTTGCTTTGAGTCAAGACGGTATATTGACAAATTCATACAGTTGTGCTATGATTTAGAAAAATCATTAAGGAGCTTAATGATGAACAAGAACTTTTTAATTTTCACAATGAATAATAACAATAATAATCCCATCGACGGCGGTCGGTTGGATTAGTTTTTGAATAAATAAATCTAATCGGCCGGTGATAAGAGATCACCGGCCTTTAATTTTGGGAGGTGTTTGGATGAAAAAAGAAGAGATATCGAAAATTATCAAAGAGAAAGATGTGAAGATCATCAGGTTGCAGTTCACAGATATCGATGGAACCCTCAAGCAGGTGAGCGTACCATCTTCCGATATCGATCGTATTCTTTCAAACAAGGTTATGTTCGATGGATCTTCGATAGAAGGCTTTGCAAGGATCGAAGAATCTGACATGTATCTCAAACCCGATCTTTCAACTTTTACACTTATCCCATGGGAAGATTCAAAGGCAGCAAGAATGATATGTGATATTATGGATCCAGATGGGAAGAATTTTGATGAATCTCCGAGATATGTGCTCAAAAAAATTGTCAATGAAGCCAAGGCCATGGGTTTCGATGCGCAGGCAGGACCCGAACCTGAATTTTTCATCTTTGAAAGTGATGGCATGGAGTTGAGAAATTCTTTTGTGGACTCCGGAAGTTATTTTGACATGCTGCCTTTAAAGAGAAGCGAACTTGCAAGGCGTGAGATGGTACAAACTCTTGAAGAAATGGGCTTTCAGGTTGAAGCCGATCACCACGAGGTCTCTCCATCCCAGCATGAGATAGACTTCAGATATGCTGATATACTTACGACAGCCGATAGGGTACAAACTTTCAAACTTGTCGTAAAAACGATAGCTATAAAAAGTGGTCTTCGTGCAACTTTTATGCCAAAGCCAATAGAGGGAATAAATGGATCCGGCATGCATGTTCATGTGAGTCTCTTCAAAGATGGTCAAAATACTTTCTACGATCCTAAAGGCGAGTATCAATTGAGCGAAACTTTCATGCACTTTGTGGCAGGTCTTTTAGAACATGCAAGATCTATAACGGCAATAACAAACCCAACCGTAAATTCTTACAAAAGGCTTGTCCCTGGTTTTGAAGCACCGGTCAACGTTGCATGGGCCGTGAGTAACAGAAGTGCACTTGTCAGAATCCCACAGGCAAGAGAAGAAAGGACACGGCTTGAGTACAGAAGCCCAGATTCTTCATGCAACGCTTATCTTGCTTTCGCCCTTATACTTGCTGCCGGCCTCGATGGGATAAAGCGTAATTTAATACCCTCCAAACCAATAAACAAAAATATTTTCAGGATGACAGATAACGAGAAGAGAAATAATAAAATCAAATCTCTTCCATCCAGCCTTATGGAAGCTGTCGAACTTGCTAAAAAAGATAAGCTTGTTATTGAAACTTTGGGTGAGAAGACTTTTGAGACCTTTTTGAAGATGAAAGAAACTGAATGGAAAAAATTCTCGACGGTTGTAACTGACTGGGAGATAAAAGAATATTTTGAAAATGTTTAAAAAGGCCCGGCAGATGCCGGGTTTAGTTCACAATTTTTCGGCTATAGATTTGGCCTGAAGGAAGAGTAAAAGATAATCCTTGCCCCCGGCTTTAGAATCTGTCCCCGACATGTTGAAACCACCAAAGGGTTGAACTCCGATAAGTGCACCGGTTATCTTCCTGTTTATGTAAAGGTTGCCAACGTCGAATTCTGCCTTTGTTCTTTTTATTCTATTTTTATCCTTCGTGTAAATTCCTCCTGTAAGACCGTATTCTGTGGAATTCGCAATTTTTATGGCATCATCGAAATCTTTTGCTCTTATGAAGGAAAGTACGGGCCCGAATATTTCTTCAAGTGCAAGCCTTGATTCCGGTTTTATCTCAGAAAATATCGTCGGTTCTATGAAAAATCCAACATTTCCTATTTTATTTCCTCCAAACACAAGTTTACCTTCATGCTTTCCTATTTCTATATAACTCGTTATCTTTTTGAAAGCTTCGTCGCCCGACACGGGACCCATCCAGTTTGAAAAGTTTGAAGGATCTCCCACTTTTATCATTTTTGCCCTTTCAATTACTTTTTTCAGCAACTCATCATGTATCAAATCCACTGCTATTACTCTTGAGCAAGCCGAACACTTCTGACCTTGATTTCCAAAGGCACTTATGACTATACCTTCTGCGGCCCTATCAAGATCGGCTGTTTCATCTACTATTGTGGCGTCTTTTCCTCCCATCTCAAGAATTACTCTCTTTATCCACTTCTGGCCTTCCTGATTTTTGGAAGCAAGCTCATTTATTCTTAACCCAACTTCTTTTGAACCTGTGAATGCTATGAAGCGCGTTTTGAAACTTTTGACGATATAATCTCCCAGTCTTGATCCAGATCCTGGAACAAAGTTAAAGACTCCATCTGGCAATCCGGCCTGCGCAAAGATCTCTGCAACTTTAGATCCTATAACCGATGCGATAGATGCAGGCTTTAAAAGTACCGTGTTACCTGAAGCAATAGCCGCAGCTGTCATGGCCGTAAGTATGGCAACGGGAAAGTTCCACGGTGGAATTACAATGCCGGCCCCCAACGGAATATACTTAACTTCATTTTTTTCTCCCTCTACCTGGTACGGTCTGTACCCTCTGGAATATCTTATAGCTTCCCTGCCGTAATAATTCAGCGCATCAATGGCCTCCGCAACATCACCATCTGCTTCCATCCAGTTTTTGCCAACCTCGTATACCATCCAACTGTCAAGTTCATATCTTTTTTCTTTCATGATATCGGCTATTTTGAAAAGATATTCGGCTCTTTCAGTCGCTTTCGAAAATTTCCACATTTCAAAGGCTTTCCAAGCCGCATCAAAAGCCATATCAGCCTCTTTTTCCGTGCAACTTGCAACGTAGCCCACAATTTCGGATGGATTTGAAGGATTTGTAGATGTTATTTCTTGCTGTGTTTCTATCCATTTTCCTCCTATAAAAGCCCTATGATGCTGCCCAAATTCAGATTTAGCTGTTTTTAAAGCCTCTTCCATCTTTAGAACATCTTCTTTTGATTTGAAATCAAGGATCTTCAAGTTTTTGAATTTCTCAACTTTTCGCATCTTTCTTCCTCCTCCTATAATATTCACACAACATTATGCTCTTTTTCTATGGCTTTATCTTTGAATCTATTCATTTTAAGATCATTTATGTCTATCGTACTCGTTCTTCCATGAATAACCATTTCTGACACGGCCTCTCCAACGGCCGGTGCGAGCATGAAACCGTGACCACTGAAGCCTGTTACATAAATAAATCTTGAAATTTCATTCGACTCATCGATGATCGGCTGTGCATCAGGAGACATATCATAAGCTCCAGACCACTGTCTTACTATGTGAATGTTCTTTAAAAGTGGAAGGTCTTTCGTCATTTTGTCGGCCATCTCTTCAAGAAATTCAACGGTATTTCCGAGATCTTCACCTGAAGCCGGATGTGCGTCACCCTGACCCATTATGAGAGAGCCGTGTCGCGTTTGCCTGACGTAGTAGTTATGTTTGAAATTTATTATCATAGGATCGAGAAAATGATTTACAGGTTCGGTTATGAGTATCTGATGTCTTTCCCCATAAGCAGGTATATTCACATGTGCCATCATACCAACAACCTTCGAATTACTGCCCGCAGCATTAATGACCGTATGCGTTTTAACATATCCTTTCTCCGTTTGAACACCAACTATTTCTCCGTTTTGAACGTCTATACTTTCAACATTTGTATGTGTATTGAGATCACCACCCAACTTTTTTATGGCCATTGCGTATGCGATGTTGGCGATCTGGGGATTCGCATGGCCGTCTGTCTGGCACCAGCTTCCAAGTTTGACACCATTGACATTCAGAAATGGAAATTTATCTTTTATTTGTGAAGTTGTCAAAATTTCAACGTCAAGTCCCTGCTCTCTTTGCATTCCGACATTTTTGGTGAAATCTTCAGCTTCAGAATCCGTGTAAGCGAGAAGAATATAACCGCCCTGATAGTATTCTATATCCACTCCAACATCTTTTTCAAATTGTTCAAAAAGTCTCACACTTCTCATGGCGAGTCTTACATTCATGGGCAACGAGAATTGCTGACGTATTCCACCGCCACATCTACCCGTCGATCCTGATGATATATACGATCTCTCAAAAATAGAAAGGTTTTTCATCCCCATTTTCAAAAGGTTGAAAGCTATTGATGTGCCTATTATTCCTCCACCTATTATGACAACAGACGCCTCTTTTATCATCTTTTATCATCCCTTAAGAAGACCGAAAATTCTATGGGTTTAACCGGTGGTCTCGATGTACCTCTCGATAATTCTGAGATTGGAACTCCTGTTTTTCTCGAAATTATACCCAGCGTTATCATTTTGCAATTCTTTCCACCGCAAGGCCCCATTGTCACCCTTGTCATGCGTCTTAACTCCTCAAAATCCGTTATACCTGAATCTATAACTTTTTCTATCTGCTCGACAGTTATCTCTTCACACCTGCATACAAATGGGCTTTCACGCTTTGGAAATTCGATATGTCTTACCATATCTATGAATTCTTCAGGCATTTCAACATGAATAATGTTCGTTTTATTTGTATTTTTTATGATCTTTTTGACCGTGATATCACAAACATAATTGCCATCTCTGTCCATTCCCCACATCTTATCACCAATTTTTGGAAGTGGAAGCAATTCGTATGGAATGACAAGTGTACCTGTATGATTTGAAAGATCAGTCTTTTCCATGAAGATCGCAAGACCCGGACATGCTGTAACACAGAGAGAACACCCGGTGCATTTTGATGGATCCACAACAGGCGGTGTGTTGAGATTTTCGCCAATCTTTATGGCTCCAAATTTGCATGCAGATTCACACGAATTGCACGGGATCTCCTCCGCACATTCGACAACGGCACGGAGTTTACCATCATTGATTTTCACATTGAACTGTGTAAGTTCTGGAACCGTTATGTTCTGAGTTTTTATACCCAGTTTTTCAAGACCCATTCTTATTTTGGCAGACTTTGGACCACTTCTGAAATTAGAGATCGTTTTTATTTCTGTGTCTATCTCTTTTCCTAGATTTATTTCTTTCACATCTTCTATCATCGTAAGAGCGGCTATTTTTCCCTCTATCATTGCCGTTGTAGCCTCTTCTATTGAGGAAAGATCTCCTGCTATGAATACGTCAGGATTCGTCGTCCTCATTTTCTTATCTCTAATTGGAACATATCCTCCAAGCTCTGGAATGTAAACAGTTTTACACTTTGCCTGTTCTGCAAGTTCGGTAAGAGGCATAAGGCCTACAGCTATGCATATCGTATCAACGACTATCTCTCTTTCCGTTCCTGCGATAGGATTGAACCGTTTATCCACTTCAGCGATTATCGCTCCCTGAATGCTTTCGTCACCTATCGCTTTAGTTATCGTATGATTGAGAAAGATCGGCACTCCAAGCCTTTTTATTTTGTTGGCATGAACTTCATATCCACCTATTCTATCCATGGCCTCAATTATAGCCCTTACCTCACATCCTGCCTGAATTAACTGATAAGCGAGGATAAGGCCTATATTTCCTGAACCAATTATCAAAAAACGTTTCCCAGGCATGATGCCATACTGATTCATAAGAGTTTGTATCGCACCCGCACCGTATACTCCTGGAAGATCTGAGTTTATGAATGGAAGCTGTCTTTCCATGGCTCCAGTAGCTATTAAAAGTTTTTTATATTTTGCTTTTTCTTCTTTTCCATCTTTAACGTATACAACGGTATTTTCGGGGTAGATACCTATAACTGTGGATGAATTAGCAGTATCAACATTTGTTTTTTGAAGATCATCACGTAATTTCCGGGCTATTTCGAATCCTCTCATCGAGGCATAATGCTCATGATCACCAAAAAATTTGTGCGTTTGTTTTACAAGCTGTCCTCCAAGTTCTTTGTTTTCATCGATTATCAGCGTTTTTACACCGTTATTACCGAGCGTTATGGCGCCGACCATACCAGCAGGACCCCCACCTATGACAATGGATTCGTATTCTTTCATACGATGTCGCCTTTTCCTTTCTGGCGCCTTACAAGCATTCCCTCTCTTACTTCTGTCATGCATGATCTGACATTTGGAATCCCGTCAATTTCGACAAGGCAGGATGAACATTTGCCGACCGCACAGAAAAAACCTGCCGGCCTTTCATTTACCGGTGTATATCTGAGAACTCTTATACCTGCAGCATGTAATGCTGCGGCAACATTTTCTCCTTCGTAGGCTTCTATCTCTTTACCTTCAAAGTAAAATTTTACCTTCTGCTTTCTTGTAAAACTAAGAATAGGATGATCTGAGATCCTTCCTTCCATATGCTTCCTCCTAATTTTGATCTTTTTATATGGACATATAGATGGCTTTCACAAATTCAAAATCATACTTGCCCGGTGTGTTTAAAATCTGACCGGCTTTCAGATCTATCTCTTTTGCAAAGAATTCTGCATCTTTTTCTTTCAATTTCAGTTTCGGTTTTGGATATATGGAATCTATAAAATCACAGATACCTCTGACTCCACCAAAAGGTCCCGTGGCAAATTTAACTCTTTCAGGAGCGAATCTTTCGGTTTCCTTGAGTATCTGACATATGGTCATCATGTTTGCAAGGCCGTGACGCATGCCTATGTGTGCGGTTATTGGATAGCCAAGTGCATGTACTATCGTTGTTCCAGTTTGTGAGATCACAATTCCTGAGATGTTCGAAGCCATCGCAACCTGTGTTCTGTGATAAAGATTACCCGGTTCTTTTATGACAGCCGGTAGAGATTCTTTCATAAGTTCTATGCCACGTACGGCGATGATGTCCATCAGCGGCGTTGATATTTTCGAGATGATACCTTCTACAAGCTGAGATAAAGCATCAAGTCCCGTTGATATTGTAAGATCGCCAGGAACGCTTAACGTGTACCTAGGGTCAACTATCGCAACTGTTGGAAAGAGTTTATCCGTTCTCAGGCCAACTTTCTTATCATCGGGGGATGTAAGAACCGCATACTGCGTGACCTCGCTTCCAGTCCCGGATGTCGTTGCGATCTCTATGACCGGATAACATGTTATTTCATCTTTTACCGTGTAAAGATCCGCAACACGCTTTTTCATCTTTGCCGATGCGGAGATGGCCTTTGCAACATCCATCGGACTACCACCACCAACACCAATGACGAAGTCACATTCTGTCGATCTGAAAAATTCAGATCCCCTATCCACAGTTGAAAAAGATGGATTTTCTTCGACCTCATTGAAGATCTCATGTGCTATGTGTTTTGAACCAAGTAAATCTATCAGATCACCGAAGACTCCGCTCTTTTTTGCCGATCCACCACTTCCAGTGACTATCAATGCTTTTTTACCATATTTTGAAAAATTGACACTTTTTATTGCATCTTCTCCGAAATGTAATTCAACTGGATTGAAATGCTTGAACATGCTTATCACCTCTCGATAGATTTTGCATAAACCCCTTTCATTTTTTCATGGAGCGGCTGGTACCACCCTTTCAGGTTATACCTTTCAACGATCTCCATTACATACGTATATTCCTCATCGCTAACTTTTCTATTCATTTCAGGTATCTTCAGAGCCTTATAAACTGGAAAATACTGTGACATCAAAGAAACGGGAACGGATGTAGAAAGTTCCTCTGAGATGAATTTCAATGCTTCATCCGTTCCTGCCATTCCGTTTGGAAGTATTAGATGTCTCACTATGAGACCCTTCATCCGTTCTTCATCGAAAGGCCCGACTTGTCTATACATCTCGCGAAGAGCTTTTTTTGCAACCGTCCAGTAATCAGGTACAAGAGAATATTTTTTGCCGATCTTATCATCTGTATAGCGTATATCTGCAAGGTATATATCAATAATACCATCTAATTTTTCAAGCGTACTGATATTTACATAACTTGATGTGTTGAAAACAACAGGCAGATTGAGACCTTCTTCCGAAGCGTAGAGCAGAGCTTTAATTATCGAATAAAGGTGCGGTTCCGGCGTGACGAGGTCAAGCGTACGAGCACCTGATCTTTGAAGTTTTAAAAAAATTTCGCCAAGTTCTTCGGGATTTACTTCTTTTCCCACGTTGAGCTGGCTGAAGCCAAAGTTCTGACAGTAAACGCAACGCATACCACATCCCGAGAAAAAAACGGCGCCTGCCCCTCCATTTTCTACAAGAGGAGGTTCCTCTCCAAAATGCAAAACAGCATTCGTGATCTTTACATTTGCCCGCTGGCCACAGATACCCTTCTTTTCATAACGATTTATCCTGCAATTGCGTGCACACATCGTGCAATTTTTAAGATTTTCTTCGAAATATCTCAAAGATGTTTCAATATTTTCCGGCTTCATCTCTTCCTCCGCAAAATATTTTACCACAAAAAAGAAGTCCATCATATGATGGACCTCCTGCGTTCTTTTTCACTTTTGTCCTTCTTAATTCCCCTTACCCCTTATCCCAAAAATGTGTATCAATTCGTTGTCAAAATTATAACACAAAAAATTAAAAAGTCAATAGCCTGTATACGTGCTATCCAACGTACCTCACCTTGAAGTGTGCATGATTTGCCGGAATCTTATATTTTTATGATAAAATCATTTTAAGATTGATAACAATAATTCAGAATTATTAATGCTAAGTAAAGTAAGGAGTTGAAGATATACGGGTAAAATGCCAGGACTGAAAATAGGTGATTTAGAAGTACAAGTACCGATCATCCAAGGCGGTATGGGTGTGGGTATCTCTTTGTCAGGTTTAGCATCTGCCGTTGCAAATGAAGGAGCCATCGGAGTTATTTCATCTGCGGCAATTGGTATGTTAGAACCTGATTTTGCTAAAAATTTCAGAGAAGCAAATACAAGAGCGCTTAGAAAAGAGATAAGAAAAGCAAAAGAGATGACGGATGGTATCATTGGAGTAAACATAATGGTAGCCCTTTCAGATTACGATGAGCATCTTGCCGTTGCGGTAGATGAAGGTGCCGATCTCATCATTTCAGGAGCAGGTCTCCCTCTTAAAATCCCGGAAAGAATCTTGGAAGATAAAACTGGAAAGAATAGAACAAAATTTGTTACCATTGTTTCTTCCGGAAAAGCCACTGAGGTCATCTTCGGCTACTGGGCAAAACATTATAATTTGATTCCTGATGCTGTGGTTGTTGAGGGACCTATGGCTGGCGGACATCTCGGATTTAAAAAAAATCAAATCGATGATCCAAATTATGCGTTAGAAAAGATCTTTCCCGATGTAATTGCCGTGATAAAAACTTACGAGCAACGCTATGGTAAAAGTATACCCGTAATTGCGGCAGGTGGTATATTTACGGGGGCCGATATTTATAAATTCATACAGTTGGGAGCCAATGGAGTGCAGATGGCAACAAG
>JAVRKU010000031.1:0-5982 GCA_031962125.1 Mesoaciditogaceae bacterium | reverse complement strand
TTGAATACTGATGGAGGTGGTAGAAATGCCGAGTTTTGAAAATTCATTTTCGGGTCTTGCAAATGGAAAGAAACTCACACATGAAGAACTTGTAAGAGCAGTCCGTTTCATGATCGCAGCAGAGTACGAAGCGGTACAGTTTTACATGCAGCTCCGTGATTCTACTGATAATGAACTCGCAAGAGATGTCCTCGAAGACATAGCTAACGAAGAAAGAGTGCATGCAGGAGAATTTTTAAGACTGCTCAAAGAGCTTGCTCCTGATGAAGAAAAATTTTATGCCCGTGGCGCTAAAGAAGTTGAAGAAGCGATAGAAAAAATTAAAAAAACGTAAATTAATGCTACTTCCACCGCCATTGAGTTCCGTCAGGAGAATCCATGATATCAATTCCAAGTTCATTGAGATGATCTCTTATCGCATCCGCCTGAGCGTAATCTTTTCTTTCTCTTGCCTCATTTCTTAGATTTAATTCGAATTCGATAAAACCATCCGCACTTTTGCGTTCGGGTTCGAAATCAAAGCCAAAAAAATAATTCCATTCGAAGATCAAAGATCTTACCATTTTCATCTTCTCGATATTTTGATCTGAGAGAACATCCCTGATAAGATCAAAAATTATGGAAAGACCCTGTGGTGTGTTGAAATCATCATCTAAAACTTCGATCATCTTCGCTCTTTGATCATCCATGAAAAGATCATTTAAGACCTTTTGATCGTTCCCAATTTTTTTCTCAATTTCCTCCATCGCACGTGCAAGTCTCGAGTACGCTGATCTCGATTCTTCCATTCTATCGGAAGAAAATTCTATCGGACTTCTGTAATGTTTGGAGAAAAGATACATTCTTAAAGCATTCCGTCCATAGACTTTCAAAGCCTCTCTGACTGTAAAAATATTTCCAATTGATTTAGACATCTTTTCTTCTTTTACAGAGATCATTCCGTTATGCATCCAATAGTTTACCCATTTCTTCCCCGTGAGGGCTTCAGATTGTGCTTTTTCGTCTTCGTGATGTGGAAAGATCAGATCGTTACCTCCAGCATGAATATCAAAGGTCTCTCCTAGAAGTTTCGTTGACATTGAGGAGCATTCTATGTGCCAGCCTGGCCTTCCATCTCCCCAAGGACTTGACCATTTTGGTTCTTTAGGCTTTGAACCCTTCCAGAGGACGAAGTCAAGCGGATCATCTTTGTTTTCGTTGATCTCCACTCTCGTTCCCGATCGCATATCAGAAGGATTTCTGTGAGAAAGTGCTCCATAAGCTGGAAAAGAGCTGACGTCAAAATAAACATCATCTTTTCTTCTATAAGCAAAGCCTTTCTGCTCAAGCTTCACGATAAACTCTTTTATTTCATCAATGAAATTCGTCGTTCTTGGATGGTAAGTTGCAGGCTGTATTCCAAGCGCACAGGTATCTTTAAAATACTCCGAAATATATCTATCTCCTATGACTTTTGGATCGACTCCTTCCAAATTTGCCTCTTTTATTATCTTATCATCTATGTCCGTGAAATTTTGAACAAAAATGACTGAATATCCCCTGTATTCTAAATACTTTCTGAACGCGTCAAATACCGCGGCCGGCCTTGCATTACCAACATGAATAAGATTATAAACTGTCGGCCCGCACACGTACATTTTAACTTTTCCTTCTTCTAACGGTACAAATTCTTCTTTTTGACCGCTTAACGTGTTATATATTCTTATCATTTACCCCTCCAAAAATTTTTTCAAACGCGATATCGTATTTTCCCTTCCTATGAGAAAGATTAGATCGACAAGATCCGGGCCGGATTCTCTACCTGTAAGAATCCTTCTCAACGGATGGTAAAACTCAGACGCTTTAACCTTTGAATCTTTTACAGTCTTTTTTGTAGCAAATGCTATACTCTCAATATTCCATTCATCTGTTGATTCGTAAAGATCAACAAGCATCTTAAAAGTCTGAATTAAACTTGATTTTTCCATAGATTTGAAAAATTCATGATCGATTACCGGTTCCGTGAAATATACACTGAGTTTATCAGGTAATTGAGAAAGATCTTCAATATCCATTTTAACTGTTGAAATGGCTTTCATTATCCACTTTTTGTTAGAAAGATAATCTTCTTCGGAGAAAAGAGCCGGAACTATGAATGGCTTTGAAAGTTCATAAAGTTTTTCGTCATTTGTTTCACGTATGTAATGACCGTTCATCCACGTCAGTTTTTTTTCATCATAAACGGCCGGATTTGTCGAAACCCTGTCAAGATCAAAAAGTTTTTCCATTTCTTCAAGAGCCATTATCTCTTTTTGATCTGGATGTGACCATCCAAGGAGTGTAAGATAATTTACCAAAGCCTCTGGAAGATATCCTCTTTTTCTGTACTCACCCACAGAGGTAGAACCGTGACGTTTGCTCAACCTTGTTCTATCCGGACCGAGAATCGTAGAAAGATGAGCAAATTGAGGCAATTCAAAACCAAAAGCCTCATAGAGGGCTAACTGTTTCACAGTGTTTGAGAGATGATCATCTCCACGGATCACGTGTGTAATATTCATCAGAGCATCATCAATCACGACAGCAAAATTATAAGTTGGAAGATCACTGGATCTCATGATAGCAAAATCACCGGTGGACTCTTCGGTGAATCTCACATCTCCCTTCACGAGATCGTGAAGAATCCATTCTTTTCTTGGCATTGAAAAGTATATCGCTGGTTTTTTGCCTGCCGCCACATATTCTTCAATTTTTTGAGGGCTTACAAGACCTTCAAGCATTTCTCTCGTATAATGCGGTGTTTGCGATTTCGCAAGGATATTCTCCCTCAATTTCTCTATGTCTTCCTGCTCTGCATAAACAGGATAAGCTTTACCTTCATCCATAAGCTTTTGAGCATAAGATCTGTATATATCAAATCTGTCGCTCTGCCTGTAAGGACCATACGGACCCCCTACATCTGGCCCTTCTTCCCAATTTATATCAAGCCATTTGAGATCCGAAATAAGTCCCTCTTCAAATGAACTTTCAGATCTTTCAACATCTGTATCCTCAATTCTGAGTATGAATTTGCCACCGTGCCTGCGGGCATAAAGGAAAGAAAAAAGAGCCGTTCTTGCTCCACCCACGTGGAGATAACCTGTCGGGCTTGGTGCAAAACGTGTTCTTACATCCATTTTATATTCTCCTTCGCATTTATTTTCCAACGCAAAAATTAGAAAATATTCTATCTAAAAGATCATCCACGTAAACTCTGCCAGTTAAAAGATCCAGTTGCTCTACCGCATTTCGAATATTTATAGAGATCATATCGATCGAATATCCATAAAATTTCGCCTCCATCGCTTCTTCAAGTTCTTCAAAGCACTTTTTAACAAGCCCATACTGTCTTTCAGCTATCAATACTGAATCCGATGAATTAAGCTTTTCTATGCTGGCTCTTGCGCGTTTTTCTATCCTTTCTTTCAATTCATTTATTCCATATCCTGTTTTAGCCGAAACTTTTATAACATCTTCAAAATCCCTTTGAATTAGATCAACTTTGTTCAAGACGATTATGTCATGATCTATATCTACAACTTTAGCGTCATCCCGTGTTGCATCAAGGACATAAACCTTTATATCTGCATTTTTCACAGCTTTTATAGCTCTTTGAACACCGATCTTTTCTACCTCATCATTCGTTTCTCTTATCCCAGCTGTGTCGATAACTCTGACCTTCAAGTCATTTATAAATGTCTCGACTTCAATCGTGTCACGCGTTGTTCCGGGTATCTGGGTAACGATAGCCCGTTCTTCTCCAACGAGTGCATTCAAAAGTGATGATTTACCAACATTAGTTGCACCAAAAAGCGCTATTCTTATCCCTTCTATTGCTTTTCTTGCTGGATCGTAGGTTGACAGCATATTCTTCAATTTATTTAAAGTCTTTGTGAGATCAAAATCAAATTCTCTTTCATTTTCAAATTCTTCTGGATAATCTATTCTAACCTCTATTTCAGAAGAGATTCTCAGCAATTCATCTCTTATTTCATCTACGGATGCTTTAAGGGCACCATTCATAACCTTTCTAACATTTAGAATACCCGCTATGCTCGACGAATCTATGAATTCTTCGACCGCTTCAGCCTCTGTAAGATCTATTTTTCCATTTAAAAATGCGCGTTTCGTAAACTCTCCCCTGTCTGCCATTCTGGCACCTGAATCGATAAGGGCCTTCAAAGCTGTTGAAAGGATCAGATAATTTCCATGAAAAGAAATTTCAACCATATCTTCTCCAGTATATGTATGCGGTGTTCTGTAAAAGATCGATATAACATCATCAAGCATTTGTCCGTCAACATTAAAATTGCTATGAATTGCATATCTTGGTTCGATCTTCACTTTCATATGTTTTTGTGCTATCTCAAATGATTGAGGCCCACTAAGCCTTACGATGCCGATAGCCGATCTCCCAGGTGGTGTTGAGATCGCAACTATTGTATCTACCATGTATATCCGATTCCGAATTCCGGAACCCATAAATTCGGGCTCGAGGTTATCTGTGCTGCATTGAAACCAGCGATCTCATAAGCTACTCCACCAAAGATACCAAAATTTGAAAATAGAAGGCTGCTTTTGAGATCGATCCATAAAAGAGCAGCACTGCCACCTTTAAATAATAAAAGTGACCCTGCAAGGCCCGCACGGAAGTCTAAAGAGAACCACAGCAACGAGAGGGTAAAATCACTCCCTACTCCCTGATTCAGAGAAATAACTCCGGCGTCCGGAGCAATCGAAAGACTTTCTGAAAGATAAAAAGGAGAGATTGCTTTTTCAACGATCTCCGCACCATATCCGCCCAAAATACTACCAGCCCAGAGATCTGTTTTAATACCCAAAACGATAACGGAAACAGGCAAAATTAAAAAAATAATCAGATATTTTTTCATATCATCACCTGAATTATTTTACCATAATGGTGAAATTTGACATAAAAAAAGCCGACACATAGCCGGCTTTTTTAACAAAATTTACTTTTCAAATCCAACGTCTGCAATGTATACATGACCGGAATCCACAACATCAAGGTTATTTTCAAATACAAAAGTCATTTGCGTAAGATGTGAGAAGTCAGTCGGATTCGTCCACAAATATTTTTTGAATTCTTTGAAAGGAACAACAACTTCCGCCCATTTCTGACCTATGCCTTTGACGTAAAAATATTCAGAACCATTATTCGGACTTTTTAACTCTATTTTAAAATTCATCGGCGTGGCTGAATCGCTTTTTACGAAGAAAATAATTTTTGAATATTTAGAGGTATCAAGGGTTTGATTAAGATTGATGTTTGCCAGATTAAGCCATGCACCGTTGTATGATCCAGGAATATCAACGTCGAAATAGATTTCAAATACATGACCGAATTCAGAATCTGAAATTATCTGCACATTTGCATCGGTAGCGAGCGATGTACCACCAGTCCAAGCTCCAAGACCATACTTACCGTAGGGGCTTGAGAAATTTTCAACAATGCTGTACCCGATCGATTGACCTGTTGATACGGACGTAGCTATCTGTGTTGTAGCCGTTGCTGGAGTTGAAAGATGTTTTGCTCCAATCAGATCGAGTGCCTTCTGAACATACGGAACCTGCATGAAGTACTTCCATACCATACCCGTGTAATAATTTTCTGTCATTAATACCTCTGTTCCTACATCTATTCCGATGTAATCTAAATCACGCCAGTTTTGATCTATGTTAAAAGCATCAACAAAACCGTAACGGCCGTACAGTTCATTTTTCAAAGTCCACATTTTCAAGATGGCCTCTTTTGATCTGTTAGGCGTAAAGGGAAGTGATCCTATCATCGCGTAAGGTGCAACTGTTCCATCAGTTCCGCCAAAGACAGCACCGTAAGCCCTATAACCATTTGGCCCATCACATGCTGACAGTCCCCAAAAGCCATCTTTGAACGTTTCGTACTGTGAATCATCTTTGCAAAATTGCATGTCATACTCTATC
>JAVRKU010000030.1:0-15891 GCA_031962125.1 Mesoaciditogaceae bacterium | reverse complement strand
ACGACATGTTCATGGAATTTATATCAGATTGGCTTAACTGAGATGAGCCGCTTTCAAAGTTTGGAGTCCCAGAAACTTTGTAAAGTCCGCCGTATTGCACGTAAGACTTAAAATCAGGACTTCCAAGCGTTACAAGCGTGCCATTTGTTCTTACTGGGCCATCAACAGTATCTCCCGTCATAAAAGTAACGTTATTAAATGGAGGGGCATATGGAGGTTCTGATTGCGTGAAGTATACGTATCTGTTCAAACCATTTGCCACGACAAATCCCGAAGCGTAAGCGACTGAGCCACCTACCTTTGCCCTTGATACGACGAAGTATCTCGAATTGTTGATGTATCCGCCCACTTTTGTTTGAATTATGACGACGTCAGGTGTTGAAGTAAACACTCCTGAAGCGCTGAGCGTCTGAAAGAAACTTTGAACTGCTGGAATTTTATTCAAATAAATGACATTTGAATTCGTAGCAAGAGTCGAAAGCGCTACCTTCCATCCAGCACCATCTGTTGATGAATAAATTGCGTTAAAAAAGTTGTTTGAAGAATTTGTCTGAAGCCACGAAATTGAAAAAAATGAAACTGCGCTGCTACCGTTGAAATTTAGATTAAAACCTCCAATTGAATTTGCGAAATGTGCAATGTAGGATGTGCCCATTTGAAGGCCATCCATCGCATCGTTTGAAGCAATGGCAAGTTTTTCTTTTGAGACTCTTAGCATTGAGGTATTTGAAACAAACGAAATTATGGCCGATACAAAAATCATAACGGCTACCAGAAGGATTAATGCTGCTTCAAGAATATACCCCTTTCTCATAAACGATCACCATTGAAATTCTCTCAAATTTTTATGTAAATAATATTAAGCAATTCGTAAATTAATGTTAAATAACTCTCAAAGTTCTTTACGATTTTGACATAAAAAATTGCTATTGAAGAATTGACAATTGATAATGTAAAATTAAAAACAAAGCTAAAGGACTGTGCTTGATTTAACAATGGTTAATAATTTATTCATATATTAGTTGTCGTTTTATTGCTTAATCTTTACAGAATATATGTTAGACTTTTTACAGATATTTTAAAGTGTGGATAAAGGAGGTACAAATGTATGATGAAAAATAGAAAAGGTTTCACTCTTGTTGAACTTCTTATAGTTATGGCCGTCATCGCCGCTTTGATGGGTGCACTCGTGCCGGTAGCGATAAATGCGATAAATCATGCAAATGCAACAAGGATAGCAGAGAATTTACGATCACTTGTAACACAGGTGCAACAGTATGCATATTCGGAACATACTTTACCATCTACTACTACGTTGGCAACAAGTGGTAGTGTTTCTGGAAATTTATCTGGTTATTCAATTACGCCTAATTCATTATCTGGCACCACTACTACTTTCTGGGTTAAATACGATACTGGTAGTCAGTCACTTGCTAAGGCGGTTACTAATGTGTGGTCTGGAGTTGTAGCGACAGGTACTACAGTAGGGGCATCAGGTGTCATCGTCAAGTACTGGTAAAAAAGAATTGAGAATGTCTAATTGGTATTGAACAAAGGATAAGCGCGCGGCGCGTAGTTAAAGGTAAAAAAAAATAAAAGTATAGATAATCGAAGATATCGAAAGATATTTAGAGCAAAATGAAGATTCAAGAGGAGATAAACGATTAACTCCTCTTTTTGTTTGAATTTTGAGCTATTTTAGCCAATTTGGCTACTTTTGGCAGGTGTGTTCGATTTACACAACTTCAATCTCGGAGCACGATCTTTTTGCAATTGACTACAGAAGGGCGGCGTAGAAAGTGAATCGCTAAATCTTATGTAAGGTAGTGTGCAAAAGCAAAAGGAGATCCGGCGTTAGTGTGAGAGATGAGAATGTTATAATTCTTAAGAGGCTTTAAATTAGAAACGGGGGTATTTAAATGTGGGTTTTTATGTTAGTCTTTGGTGTCACACTGATCTTTTTATCAATTAAATTCAAGCTTGAGCCTTTGTTGCTTGTGCCGATAGGCTTTTTTATATTTTTGTCAAATATACCCGGAAATCCATTGGTAGGTCAAAACGGCTTGATGACAGATCTTTTCCATCTGCTCATAGGGTCCGAGCTGTTGCCATTGCTTATCTTCATTTCGATCGGTGCCATGATGGATTTCAATCTTCTCATTTCAAACCCTCTGTATACGATAATAGGCGCATTTTCTCAGGTTGGTATATTTTTGACTTTTTTAGGGGCAAGCTATTTAGGCTTTGACATAAGATCGGCCGCATCGATAGCGTCAATTGGAACTGCCGACGGACCGACATCTATATACGTTACATCCATGCTCAAGCCGGAGCTTGTTGCCCCGGTGTCGCTTGCAGCTTACACGTATGTATCGATCATACCCCTGCTCATACCTCCGATCTTGAAAATATTTGTAACGAAAAATGAGATCTCGGCCGTTACAAGATCGAATAGCACTCTTTCAAAGAGTACACTTATGATCTTTCCATTTGCTTTGATCTTACTTGTTGGTTTTTTAGCGCCGATAGCATTACCTCTTATCGGTTTTTTGATGTTCGGAAATTTTTTGAGAACTAACGGTGAAACTCCGAAGCTTAGAGAAACAGCTGAAAAAGAACTTGCGATGATCTCAACGATCTTCATAGGAATGCTGATAGGTTCAAACATGTCAGCGAGTCTTTTCTTCAGATTAGATACGCTCATGATCTTTTCACTTGGAATCGTGGCCTTCATACTTAACCTTTCATTCGGTGTACTCGCAGGAAAGGTTGTCCATTTTTTCGATAAGTCTTTCAATCCAGCAATCGGAGCTGCAGGAAACAGTGCCTTCCCGATGGCATCAAGGGTTGTTCACAATTACACCCAAAAAAAGAGTCCCAAAACTTTTCTGCTTCCATCCGCACTATCTGCCAATGCGGCTGGACAGATCGCATCAGCCGTTGCTGGAACCTTCCTGCTTCAGGCCGTGCTTCAGGGTGAATCGAACGCTTACACCATAGCATTCAGCGCATTCTGGAAATCTATGCTCGTGATGATCGCACTCGGAATTTTGCTTTTCGCTTTTGGAAAGTTTTTGAAACGTAAAAAGATGGTATAATATTTTAACGAAACGGGGAGCCAGTTAACTGGCTGAGAGGAAGCTTGAAGCTTCGACCCTTTGAACCTGATCCGGATAATGCCGGCGAAGGGAAATAAGGTGAATTTGACAGCCGTTTCCGGTTTTGGAGCGGCTTTAATTTTTGGAGGTGATCGTATGAAGAAGATTTTAGCTTTTGGTATGGTATTTGCGCTCCTTGCAACGGCAATTTTTGCAGCTGAAACGCTGACGGTTTACACTTACAGCAGTTTCGTCTCAGGCATAGGCAAAGAAATAGCTCCTGTGTTTGAAAAGGCTTACGATTGCAAGATCAATTTCGTCTCGATCGGAAGCGGTGACCTTGTGGCACGGCTTATTCTTGAAAAGTCCAATGCAAAGGCAGATGTTGTCATAGGTCTGTCTCAAAGTCAGGTACCGCAAGTTTTGAAGGAAGATCTGTTCGTCCCATACAAACCTACGGATATAGCAAGTGTTGTGAACTCTGCTTTTCTCATAGATCCCCAATATCGCGTGATCCCGTTTGATTACGGCACACTCGCTATAGACTACAACCTTAAAAGTGTTAAAAATCCTCCAAAGACTTTCGAGGAACTTCTCGATTCTCAATACGCACACTCGCTTGTCATAGAGGATCCGAGAACGTCCACAACTGGCCTTGATTTTCTCCTCTGGACGATAGGCATTTACGGAAATGATTGGCAGAATTACTGGCAGAAACTGACAGGTACGATAAAAACAGTTACGAGCGGATGGGACAGTGCCTTTCAGATGCTCGAAAATGGGGAGGCAAAGATGATGGTGAGTTTCGCCACGGATGAGGCTTATAACTATTATTATTACAAGGGATCTGACATAGGCGTTGTTGTACCAGATGGCAAAGCGTACGTAATGGTCGAATATGCAGGTATAGTCAACGGAACGAAACATTTAAAACTTGCACAAAATTTCATGAATTTTATGCTTTCAAAGGATTTTCAAATGGCTGTGCCGTTAAATCAGTGGATGTATCCAGTGACTGATGTCCCGCTACCTCAGGTCTTCACGGATCACTCACCGAAGATAACTTCAAATGTAAGTGTTTCGATGGAGGATATATCTAAAAACCTTTCAACATGGATAAATGAATGGAGCTCAATAATAATTAAATGAGAAAGAAAGCTTTTTTTGAGTTGATGCCTGCCACGATTTTTATGGCAAGCGCCTATCTTATTCCGATCGTGATGCTTGTGATCTATGCATTTGAGATCGGAGGTAAAATGTCCATTTTCACTTCTTTGAATATTCATATACTTGAATTCACGCTTTATCAGGCAGTTCTGTCCACGTTGTTAGCTATGGTTATAGGCCTGCCGGGGGCTTATCTTATCGGACGGACAAAGTTCAAATTCAAAAGCATCTTTACAGCCCTTTCAACTGTTCCTTTTGTTATGCCGGCTATTTCTATGACACTCGGATTTATAACTTTTTTCGGCCATAGCGGGATTCTAAATTCTTATTTTTTATGGCCACTCTTTCACGTGAGGTTTGAACCTCTTTTCACGCTTCTCGCAATAGTTATGGGAAATGCCTTTTACAATTTTCCGTTAACGATGATAATAGTAGGCGGTGCTATCTCAACGCTTGATCCTGTTTATTCTGAGTCAGCAAGAATTGATGGAGCGTCCAAATTCAAGAGTTTTATTTTAATAGATCTTCCCATTCTCATCCCATCGATAGCTGCAGCAGGTCTCCTTACTTTGATCTATTGTTTTACGTCCTTTGCCGTTGTACTGGTACTTGGCGGAGCTCAATTTTCAACTTTCGAAGTCCAGATATACATGTATTTGAGAACACTCCTTGATTTTCGCGGTGCGATGGTACTTACGATTATTCAAGTTTTATTTGTAGGAGCATTTTCTGCGCTTTTTGCATTTTTAAGGAGATCCTCAGGAGTTTTTTCCCAGGAAATTTCGAAAAAGTATTATAAATTTCCTGCATGGGGTTTTGTGTACATCTTTGCGATCGTGTTGTTTATCTTTGGCCCCATGTTTTCACAGATCTTCTCAGGCTTCTGGAATTTTCAGAAATCAACATTCACGCTTGAATGGTTTGCAAAGCTCTTTTCTGGTGATATGGATGCTTACATAGGGAATTCAACGATCTTTGCAATTCTGTGGACGGCCGTTTTTTCAACTGCAAGCGCGACGATTAACGTTTTTCTTTCGATCACATCGGCCCATGCTATTCAAAAATTAAAATTACCCTTTTTTGATGCACTTTTCACATCATCGCTTGCGATATCATCCGTTACGATTGCTTTCGGATATGTAGTGTTACAAAATTATATATCTATTCCTTTTCCAGTTTCGATCATTTTGATATATACAGTGCTCTCGTTTCCAATAGGATTGCAAACTTTACTTGCTGGATGGGATAGGTTCCCGCTCGAGGTCGATGAAGCTGCCTCGATGGATGGTGCAAACTGGTTCCAGAAAACGCTGATGGTAAGAATGCCAATTCTTAAGCCCCAAATTATCTCAACTTTTTTCTTCTCTTTTGCGATAGCCATGGGTGAGATGGGAGCAACACTTGTACTTTACAATTCGGAGTTTCCAACGATTTCTGTGAGTGCTTACAAACTTTTTTCTTCGATGCATGTTCCTGAAGCCCAGGCCCTTGGTTCGATCCTTACCGTATCGATCTTTGTAATTTTTTATCTGCTTGAGAAGCCTATTTTCCGTGAAGATTGAGCGTTTTCGCTGAATGGAATCGATTACGTCCATTTTCCAGTATTTCACGCCTTCTTCCTGCAATTTGCTCTGTCATTTTTGTTTTTGAGTCTTTTTGTTGTATGATCTTCTTGTTAGAAAGGAGAGAGCATGATGCTTGTTGAAGGCTGGATGAAAAAATCATTTGCTAAAATTGATGAAGGTTCAAAGATCGGAGAAGTCAAAAAAATATTGAGAGAACATGGATCAAGCTGTGGGATTGTTTGTTCTGATGAGAAATTCTTAGGAATGGTAAAAGCCGATGAATTGCTTGGTATGGAAGACGATCTTTCTATCAAAGAATATATTCACGATCTTTTTTACACACTGGATCCGCAGGATACTCTTGATGAAGCGGCCGTTTTTTTTCTTGAATCCGATCTTGAGATCCTCCCTGTCGTGTCGGACGGTAAGGTCGTTGGCGCCCTTTCTCTTTTCGATATTCTTGATGCCTTCACACAGATGGCCGGTTTTGGTGAGGGCGGAATAAGACTTGAAGTAGAATTAAACGATACGCCAGGTTCGCTTAAACATGTGCTTGATATCCTCTATCTTCATTCGATGAATGTTCTTTCTATGCTTCTTTATCCTGCCGAACAGATCGGTCAGAGAGTCGTTGTTATAAGAGTCGAAGGGAAGAATGTAAAGGAATTGTCGAGAATTTTAGATGTCAACGATGTAACTTATAGATCGATAATAAAGGAAGAAAAAATATGAAATGGAGGACTATACAATGAGAGTAGCTTTGGTTTCTTTTGAAGTTTACCCTCTTGCCAAAGTCGGCGGTCTGGCGGATGTCGCTGGCTCCCTGCCGAAGGCTTTGAAAAAGAAGGGTGTAGATGTTTCAATTTTCATGCCTTTTCATAAGGTTGTGAAAAAAAATATCGAGAAATTCAATTTGAACGTGAAAAAGATTTCAGATTCATTTGATGTTGGTCTTGAATCGAGTGAAAAAGCCGAACTTTACGAGACTAACCTTCCGGGGACAGATATACCAGTTTACCTCATTTCGAACGATTATTATTTTTCTTCAGAAGAAGTTTACGGAGCACCGGATGGCGGGCAACAGGCTATTTTTTTCACGAAAGCTGTAATTGAATCGATAAAACGTTTGAACCTTTATTTTGATACCATTCATGTCAACGACTGGCAAACAGGCCTTTTGCCCGTCTATCTCAAATCGGTTTATAGAGATGATCAGGCATTCTCAGGTACATCTACTATTTATACAATTCACAATCTTGGATATCAAGGAGTTTTTGACAGATCTTACATGAACTTTGCGAGGCTCCCAGATTATCTTTACAGCATTGATGGTCTCGAATTCTATGGAAAAATGAATTTTATGAAAGGCGGAATCCTTTTTTCTAACATAGTTAACACGGTAAGTCCGACGTATGCTGAAGAGATAACAACGCCTCAGTACGGGGAAAAGCTTGAAGGTGTTTTGCAGACAAAAAGAGACGTGCTTTACGGCGTTCTCAATGGCATAGATTACGAAGACAATGATCCAAAAACTGATAAGCGTATACCATTTCATTTTGATCTAAGCGATCTTAGCGGAAAAAGAAAAGATAAAGAGGCACTTCAAAAAGAGATGGGTCTTCCGGCTAATTCCAAAACGCCTGTCATAGGGCTGATAAGCAGGCTCTTCGATCAGAAGGGACTCGATCTTGTCGATGATGTTATGAAATATGCTGTTGCATCATGCGATATTCAGTTTGTACTTTTGGGTACTGGAGAGCCAAAATACGAAAAGGCCTTCTCGGATCTTGCAAAGGCATTTCCCGGTAAAGTGGCCGTCAAAATAGGATTTGATATCAACCTTGCGCAGCGTATATACGCAGGTTGCGATTTCTTCTTGATGCCCTCAAGGTACGAACCATGCGGGCTCGGTCAGATGTACAGCTTGAGGTACGGGACAATTCCAATAGTCAGATACACAGGTGGTCTTGCCGATACCGTAAAAGAATTTGACGGTAACAGAGGAAACGGTTTTGGATTCAGAGAATACGATTCAGCTTATCTTTTAAAAGCTATGATGAAAGCACTTTATTATTACAGGGATGATGATTCGATATCTAAACTCATAAAAAATGCCATGAACGAAGATCTTTCATGGGAAAGATCTGCAGCCGAGTACATAAAAATTTACGAGCTTTCGAAAGCAAGGTGAAAAGATGCCAGAACTCAGAAAAGACATAATAACGAGAAGCTGGGTCATAATATCAACCGAACGCGCAAAGAGGCCTCATGATTTTGCAAAACCTCAGGTTGAAAAGACGTCAAAGTTTTGCCCTTTTGATTCTGGTAATGAAGCCACAACACCGCCCGAGATAATGGCGTTCAGGCCGGCAAATACGAAGCCGGATACACCTGGATGGTGGATAAGAGTTGTGCCTAACAAATTTCCAGCACTCGATCCAAAGATCGAGCTTGCGAGTCTCGGTCACGGGATTTATGACTCTATGACAGGATTTGGTGCACATGAGATAATAATAGAAACTCCTGACCATAATGCAACGTTAGCGACGATCGATTACAAGCAGGTTCAGGAGGTGGTCTGGGCTTACGTCGAAAGGTACAAGGCAATTTTTAAAAATCAAAACATAAAGTACGTTCTGATTTTTAAAAATTACGGTTCAGATGCCGGCGCTTCTCTTGAACATTCGCACTCCCAGATAATAGCGACGCCTATGATACCGAGTCATGTGCTCCAGGAAATTGACGGTTCAAAGGAGTATTACGGATTCAGGGAAAGATGTATCTACTGCGACATAATTCAGGAAGAGAAGATGGAAAATATAAGAGTTGTGGAAGAAAACGAGAATTTTCTTGCTTTCGAGCCTTATGCTTCAAGATCTCCTTTTGAGACGTGGATTCTTCCAAAAGAGCATGAGTATGATTTTGGTAATATAGATGAAATTCACGTGAAAGATTTTGCTCATATACTTAAAGATATACTCTTAAGGATGAAAATTGCCCTTGACGATCCACCGTATAATTTCATGATACACACAGGAACTCCTCATGGAGAGGGCAAAGAATATTACCACTGGCATCTTGAAATTGTGCCAAGGCTCACCAAGCTCGCAGGCTTTGAATGGGGATCAGGATTTTACATAAACCCGACACCGCCTGAAGAGGCTGCAAAATATCTTAAAGAAGTTGACATTTCTAATTTGAAATGAAAAAGATAAAAGTTGTTGAACTCAGATCAACCGTTTCGGTCAGTGTGACCGGAACGGTTTGTTATCTCAACTGTAAGCACTGTGGCCGCCATTATCTCGCAAATATGATCCCGATATCTAAAAGTGATGATATACCGTCCGAAGTTAAAAGTCTTCTTATAAGTGGCGGATCAACTTCGGACGGGAAAGTGCCTGTGCTCAATCATGTCGATGAAATAAAAAAACTCAAAAGCAAAGGATTCAGGCTTAACTTTCATACGGGTCTTGTTGATGAAAAAGAAGCTGAAAGGATATCTCAAATTGCGGATGCAATCTCTTTAGATTTCGTTGGGGATGATGAAGTCATAAGCAACGTTTACAATCTAAAAGCCACAATCGGTGATTATGCAAAGTCGGTTGAAAATCTTTTAAAGTTCACGGATAAAGTTTATCCTCATGTGACGGTGGGCCTTGATTGCGGTAGGATTCATCACGAGTATACTGCCATAGATATCTTATCAGGTTATAATTTGAAAAAAGTCGTCTTTCTTGTCTTTATACCCACGCCTTTTACCATCTTTGAAAAATGTCAGCCTCCCAAGATCGAAGAGATCAAATCTGTTTTTGCCTATGCAAGAGAAAAATTCGGATGCGAATTGAATCTTGGTTGCATGTACCCGAAAGGTAATTTCAGAGATGAGATAGCCATGGCGGCTATCAATTCAGGTTTTGACACGATTACACAGCCCCCTCTAAAAGTTATCGAATATCTTAAATTAAATGATTATGAAATCACTTATCAGGACGAGTGTTGCATATTCTGAGCAGTATTATCCGAACTGTGATATTTCTCATCGAAAATCTGGTAAAATTGTGCTAAGAGGTGGATCACATGGAAGATATTCTCAGAAAACTTGAAAATCTCATAGATGAAATTATAGATGAAAGAAATGATCTTAGAGAGGAACTCAAGCGATCAAATGTTGAAATCGAGAGGCTTAAAAATGAGAATGTAGATCTGAAGGTTTTGATCCACGAGCAAAGTGTAAGAGTAGAGGCTCTTATGAAAAAACTTGAACAAACTGTTATAGATGGAAGTGAGAAAAAAGGGGTGTGACAAGATTTATGAAAAGAACTGTAACTTTAGAACTTGGAAGTAAAACTTATAAATTTGAAACCGGAGATCCACAAGATGAGGTTGATGAAACGATCACCGAACTCAAAAGCATTTTTGAATCACATGCGCAGGAGGTTGAAAAGTACGGATACGAACGCTCTTTCCTCATGATGCTCCTTAACTTCACAAGAGAAAACATCAATTTAAAAAGGCAGATATCCGATCTGACTCAAAAAGTCGAGAAGCAGGGAAAGAGATTTGGCAACTGAACTGCTTATCATATCCGGAATGTCCGGTGCGGGAAAAACGACAGCTCTTGGGGCGCTGGAAGACATAGGTTATTTTTGCATGGATAATGTTCCTCCAAGACTTCTTGCAGAGATGCTTTCTTTTACAAGCCCGGGAGGCAAGAAAATTGCGACTGTTATAGATGTAAGGGCGGGAAAATCTCTTGGCGAGATGAGATCCGTGATTGAGAGTCTTAAGTCTAAAGGAGTGGCGGTGAAGCTCGTTTTCCTTGATACAAAAAACGATGTTTTGATAAACAGGTATAATCTCACACGAAGGCGTCATCCACTTGCTGAAGGCCGCCAGCAGAGCATAGAAAAACTTATCGAAGAGGAGAGAAAGCAACTTTCGGAAATGAAAGAAATTTCAGATTACGTGATTGACACCTCTTTGATAAATGCCCATCAGCTCAGAAGCGAACTCATAAATGTAACCGAAGGAAGATCCGAGCGTACTTTGCACATTTTTTTAGAATCTTTCGGTTTCAAATATGGAATCCCGTTGAGTGCAGATTTTATATTCGACGCTCGTTTTCTTCCCAATCCTTATTATGTTGCGACTCTCAGCGAGAAAACGGGAAAAGATCCAGAGGTCGTTGATTATCTTGAGCATTTTGATGTTGTGAAATGTTATATGTCTAAGATCATCGAAGTAATAGAGCTTGCAATTGAAAATTATTCGAAAGAAGGAAAAAATTTTCTTTATGTTGCCATAGGATGCAGCGGTGGGAGACATAGATCGGTTTATATGGTTGATAAAATTTCTGGTATTTTGAAAGAAAGGATCTCCGTTAACGTTTCGCACAGGGACATCGAGAGGTGATCAAATTGAAGATCCTGGCATTCGGTGGTGGTACGGGCCTTTCTACGCTTCTGAAAGGTCTCAAAAATTTTCCGGATGTGGATGTTGTGGCCGTTGTCACCGTCATGGACGATGGCGGAAGTTCCGGAGTCATTCGCGAGGAGCTCGGTGTACTTCCGCCGGGTGATCTTCGAAATAATATAATTGCTCTTGCTGAAGATGAATCTTTGATGGCTAAAATAATGGCTTACAGGTTTACGGATGGTGAGCGTTTTAAAGGTCAGAGCCTTGGTAATTTGATAATAGCTGCCCTTACAAAATTAAGCGGTAGTTTTCCGATGGCAATAGAGAATATCTCTTCAATACTTGCAGTGAAAGGGCTCGTTTTGCCTGTAACGGAGGAATCTGTTAAATTGGTTGCCAGAATGGAAAGCGGAGAGATTGTTATGGGAGAGAGCAATATAACGGGGAAAGGATTGAAAATATCAGAGATCAGCTTAAGCAAAAAAGCTAAAGCTTTCGAGAAAGTTCTGGATGAAATTTCTAAAGCCGACATCATAGTTCTCGGACCAGGGAGTCTTTTCACAAGTATAATTCCCAATCTCCTTGTTGATGGCATAACAGATGCATTGAAATTAAAACCGAAGATCTTAGTTGCAAATCTTATGACCCAGCCAGGCGAAACGGATGGAATGTCCGTCGAAGATCATCTTGAGGTCATTGAAAAGTATCTAAAATCTAAGATGGATCGTGTTATAGTCAATTCACAGAAGATCCCGCATGAGGTTTTGAAAAGATATAAGATGGAAGGCTCTATCCCGCTTAAATGGAAAGATGGAAATATGAGAATATCAACTTTCGGTATGGTTAGAATTATTGTCGATCCTTCAGATGGCAAGGAAAAGGTCAGACACGATCCACAGTTGCTCGCAATTGCCGTACGTCGAGTAGCCATGCAAATGATCGGTGAGCGGAATGTCATTCACCTCTGATGTGAAAAATGAACTGTATCATATTCAGACAAATGAGATCTCATCAAAATCCGAACTTGCCGGTCTCATAAAATTCAAAGGATTTATCGAGATAGGAAAGACAACATATCTCGAGCTCACACTCAAAGATTCCGGAGCGATGAGAAGAGCAAAACAGCTTTTAAAAAATTTTGATGTTAATGACACAACAATTACGTACCAAAATCAAAAAAGATTGAAGATGGGAAAGATTTTCACGATGAGGATCACGGCAGAGAATGTTGAAGATTTTCTCAAGGATCTCGGACTTGATCTGCTCGGGCATATAAAAGATGATAAATTTTCTGATCCGACGATCTTTAGTGCCTTCGTTCGTGGTGCTTTTATAGCATCCGGATCGATAGCGAATCCCATGAAGTATCACCATCTCGAATTTTATAATCAGCAGATCGAGCCTCTGAACTGGATGAAGAAAAAATTTGAAGATTTTTTTGGGATTGTTGGATCCACAATTGACATAAAATACGGATACAGATTTTACATAAAAAATGGCGAAATGATAAACGAATTTTTAAATCTTATCGAGGCAACAGACTCCGCAAATTTTTTCTCTTCTATAATGGCTTCTAAGAAAATACATTCTGATGTTACAAGAAGCATGAATTTCATAGATGCAAATTCAAAAAGAAGCGGCAATGCAAGTTGGAAACAGATAGAAGCGGTGAAGATAGTTGAAAATGCCCTTGGTCTTGATGATTTTCCCGCACAAGTGCGTGAAACTGCAATATTACGTATGAAAAATCCTGAGCTCTCTTTACGTGAGATTGGAAATATTCTCGATCCGCCGGTATCAAAATCGGTAGTTCACAGACGGATTATGAAGATCATCGAAGTGGCTAAAAAAATTCAAGAGGGAGGATGATCCTCCCTCTTTTCAATGCTGCTTTACATAACCGATATTGCGTATATCTCGTAAGATGAATTATATTGAGCAGGAATTCCAATGACCGTGACCGTGCTCCCATTTTCAGGAAGTTTACCTTTTGTTATGTAAATGAGCGCTGGGCCGGATCCATCATCCACTTGAAACATACTTCCCTTTGCTTTTGAAACGGTACCGCTTACCTGGACAAGTACTTCAGAATATTTGGTGAAGTCTCCGGTCTTTATAAAGATCGGAGCTGGAGCAGAGGTATTACCAATAATTTTCAGTGATGTCGTATCAACCTCAAATGATTTATTGTAAGATGTGAAATTTCCTGAGAATTCAACGATGTCTCCGGGTTTTATACCATTATGCTGACCGTATATCCTCATTCCAACACCATTTGAAAAAACGTATGCATTAGAATCGCTTACGACGGCTGAAACGATGCCTGTGGATGTGATCGTCTGGTTGAAGTAAATCTGAACGTTCGAAAGGAGCTGGGAAAGGGTTGGATGTGAGTTGAAATTTGTCATCTCAAGGATCGGTGTATATGAATTTGCACTGTAAAAATTGGTAGCGGCAAGGCCATAATTTCCATTGTCATTTACAACGATACCCTGAACATAAACATTTGTACCATCGCTAACTCCTGGCATCTTACCTATCGAAAGAAGTTTGATCTCTTTTCCATCTGCAAGCACGTAAGTCCCGTTACTTGAAACTTTGACAGTTCCCTTTATCATGACAAGCAAACCGTCGTACTGTGAAAGTTTATCAGCAGCAGGCTGGAATGGAAGGGGAAGCAAAACTTTGGATATAATCTCCGGTGTAATTACGGCTGATATTTCGAGCTGCCCTCTGTAAGTGTCAACAGATCCGACAATTCTCACAGATTGACCAGGCTCAAGGACAAGTTCTGGATTTGCAACAGAACCAAGCCAGAGTTCAAGTCCGGCAATCTTACCATTATAGGAAGAAGAGATGAAAACTGTTGGCCCGAAGATAGCCTCGACGGTACCTACAGTTTTCACGAGTTTGTTCGAATAGTTAAATGACTGTGAAACGATCTGTGGAAGAAGAGCTATCTCGGATGTTGGAAGTTCGGATGGCATAATGGAGACTTTGTCCCACAGGGAGTTAAATGTAGAAAGGGCCGAGGAGAGCAGAGAGCTATCCGAGAGTATGATTCCAACTTCTCTGTTTTGGAACATCGATGTGTAAGAAACATTTTCAGATCCTATGAAAAGATAATTATTGTCGGAAATTATCATCTTTGCATGAACGTAGGGTTCATCTAAAATGCCAACCTTAACTCCTTTATTTGCAAGTGTTGCAAGTGCATATTTACCGGAAATATTTTTTGCGCTCGATGATGGTTCCATAAGTCTCACATCAACGCCGCGTGCGGCTGCATTCTCAAGAGCCGTGAAAACCTTACCTTCCGGTACCTCTTCTTCGGCTATTGAAAGAGAATTCTTTGCACTGTTTATAATCCACAGCAGATCGCTTTCGCTGTTTGGGCTCAAAACAAGTTGCTCTCTTGGTGCCGGACCAGCAGGGGTGTTTGTCCAGTCCGCTTTGAATACCATACCAAGTGCCTGTACTACCTGTGGTGCTTTCGTGGCAACATCAGCTTCAAAGTTTTGAGAAATTCCGCTGTAAGTCAAATTTGAAGTACCAAACACCGCATATGAATCATCTACTATCATGAACTTTGCATGATCAAATGTGAACCTTGATGGTGCCCATTGTACATGTGCTCCCATCGATGTCAGTGTTTTGTAGGCATAATCAGCCTGTGCTTGCATGTTATAAGGATGTTCTGTAAGTATAACTTTAACATCCACACCGCGCTGGACTGCACTATTTATAGCGTTGAAAACATCATTAGATGTTATGACGTACATCTCGATCTTCAGAGATGTTTTAGCACTGCTGATAGCGTTTAAAAAGGGTGTTTCACCGGCTGCCGGCTCAAAAAAGACACTTGTTATTGACGTTGCCGAATTGATGATCGGCTGGGCAAAGGCGAAGACACCTATCAGCACAACCGATAAGACCAAAATAATGGATAACTTTTTCATACTTCCACCTCCATTTTTCATTCAACGGTCGTGAAACCGTCTGTATTTTTTAAAATTATCACTCTTTTATCGAAGATATCACCAGTTATGATGACAGGATTAACCTTTGAAGATATAGCAGCTGAAACTATATGATCAAAAGCTCGAAAATAATCTTCATGTTTTTCTTTGGAATAATTTGAAAATGTTGAACCCGATGGTTTTCTTCCAAGATGAAAATCGGAGCAATGTAAAAATCTCAAACTCATTCCTCCCTCTCTGAAAGTCTATTATTATACCTCTTAAAATGGAATTTTCAAAAATACGAATAAAAGGCCTGCAATTCAAGGTGAAATTTTTAACTTTGATGATATACTAAACCTCTTTTAAAAGCCGAAAAAAAGTATAAAATAGAATCATGATACCAAAAAGGCAAGGATTGTCGGATGAAAAACTAAAAAAACTTATAGGGATTTACGAAAATGAAAAAAGCAAAGGAATAAACATAAGTGGGTAAAATTTCATCGCCTTTTTGAACCAGAAAAATTCGAAATTTAAAAAAGATTTAGTATAACTTTGACGAGGAGGGGAATATATGGCTTATTTTGCGCACATTACAAAGTCAGAAGATGGCTTTAAATATCAAACACTGGAAGAACACCTTGAAAATACAGCATACCTTGCAAAGCAATTCTCACATAAATTTGG
>JAVRKU010000029.1:0-15940 GCA_031962125.1 Mesoaciditogaceae bacterium | reverse complement strand
TATGCTTTTTGAGTAAAGGCCATTTAAGGTTATGACCTTCCGCAAAAAGAATTATGACAAGCCCTATGACCCTAACGTAATTAAAAAGCGTCGTCGCATTTCCCCGATCTATGAAACCAAGCACAGGTCCAAAGAAGAGACCAAGTATTATGAGAATCGGAATTGATGAAATACGAGTTTTTTTGCTGATTATGAAGGTTATAAAGCCAAGCGTCATTACAATTACAAGTGCTAAAATTATGAAATCAACGTGGGACAAAACACGCACCCTCTAATTGTGAATTTTGTAATGATCATTTTTAGAATTATACCATAGATGGGTATTTTTGCAGTGTTTTTAAAATATCTCAAAAATTATAATTGGCCAAATATCAATTTGCACGGTATATTGAGCTTTTTTAGAATTAAATTCATAGCATAAATAAAATTAGATCAAAATATTATTGTGAAAAGCATTCACATATTTAAATAAGCGCAACAATTAATATGAAAGAAATCAATATTTTACCCTAACGTCGACGATTTTGAGAGGTAAAATTCCTGAACGGAGCTTTTTAATTTTTCTATGTTTTTTATCCCCATAGAGCCATTCCACCAGTAATGGATTAAAGCCCCCTTAAAGATCAAAGGATCGGCATTCTGTAGAATTTCTCCGTTTTTTATTGCATTGTCCCAGTCTATAGATCCGGGAATAAGCGTATATTCGTTTAGAAATGGCCTTATACCCATATTTGAAACGATTTTTATATCCTCAAGTGCGGATTCAAATGTCTGATCTGGTAATCCTATTATAAGGTATGCCCCAATCTCATCGTATCTAAAACCTGCCTCTTTTAAAATTTCCACGGCTTTATTAAAAACGACGTTTGTAACCTTACCACCGGTTTTTTTCTGAAGCACAGGATCTGATGTTTCATATCCTATCCTCACTGTTTTGAAGTTTTTATCCATCAAAAGCCTGGCTATCTCTTCATCAACAAAAGCCGCATGAATGCCATTCGGAAGGTGATATCTGATTCCATCGGGAAGATTTTTTAAGATGATTTTGAAACGATCCTTATCAAAGAGAATGGCATCATCGTAGAAGGCCAAATCCTTTACACCCATCCTTTTAAGCGATTCTGCCTCTTCAATGACCGAATCCGTGCTTCTCGATTTGAATCCTTTCTTCCACGCTATGCAGTATGTACATCTGAAAGGGCATCCATATGTGGTATGAATGACAGCCGTGTCTATGGTCCCGTAAAGCGTATAATCAGGTGTGATGCGTTCAAACCAGTCTTCGCCGGCAAATCGATGGATTTTTTTACCTGTTACCTCCTCAACAGCGTCATAAACTTTTGGTATCCCATCACCTGTAACGATCAGATCTGCTCCCGAGCTTTTTGCATGATTTGGAAGGAGTGTTGGATAGTTTCCACCCAATATTACAGGGGCTCTGAACCTTTCTTTGAGCAACTTTATAGTCTCAAAGACACCACCATACCAGTATGTCATCATTGATGTTACAAGTATCACATCGGGATCAAAATTCACGTCATCAAAGACAGAAATGGGAGCACCGTATCTCTTCAAGTATCTTGGAATGCCATATTCCTTGAGGGTACGCAAAACAGTTGAATGAAATTTTCCCGTTCCATACGGGCCCTCATGAAAATTATTTCCCGGCATCTTCCTGTCGAGAAGATCGAATAATCTCACATCCGATCCAGAAAGCCGCAAGGCCTTTGCTATGTACAAAAGCCCTACGGGTTTAAGCCAAAAATCGTAAGCAGAAACGTCATGTATATATGGATTAACTATTAGAACTTTCATCTTTGCGGGTTTTTTTATAGAAAAGTGATATTCCCTTTAATGTGAGATCCGGAATATATGCTTCTATTTTCATGGACATCGTCGAGATCTCTTCTCCATATCCACCTGTTGAAATGACTTTGAAATGTCTTGAAAGGTTTTCCTCAAAAAGAGAGAGTAACCCATCTATTGCAAACATTGTTCCGATCATGACACCGGCCTGGATGTTTGTTACTGTATCTTTCCCTATTGGTGACTCTGGTATTTTAGCCTCCACGGATGGAAGCTTTGCCGTATTGGAAAAAAGTGATTGAATGGCCGTTCTCGGTCCCGGTAATATTGCTCCGCCCTCGTAACGATCTGTCAGAATATCAATTGTAACTGCCGTACCGAAATCAACAACGACGACATTTGCTCCGTAAAGTTCTTTTGCTGCTATGACGTTTGCTATCCTATCTGCCCCGATTTCATTTGGAGTTAACACATCCCACTCTATCCATGTTGCATCTTTTATTTTAACAAATACGGGGTTCCTGTTCATATATTTTTTTGTATAGTATTTGAAAACATCGTTGATAGTCGGTACAACAGAGGCTATACATATATCTTCAACTTCCGAAAACCTGTATCCTGAAAAATCAAGAAAGTTTTTCAAATGAACAGAAAATTCATCTTCTGTTGATATGCTTTTTGTGTTTATACGCCAGGTCCCGAAAAGTTTATCTTTGTTCATAAGTCCCATAACCACGTTGGTGTTTCCAACATCAATTGTGAGCAGCATTTTTCACCATCCCGAGGAAAAATTCGTGGATCCTTGCGTCACCTGAAATTTCAGGATGAAATGTCGATGCGATAACATTTTTCTCCCTTACGAAGATTGCATGTCCGTTGTATTGTGCAAGTATATCAACTCTGCCGGTCTTCGTAACGATGGGTGCACGTATGAAAACAGCCTTGAAAGGTTTTCCACCTATGATGGGTACATTTATTTCAACATAAAATGAATCTATCTGACGGCCGTATCCATTTCTATTAACTGATACATCGAGCACCTTTAGAGAATCCTGGGCAGGATTTGAAACTTCATTTGCAAGAAGTATCAATCCGGCGCATGTGCCGTAAACAGGAAAACCATCCAAAATTCTTTGCTTTATCGTATCAAAAAGGTTCCCGATCTTCAAAAGTTTGAGCATCGTCGTACTTTCTCCACCCGGGATAATAAGGCCATCTATCTCATCGAGATCTTTTTTCGATTTCACACGAATTGATTCTACTCTTAATTTTTCAAGCATCACAAGATGTTCTTCTATATCACCTTGCATGCTGAGCACACCTATTTTCATATAAATTAAATTTTCACCAGCCTCTCTCCTGAAGTTTCTCGGATAGAGTCGCTATTTCCTGACCTTCCATTGCCTGTCCAATATCCTCACTTATTCTCACAAGTTCATCCGGATCGTTGTAATGAAGAACGGCCTGTACCACAGCATTTGCCATTTTCGCAGGATTTGATGATTTGAAGATACCTGAACCAACAAAAATTCCATCCGCACCGAGTACCATCATGAGTGCAGCATCGGCAGGTGTTGCAACACCTCCAGCCGCAAAATTCACAACCGGCAATCTACCGCGCTCTTTAACAAGTTTGACTATCTCAACCGGTGATCCTATTTCCTTTGCATAACCGACCAATTCTTCATCTGCCATTGTTTTAACCTGTCTTATGGCATCCATAACTGTGCGCATATGCTTTACAGCCTCGACGATATTACCTGTGCCAGCTTCACCTTTAGTTCTCATCATTGCGGCCCCTTCAGCAATCCTTCTCAACGCCTCTCCAAGATCCCTTGCACCACAAACAAAGGGAACTTTAAATTCGTGCTTGTTGATGTGGAATTTGTCATCAGCTGGCGTCAGAACCTCGCTTTCATCTATGAAATCAACGCCCAAAGACTCAAGAATTCTTGCCTCAGTTATGTGACCTATTCTAACTTTTGCCATAACAGGGATAGAAACCGATTCCATGATACGCTTTATCAAAGAAACGTCGGCCATCCTTGCAACTCCTCCGGCCTTTCTTATGTCTGCCGGCACCCTTTCAAGAGCCATAACGGCAACCGCTCCTGCTTCCTCTGCTATTTTAGCCTGTTCCGGAGTTGTCACATCCATTATCACACCATTTTTGAACATATCTGCAAAACCTTCTTTGATAACCCATGATCCTTTTTCTACCATACAGAACACCTCCTCACTCAAATTTATTCAAAAATTACCTTTTCAAGTCTTGAAAGGTCTCCTTTTTTTCTCCCTACCTTCGCACATGGTTTGCCGTTGACTTCAACTATATCAGCAGTGATGTCTACTTTTTCTTTCAAAAGACTCGATCCAACACCGTAAGAATCAACGGGAACCTGAAGTTTTTCAAACATCGCTATTTTTTCGGCGGTAAAACCTCCTGAAACTACAATTTTTAAACCTTTCATCCCCATCTCATCGAAAGCTTTCCTTGCCTTCCAGACGAGTTCAGGACATACTCCGAGAGAGCTTTCATTCATGGGTGTTACCGACGCATCTCTGAGGCTGGCAGATGTATCAAATCTGACACCCCATATCTTGTTTTTGCCAGATCCTATAATGCTGTCAAATGAATCATGAGAACTTTTTTTTCTGCCAATAACATGTTCATAAAAATCTTCCATCATTTTTTTTGTTGTTCCTATGATATCATTGTCCCAATCAACGAGTATTATTCTGTTGACATTTTGATCCACATATTCATTGAATTTGATTGCTGCCATTGACGTCGAACCGTTGTAGGCAGCTATTAATGCATGCGGGACAGTTCCAACGGCTTTCGCTCCCCAGTAATCAGCATTTGCATCTGTCGAAACGACATCAGCGCCTGCTTTAAAGGCGGCATAACCATCGGTTGCTTGAACCCAGTAATGATCGAATCTTGCCGAGAAAAAGAGTATTTGTTTACCGTTTGCAGCCCTGACAACACGTCTTACAGCCGTTGCACTCGAAGAACCACGTGCTATGACACCGAGTAAAACTGTCTCAAGGTATCCAAAATATATCGAATTACCTTCTATGGTCATTACCGGTTCCATATCTTTCGCTTCTTCACCATCGTACAGGGCTTTAACTTCTATATCTGAAAATTTGTCCATCCAGAGCTCATTCATCGTCTCTCTGAGATCCCATCTTCTTTCGTTAGCAGCCTCTATTCCGGATCTATCCATCGTGTAAACGGCATTTTGAAGATCTCGCTCAGCATTGAGAAGATCCTGAAAAATACGCTGTGCTCTCTCTTCATTTTTGAAATATCCAGTGCACATCTTCAAAATTGCTAAAGCTTCATCTATTCCAACAATGACAGCATCTCTTCGCGGAAAAAATTGATAAAGCACTCTTGGACTGTAATTATCCTTTTTCAAAACCTCAATATATTTTGCAAAGTATTTGTCCGAATAATAACCGGCACGAATTCTGTCTATTGGTATTTTGAAAACTTTTGGATCCAGTCTTCTGCCACGCAACATTCTTACCTCCACCTCGTGATTTTAGCGCCGAGTACGTCTCTAATTTGAGAAATTGCAAAATGGTGCAAACCTAAATCATAAGATCCTGTTCCATCCTCGTAAACTAAAACATCATAATCTCTATTTCTAAGCTCTTCAACCGTGTACATCACACATATGTTGGTATCAACGCCACATACTTCGATTTTTTTTGTCGAAAGATCTTTCAGAATTTCATCCATATTTGTACCATAAAAAGCCGAGAATCTGTTTTTTAAAACAAATTTTGTCCTATCGTAATTTTCGACTAAAGATCTGAGATCCTCGAAAAGATCCGCACCAGTTGTACCTGCAATGCAATGTTTGTTGAATCTATCAAATTCTTTATCATCCACATCGTGCCAGTCCTTCGTGAAGATCAGATCGTAATTTTTCGACATCCTATCTTTTACTATTTCGACAACAACAGGTTTAACTTTCTCTGCCATCTTAAAGTAAAGAGCCCCGCTTTCAGTCACAAAATCATTTTGCATGTCTATAACCATGAGCACATTTGACATTCAGATCACCTTTCAGTAATATTTTATCACAATTTTGGCAGATCAATTCAATATTAAGTAAGTTAATTAAGCATGGCTTGACTCCATCATATTTTGTAATTGAAAGTTAATTCAAAGGTAAAACAGATAAAGATGGGATAAAAATTAGATGGTAAGATGATTTGAAGGTGATAAGATGAAGAAAGTGGAAGATTATCTGGATAACGCAGAGCTCGGAAGACATCATTTCAAAGCCATGTTTGTCTCTGGAATGGGTTTTTTTACCGACGCGTACGATCTCTTCATAATAGGCATAGCTATATCCCTGATAACGCCATTATGGAGGCTTAATAACATTGAAACAGGCCTGCTCGGAAGTATATCTTTGATATCCGCTCTCATAGGTGCCTTTATCTTCGGCAGAATTGCTGACAGGTGGGGAAGAAAAAAGGTGTACGGTGTTGAAGTCATGATAATGACTGTGGGAGCATTGCTATCAGCTTTTTCGCCTAATTTTACGTGGTTAATTTTATCAAGGTTCATCCTTGGTGTTGGAATAGGTGGAGATTATCCCGTGAGTGCTGTTATAATGAGCGAATATTCTAACAAAAAAGATCGAGGGAAGCTTGTAAGTCTTGTTTTTTCAATGCAGGCTTTAGGTCTTATTGCTGGACCACTTGTTGCCGTTGGCTTAATATCAGCCAATATACCTACAGATCTTTCATGGCGTCTTATGCTTGGCATAGGAGCAATCCCTGCCTTGATGGTTATATATCTCAGAAGAAAGATACCAGAATCTCCACGGTACACCGCACAGGTGTTAGGTGATAGAGAAAAAGCCACAAAGGCTGCAAATGAATTCATGAGTAAAGATGTAGATCAAAAAATCGGTTTTTCTGTTGAAAAAAGTGAGAAAAAACGCAATAATCTTATGGGCTTCATCGCAAACAAAAAGTACATGCTCACGCTTCTTGGTACAGCCGGTAGCTGGTTTTTGCTCGATTATGCATATTACGGTAACACGATATCAACCCCGATAATAATGAATGCAATTGCTTCAGCCTCAACTTTAGAAACAAAGGTTCTCAACACACTTTTAATCTTTTTAATTTTTGCACTTCCCGGCTACATTCTTTCGATCCTTTTGATAGACAAAATTGGAAGAAAATCAATTCAGTTAATAGGCTTTGGAGTCATGGGTATTTCATTCCTCATTTTAGGACTTGTCCATGGCATAGATCAAAATATTCCTCTCTTTCTTGGATTATACGGCTTGAGTTATCTTTTTACCGAATTCGGGCCAAATACGACAACCTTTGTTATGCCATCAGAACTGTTTCCGACTGAATATAGAACCACAGGTCATGGTTTTTCTGCAGGTATAGGAAAACTTGGAGCATTCATAGGAGTTTTTCTATTTCCAATAACTACTGATACATTTGGTCTTAACGGTACATTCATTGTTGTTGCCATAGTTGCTTTCGCAGGTATTTTAACCACCTTATTACTTTCGGAACCGAAAGGAGAAAGCCTTGAAACGATTTCTGATCCTCTAAAGGCACATTCTTTTTGACAAATGCAATAATAAATGAATATCGATGATCTTTTTATAAGATGGGCTTAAGGCCCATTTTTGTTTTTATATTTTCATCCTTTTACACCAGCGATCGCAAAAGAGTTAAAATAAGAATGTAGCCTCCGTAACCTTAAAACGATAAACTTATTTCAGAACTTTTAAGGAGGGATTCTATGTTATCTCAAATAATCAAAATTTTTTCTGAATTGCAGCCCAGTCCAAATGCAATCAACATTCTTAAAGAAAGATATTTCTGGAAGGGGCAAAATGGAGAATTTGTCGAGAACAACTGGTCTGACGTTGCAAGGCGTGTTTCAAGAGTAATAGCCACTGCAGAGCTTTTCAATTCTAAATCAATAGAAGATAAAGATGATGCTTATAAACTCAACAAGGTAAAAGAATTCGAAGATTTATTCTATTCGATATTGAATTCAAGAATTTTCATTCCGAACAGTCCAACGCTTTTTAACGCTGGTACGGGTGTAAAGATAGAATTGCTTCAAAAATCGATCGATGAGATGACCCTTGAAGATTATGAAAATGTATATAAGACGAGAAACCATCTTCACATGCTCAGTGCATGTTTCGTCGTTCCTGTCGATGATAGCATTGATGGGATCTTTGATGCAGTTAAAAATTATGCACTCATAACAAAAGTTGGAGGCGGTGTCGGATCTAACTTCTCATCTCTGAGACCCAAAGGTGCTTTTGTTGCCGGTACATCCGGTAGAGCATCAGGACCCGTGAGTTTCATGCACGTTTTTAATTCAGCAATAGGTGTTGTTGAACAGGGTTACAAACGCCGCGGCGCTCTCATGGGTATAATGAACATAGATCATCCAGACATAGATGAGTTCATTGAGGCAAAACATGATAACACCGGAGACTCTGTTTTAAAGTTTTTCAATATCTCCGTTGGTATAAAAGATAAGGAGCAAATTCTTAAAGCTTATGAGAATGATGAAGAATTAGTGCTCTCTCATCCAAAGTCGAATGTGACAAAAAAGGTTAAGATAAGAGAATTGCTGAGAAAAATAGCTGAAAATGCCTGGAAGAGTGGGGATCCCGGTCTTGCAATACTCGGAGAAATGAATAAATACAATCCTCTCTACCCGCATAGAATTATAGAATCTACGAATCCATGTGGTGAGATCGGGCTTCCTCCTTACGAGGCATGTAATCTTGGTTCGATCGATGTGGCAAAATTTTATAATGGAGATCATTTCGATCATGAAGCCTTCAGAGATGCGGTTAAACTTTCGATAAGATTTTTGGACGATGTGATAGATGTTAATGTCTTCCCGCTCAAAGAGATAGAAAAAGCTGTGAGAGATTCAAGAAGGCTTGGTCTTGGTATTATGGGCTTTGCTGATCTGCTTTATATGATGGATCTTCCCTATGATTCAAAAGAGGGTTCGAAATTTGCCTCCGATCTCATGGCTGAAATGGCCCTCGAAGCACATAGCACCTCATACGAGCTTGGAATTGAAAAGGGAAACTTCCCACTTTACGATATAAGCAGATATGCGACTGAAGAAGGGTTCATTCCCTTCGCAACAGGTACGTCTGAGATTGATAGTGAGATAAAAAATGAATTCAAAAAGATCTCGAAAGCTCATAGAAATGTTGCCGTCATGACAGTCGCACCAACCGGATCCATTTCAAATATCGCCGATACATCTTCCGGTCTCGAACCGAACTTTTTGCTTGCATACACGCGTTACATGAACAGAAGCGATGGAACAAAAGAAGCCCTTATTTACGTTAATCGCGTACTTGTTGAAAGATTTGGCTATATGCTTTCAGATGAAGTGAAACAAAAAATAATGGAAAATGGAACACTTAAAAATATACCATCCATACCAGATAAGATAAAAGATGTCTTTGTCGTGAGTCATGATATCTCTCCAGATGCACACATGACAATGCAGGAAGTTTTCCAAAATTATGTGGATAACAACATCTCGAAGACCATAAATATACCTAATTCAGCCACGGTTGAAGATATATTAGTCATATATATAAAAGCTTTGAAATCAAATGTAAGAGGTATAACGATATACAGAGATGGGTCTTTGCAGATGCAGGTTTTAAATGCAAATAAGAATGTCAAGACCAAAGATGCCCCGAAGGTAAACTTTTTTGTCATTGACGAGCATCATAAATTAAGGGCAAGACCAAGAAAAAAAACACTCAGATCTGTAACAAGAAAGTACAAAAGAGAATCAGGAACAACTTACATAACGGTAAGTTTTGATGACTCCGGAGAGGCTGTAGAGGTTTTTGTGTCAAATGGTGGAGAAACGGCCGAGATAATAGGGAGACTTTCTTCGATAGCTTTGAGAGCCGGTGTATCGATGGAAGAGATACTCGAACAGCTTAAAAAAGTCAAGGGAGATTATGCCAAAGATGTTGCAGGGGAGATAAAGAAAGCAATAGATGACTTTACTGAATTATGGGGAAACTTTTTCAAAGAGAATGAAGAAAATGAGGAAGAAGAGATCATACATCTCGATGGAACACGTAAGAGTCCCGAAGAGATCGAAAAATTTGTCATTGCCAACAATTTGAAGTGGTACAACGATTATTACATAGATGATGATGGCAACACTTATTGCCCGGTCTGCCTTTCAAAAAATTCACTTGTGAATCAGGAAGGTTGCGTCACATGTATGAACTGTAACTGGTCAAAGTGTGTGGTTGGATGAAGGTAATAACTTCTCCTCAGATGAGGAGAAGTTTTCTTTTAAGACATTTGAAAGTTTTATGAAATGATCTATATCTACTTCTTCTGCTCTTGAATTCGGGAAAATAGCGATATCTTTGAGTATCATCTCTATTTCTTTTATATCCTTCAAATTATTTTTTATCGTCTTTCTTTTCTGCGCAAAGGCTTTCCTCACGATTTTGTCGAAGATCTCCATGTCCTTTATCTTTTTTATGAAAAGATCCGTTTTTATCATTTTCAAAACTGTAGAATCAACCTTCGGCGGCGGGAAAAATGACTCCCGACTCACATCAAAAAGCCTTTCAACTCTTGCTCTCACCTGAATGAAAACACTTAAAGAACCGTAATTGCGACTTTTGGGACTTGCAAGGATTCTATTTGCATACTCTTTTTGAACCATGAGGGTCATCTCTGGAATTTCAAGATCGAAAAGTTTCTTTATTATCGGTGTTGAGATGTTGTACGGTATGTTTGATATACAACTGTCAACCTTTAAGTCTTTCTTAAATTTGAGAAAATCTTCGAAAATAAACTCAACATTTTTATCGTCGAACTTTTCTTTCAAAAATGCAAAAAGATCCCTGTCAACTTCAAAGGCAACAACCTTCGCTCCTTTTTCAATAAGGGCAGTGGTGAGAATTCCCTTTCCGGATCCTATTTCAAGAATTGTATTGCCGGTTTTAACGCCCGATCTATCAATGATTTTTTTGACGGTATCAGGATCTACCAAAAAATGCTGTCCGAAAGATTTCTTTGGAATCACATTTTTATCCTCTTCAATTTATCATTCTCTCCTTCGTTTCAATTCCAAGCACATCTACTATTATACCCGCAACAAATGCGAAGATCGCAAAGTATAAAAGTGCATGGAAAATACCACTCACGAAGAAAAAAGAGGTAAAATTCGGCCATCCATGCTAAAGAAAAGAGTAAAAGAAAAATTCTCTGTCTTGATTTTGAAACATATTTTTCGATGATAGTATCGATCTTCATTTTTCCTTCCTTATTCGAGAATGAAGTGCTTTTCTTCAAGTGCCTTGGTAATTCTTTCAAGGATATTCAGATCATTTGCAATAATGGTATGGAGATGGATACCATTTGAAAGTGAGAGTAATGGTGTTGCACTCGATGTTTCAAAGGCACCCATAAATTTTGCCACATCATCGAGCGTTTTGATATTTATATTTCCATGTATTTCACCGTATAAAGGATGCTCAACCATAACATCAAGTACTTCTCCCCCATTTTCAACAACACATTCCAGTTCATCTCTTATCCTTTCTTTTGAGTGCCGAACGACAATTATTTTCTTAACGCCAGCAGTTATTTTTTCATTCAGAATGTATCCCCTTGTTGTTGAAGTTATCTCATGCCCTTTTGATTTAAGAATGGCTATATCCTGAACTATGATCTGTCTTGTGACGCCAAAAATCGAAGCAAGGTATTCTCCATTCATTTCAGATCTATTGTTGGCAAGCATTTTTAGTATTTCTTCTCTTCTTTCATTTTTCTTCATCTTTTTACCTCCAATTTTGATCATAACACATGTATATATATGTATCAACTTTTGCGATGCAATTCGTGTGGTTGACAAAATAATTTTTATATGGTAAAATGCTCTTAGTTCGAGGGCAATAGCCCTCGAATTTCGTTTCAAATTGAAGAGGTGTTGAATTTGGAAAGCATCGATAAGATTCGTAAGATTGCTGATAGTGTTGCTAAAAGAATGAATTTAGAAATATTTGACCTGAAATTATCCAAACAAAAAGGGAGATCTCTTTTAACAATTGTCATAGATGATCTGGACGGATATGTTAACGTTGATGAATGTGAACATTTTTCAATGGAAATAAGCCCACTTTTAGACGTTGAAAGCGATCTTGAAAATTACATTTTAGAAGTTTCATCTCCCGGTCTTGACAGACCCTTGAGAAAGATAGAAGATTTCAAAAGATTTCTGGGAAGATCCGTGAAGATAAAAGCAAAAGATGATGATAAAAATGTTGTTTTTGTCGGGAAAATTGCCAACTGCGATGTTGAAAATGAAACATTTTCACTGGATATAAATGGCGATCTTATCTTTAAAAAATTTTCAGAGATCATCTCTGCAAATCTTGTTGTTGAATTTTAAGGAGGTAATATATGCTTAATTTGAACCTTTTAGAAGCATTAGAACAACTTGAAGGAGAAAAAAATATACGACGTGATGATATCATAGAAATACTTGAGAAAGCTCTCACGACCGCTTACAAGAAGAATTTTAACACTCAGGAAGAAGATGTAAGCATCAAGATAGATCCGATAACAGGTGAGATAAATATTCTTCAAACTATCGAGGAAAAAAATGAAGATGATATAATCCAGACTAAAACGATCAGAGATACTTTAAATACGAGGAAGTTCGGGAGAATAGCCGCACAGACTGCAAAGCAGGTTCTCATTCAAAAATTGAAAGAGATCGAGAGAGAAAATCTTTACCAGGAATACATGGATCTTATACATACAGTTGTTTCTGCTGAAGTTGTTCGTCCATCAAACGGAGATGTTGAACTAAGAATAGGAAAAATCGACGCGATTTTGCCTGCCAAGGACAAGATTCCTGGGGAGAAATTTGTTGTTGGTCAATTTGTCCGGGCTTACGTGCTTCAGGTTGAAAAGAAAAATAAGGGACCAGTTGTTGTCTTAAACAGAATTGCAAATGAACTTGTTCAAAAATTATTTGAAAAACATGTTCCTGAAGTTGAAAGTGGAATAGTCAGGATCGTTGCTATTGGTAGAGAAGCAGGATCGAGATCGAAAGTAGCAGTACTGTCAACAGACACGAATGTGGATCCTGTTGGTGCATGTATCGGCGAAGGTGGTAGCAGAGTTAATCAGGTGATAAAAGAATTGAGCGGAGAGAAGATAGACATAATTCCATTTTCTCCGGATCCGGTTCAATTTGTTTCAAATGCCCTCTCTCCAGCCAAAGTTATGGACACTTCGATAAATGAACAGGAACACAGGATGTACATAACGGTTTCTCCGACTCAGATCTCTTTAGCGATAGGCAAAGATGGCCAAAATGTACGTCTTGCCTCAAAGCTTACAGGCTGGAAGATAGAGATGCGTCAATTTATGGGAGAAGGATTTAAAAGCTGATGGATGAAAAACGTGAGAAACAGTTACTGGGAGTACTTGGATTTGCTTCAAAAACTGGTAAGATAGTTATTGGACAGAAAGCTTTGAAAACTTATATATCGAACTTTCAAAAAAACGGAATCCTGATTTTTGCCTCTGATAGAGGTGAAAGTGTCGATTTGCTGATCAAAAAGTGCAAAAGTTATGGAGTGCCCTTTGTCAAATTGAATTCGGATAAAAAGGTAATAGGCCGTGCTCTCGGAAAAAATGAGGTTGCGGCTGTTGGTGTGATTGAAAAAACATTTATCTCGGGAATAAGGAAGATCGTTCACGATGATTCAAATGGAGGGATTTAATGGATAAAAAAATAAGAGTTCATGAACTGGCAAAACGCCTCAATATGAGTAGCAAAGATCTTCTTGCAGAACTGGAAGATCTTGGAGTTGAAGCAAAAAATCATATGTCAACTTTAGATGATTCAACAGTTAACATGTTGATGGAAATATATGCTTCAGAAGAAAATGAAGAGGACGAGGCCATCTCAAAGCCAAAGAAAATCTCAAAACCTAAAGATCATGATGAAGAAGAAATAGAACTTGAAGAAGAAATTAAACCTGAGTCTGTAACGAGTGAAATAAGAAAAACGGTCGAAGTTGAGGAAAATAAGAGTATAACACTGAGAGATTTTTGTGAAATTACTAATATACCTTCTTCGAAGGTGATAAAAGATCTGTTCATGGAAGGTAAGGCTTTAACGATAAACACTTTGCTTGAACGTCAGGCAATAGAAGATATTGCTGACAAGTACTCAATAGACGTGAATTTTGTCTCGCAAAAAAAGATTGAAGTCTCCGATCCTTTTAAAAATCAATTTGATAAATTTTATTTTGAAAATAAAGATAAGCTATCACCAAGACCTCCAGTGGTGACTATCATGGGTCACGTCGATCATGGAAAGACAACACTGCTTGACAGAATAAGAGAAACGCATCTTGCTGAAAAAGAAGCTGGTGGTATAACACAGTCCATAGGAGCTTACAAGGTAGTAGTGAAAGGTAAAAGCATAACTTTTATAGATACACCTGGCCATGAAGCATTTACGGAAATGCGAGCGAGGGGAGCCCAGGCGACAGATGTTGTTGTGCTTGTCGTAGCAGCAGACGATGGTGTCATGCCACAAACAGTAGAGGCTTACGATCATGCGAAGGATGCTAACGTACCAGTTATCGTTGCTATAAACAAAATAGATAAACCAAGTGCGAATATTGAACTTACCAAGCAGGAACTCGTCAACAAATTGAACATCATACCGGATGATTGGGGTGGAGACACTCCTGTTGTTCCTCTATCTGCAAAAACAGGTAAGGGAATAGAAGAACTTTTGGAGATGATCCTTCTTGTTTCTGAATTGAAGGAAATAAAGTCAATTCCAGATGGTAACGCTCGAGGAATAATAATAGAGTCGAAACTTGATAAGTTCAAAGGTCATGTTGCGACTGTTATAATCAAGGATGGAATTTTGCGACTTGGAGATTATTTTGTTGCTGGAAACACGTATGGTAAGGTTAAATCGCTCTTTGGTGAGTTTGGAAAAAGCGTTAAAGCTGCTTATCCTTCAGATCCTGTTGTTGTAATGGGTTTTGAAAATCTTCCAGGCTCCGGTTCCATTCTTTACGCTGTTTCATCCCAGAAAGAAGCGAAAGAATATGTTGAAACTCATAAAATGACACAGGTTCAGTCCAAGAGAGTGAGACTCGAAAATATATTCGAACTTTCAAAATCTGAAAATCAGAAAATGTTGAATCTGATAATAAAATCAGATACTTTTGGAGCTCTTGGAGCCCTCAGAACGGCGATAGAAAAAACAGAACCGGAAGAGATAGCAATTGATGTAGTTCACGCAGGAATTGGAAATGTCAACATCAATGATGTACTTCTGGCTTCGGCGGATCAGGCTGTTATCCTTGGATTCAGAGTTGGAGTTGAACCGAAAACAATGCTTAAAGCCGATCAATTAGGTGTTCAGATAAAGACCTATGAGATAATCTTCGATCTGATCGAAGACATAAAAGCCGCTTTAAGTGGCATGATGGAACCTGAAATCGTGGAAGAAGTAATAGGTCACGCAAAAATTTTGCAGGTTTTCGATATATACAAAATTGGTAGAATAGCAGGATTTCAGCTTTATGAAGGACATGTCGAAAGGAAATGTGCTGCCAGAGTTTTTAGAAACAAAAATGTCGTTTTCGATGGTACTCTGGAGGCTCTTAAGCATTTCAAGGATGATGTTGATCATCTTGAAGCACCACAAGAGGGTGGCTTGAGGATTGCTGGTTTTGACAGCTTCAATATAAACGATGAGATCGAATTTTATGTGCGAAAGGAAGTTAGAAAGTTACCAACTTACAGAGAATCCAAAGAACAGAAACAGAGTTAACTCATATTTTACATTACCATCATGGGGTTTTCACCTTGATTTGGTACGATAGTTCTCGGTTCGCAATTTTAGGTCATTAATTAACTGTATAACATAAGGTCATTGAAAAACGGGCAGCGAAGAGAGTAAGGTTTGGACGGAGAGTTCGATCCTGGCTCAGGACAAACGCTGGCGGCGTGCCTAACACATGCAAGTCGAACGACAGACATTGAATCCGCAAGG
>JAVRKU010000028.1:0-16957 GCA_031962125.1 Mesoaciditogaceae bacterium | reverse complement strand
TTGTCTGCCTCGTCCTGTCCTATCAGTTTTTCAATCTCATTTTTAAATTCATAAGGCGTAAAAGATGGATTACCGATCTTTGATCTCAAAAGCCTGTAATAAAAGAGGACCGTTTCCTCTGGAGAACCAGAAAATTCATAACTTGCAGGGTTAAAATTGAACTGTTCCTCCTGTCCGGCATTTTTTGATCCAGCCTGCCCAGGAAGGTCATATCTCAGAAGTTCAAAAATTATGAAGATGAAAAATGAAATCGCCATCATCGCCAGTGCGATCCAGAAGATAGAATTCGAAAAGAGCGAAGGGAAAACTTTTTTGGTTGGAGCTGAAACGATAGAGGCAATTACACTTACGTTGTTGCTGGCACTTTGACTTATATGTGGGGCAAATGTTTCCAATTTTTCTACCGGCACTCCGATCTTCGTGAAAGCGTAAAGTAAAGATGCAACTATGAAAAATGCCGACACGATAAGCCAGATGGCTATAAGTAATTTTTTGAAATGTCTTTTTTTACCTTTTTTGCGATGTTTTATCGTTAACACGACTCCAACAATTCCAAATGCAATGACAACGGTACCTGTTAAATCGATGAAAATGTTGTATATCCATTCGGGTACTTTTGGTGATTTATTTGGAATTGTTGAACCCGTTGACGGTCTTGACACGATGACTTTTATCGTTTTTTTTGCCATGATCTGATGGTTTATCTGCGTGGCGGTAGGAGTTTGGTTTGAAATGGAAGAGACGATCTGTGAAAGAGGAGATATCGGTCTGAATAAGATGCCTGCCAAAAAAGCTATCGTGACGACTGTGAAAAGTATCGAGATGAAGAAAAAAATCGATCTTGAAAAGCTCTTTTCGTGATATTTAGCATTGAAAATCAAAGAAAAGATGAAAAGTATAAACATCAAAAAAGAAGCGTATTGATTCATGAACTGTGCGATGATTCCGATTATAACAGCTATGATGCCAAGGGCAATAGATGTATTCGATATTTTTTTGATGTTTTTCGCTAAAAGGTACGATACGAAATAGGTGATGATCACAAAGATCAAAGCTCTTCCCTCTGGCAGGACAGGATATGAAAACCATCCTCGAAGCGAAAGCCAGAATCCCTTTAAAAAAAAGAAAAATATATTTCCCCTTTCAAAAAGCCATAATACGAAGATCACAAGAAGAAAATACGGTATGATCCATGCTACCCACACGGCTTCAAACTTTGAAAGAGATCTCAAAAAGATCCATACGAAGAAAAAGATTAAAATTATGAAAATTAGGCTAATCATTGACATACCAAACATCCATGCAAGGGCAAGAGAAAAAATTAGGAGCCAAATGAGGTTATACGTTTCCCATCTGTTTTTCATATCTTCTCATCACCTCGTCAACGGATTCATTGTCCATCATCACATGTACCATAACGTTATTTTCTATCAGGAGAGCGCTCATGTCTTTCAACCTTTTTACCTCTTGGGGCAAAACAGAATATGTGTCATATTTCTTTTCATAAGGCATACGAAAACCGTAAGGCATCACGAAAATGACCATGCGGGCAACCCTTGATCTGATCATCAGAAGTTTCGGGATGATTTCATCAGTCAGGTACATTGATATTATAACGACCGTTGTGGTTCTTGACATTGAGTACATATCTTTCGTGATCTGACTCTGGAGCAGGAGATCGTCTGAAGGTTCGTCTATTCCCTTTGCCCTTGCTATTACGTCAAAATAAGGTATATAATCTCTTACCATTTGTGGTGTAATCTCATAAACGCTATCGCCTAACAATTTCAAAGTAATGGGCATGCCATGATCGTAAAGGTATTTCAATATTCCCGAGGCGGCCATAGACGCGTATTCTTCGTAATCTTTTCTCATCAAAGCCCATACATTCCTGGCGTATATCTCTTTTGGAAGATTGTAATCAACATACATTCTGACAGTTGAGGATCCGGTGTATTCGTACTCTTTGACCATAAGATTGTCCAGATGAGCGCTTATCTTCCAGTGTATACGTTGAAAAGGCTCGTCTGAATATTCGTGAACACCAACGATATGGCTCGAATCTTCAAGTATTTTGAAATCTGTCTTCCTACCTGAGACAGGTTCTATGAGCATAGTTTTAAAAGTATCTATTGGTAAAATTTTGGGAAAGACGAGTATTGTTCTTTTAGAGTATAAGGTTCTTTCTATTGAAAATAATTTCATGGCACTTTCAACTTTCACTTTTATTCTGTAAAATTCATGTTCGCCTCTGGTTCTGAATCTCATCGAATAAACGATCTGAACAGATTTCTCTGATGGTAAAGCACCCGATATTGTTTTTTCGCCGTTTGATACGTAACCATCAGATGCCAGATCCTGGGCTTCAACATTTGAAAGCGAGAATTTCGATCTATTTGTCAGGATCGTTTTGCACACAACATCATCGTCGGTGAAAACTCTTAGTGGAAAGACGTCTGAAGAAAGTTCGATCTTTTTTACAATATCGGCAGAGACGAAAAAATAGATCCACAGCACTCCAGCAGTAACGGCAAGTGCTATCGTGAATGGTCCTAAAATTATGAAAATAGCAACGATTGAAAGTATCGTGAAAGCTAAAAGAGGGGATATGTTATATCTCATCTTTCTTTACCACCGGTACCGGCACTTCTTCAAATGCATCGTTTATTATGTCCTCGATCTTTCTCAGTCTTACGCGGGCTTCAGATGTCATGATAAGTCTATGATATAGAATTTCCCTTGTCACATTTTTAACATCATCAGGAATCACGTAATTACGTCCATCCAGCAGAGCTTTTGCCATAGCCGCCTTCATGATGTTCAAAGACGCTCTTGGACTCGCTCCTATGTGAAGATCTCTGTTTGTCCTTGTGTGCTGTACCAATAAAACTATGTAATCTTTAATCGTATCATCCACTATCATACTTCTCACAGCGTTTCTTAAAAATTTAACTTCATCGGCTCCAAGCACAGGTTTTATGTCATCAATGGGATGATGATCAACCTGGGAAGTTAACATCTCGATTTCCATATCATGATCGGGATATCCGATCTTTAAATTCATTGCGAATCTGTCAAGCTGAGCTTCGGGTAGAGGAAAGGTACCTTCGTATTCAATGGGGTTTTGAGTTGCCATGACAAAAAAGTTTTCACTCAATTTGTGTGTTATACCGTCTACCGTCACCTGATTCTCTGCCATCGCTTCAAGTAGAGCCGATTGAGTTTTGGGCGTAGCCCTGTTAATTTCGTCCGCAAGCAACAGATCGGTAAAAATTGGACCCTGCTTGAAGATGAAATCGCCTTTCTCCCTGTTGTAAATTGATAGACCTGTCAGATCGGTTGGCAAAAGATCAGGAGTGAATTGAACCCGACTAAAGTGCAACCCGAGGGATATCGCAAAAGCACGTGCTAACATCGTCTTACCAGTTCCGGGTACATCTTCAAGCAGCACGTGACCTCCTGTCATGAAAGATATCATGAGCTTTTCTATCGATCTTTCCTTTCCAAATATGACCTTAGAAACGTTATTGACGATCCTTTTCTTCATCTCAACGACATCCATACCTCTACCTCCAAACAAAAATGGCTCCTAAACAGGAGTCATTGGCTTCAAGCATTTAAGGTGAACTCCTCCACCTTTTTGTTATTATACCATGGGAGTGGATCGAATTGTTAGATTTTTGAAAAGATTTTTTGGTACAATCTTTCTGGGTGAAAAAAATGAAGAAATGGAAATTCTGGAATTTTGCAAAAGAATACACTCTCATCACGGTCGGAGATCTCATCACAGCTGTTGGTGTTGTCTCCTTTCTTATTCCTTATAATATAGCGGCCGGTGGGGCAAGCGGGCTGGCCATAATTTTACATGGGCTGATGCCCCCTGTTCAGATAGGAATATGGATGTACATCATAAATGCTATTCTCATACTTATAGCAATACTAATTCTTGGTGTAGATTTCAGCTTTAAAACCATATATTCGACATTTTTACTCTCATTTTTTGTGGATCTTTTTGATAGTATAACTCCAATACCTGTTTACAAGGGTGGGGATCTTATGCTCGCAACGATTTTTGGATCGGTCATAACGGCTTTTGGTATGGGCATAGCTTTTTCCCAAAACGGAAGTACGGGCGGGACGGATATAGTTGCAAAACTCTTCAACAAATTTTTCTCTATCCCGCTGGGACAGGGCGTTCTCATGGCCGATGTTGCAATAGGTGTGCTTTCGGGCTTTCAGTTCGGAATAAATATAGGTATGTATGCCATTCTTTCGATAGTTTTGAATGGCCTTTCAATAGATTTTATCATGCGTGGTATGGAAATGAACAAACAGGTTTTCATCATATCAGATAGAAATGAAGATATATCAGACTACATCATCAAAAAACTCAAACATGATGTGACTTACATTCCTGCCGTAGGCGGCTATACGGATGAAACGCAAAAAATGATGATGATCATCATAAGACGGAGGGAACTTTCTCAATTGCTTCATTTTGTCAGGCAGGTTGATTCGAAAGCTTTTGTCATAGTCAGCGACATAGAAAAAGCTTTTGGAGAGGGATTTAGCGATATAAATAAATTTTGAGGTGATGGCGTGATAGTATACCAGATTTTTGTTGATAGATTCGCAAAAGAGGAGCAAAAATCAAAGGTTAAAGATTGGGATTCACCCATTGAGGGGGGAACTCATGAATTTTACGGAGGAAATCTTAAGGGTATCATTTCAAAGATCGATTACATCTCTAACTTTGCGGATGAAATTTATCTCACACCGATTTTCCAATCTTCGACATATCACAGATATGACACACTTGATTATTTAAGAATAGATTCCATGGTCGGAAATGAAGACGATCTGAAAGCATTGATCAAGAAGGTCCATTCAATGGGAATGAAGATTTTTCTGGATGGCGTTTTCAATCATGTAAGTTCTAAGAGTGAGATGGCAAAAAAATTTGGATCTGACACAATATGGAGGGGTTTTTCAGATCTTACAGAATTGAGGCTTGAAGATCAGAGAGTCATTAATTCCATCCTTAACGTTATAGATCAATGGATGAAATCCGGAATAGACGGTTTCAGAATAGATTGTGCGAATGATATCGGTATGAAATATCTTGATGTGATCAAAGAGAGGATTAATAAATTCAATGGAAAAATGATCGGAGAGGTTATGACATACGCAAAAGACTGGCTTGAGCATATGGATGGTGTCATGAATTATTTCTTCCGTGAGAGCACACTTTCATTTCTGAATAAAATAATTACGGGTGTTGATTATGTAAATATCATGAATGAGATGATCAAAAATTATCCATTAGATGGTCTTTTGAATTCGTGGACGATCCTTTCATCCCACGATACACCGAGACTTTCTTACGTTTTAAAGGACGAGCAAAAAGTCCGACTTGCCATAGCTATTCAATATGTTTTTGCCGGTGAACCTATGGTATATTATGGTGAAGAGGCTGGCATGGATGGAGGGCCAGATCCTTTCAACAGGGCACCTATGATCTGGGAAAAGAAAAATGATAGACTTGAATTTTACAATAAGATGGGAGAGATAAGAAAAAAGGTGAATGTACTTTCGGATGGAAAAATAAAGATTTGGAATTCAGGAAAGCTCTTATCTATTTTGAGATATAATGAATGGGATGATTTTGCACTCTTTATCGGTAATCCTTATGATGTACCATCGAGATCAAGAGTTATGATTCCGTATTCTTATGCATTTGACGGTCTTGAAATGGAAGATCTAAACGGAGGTAAAAAAGTGAAAATATCATCGGGATTCATAAACGTTGAAATTGATCCGCTTAATTTTGCACTTTTTATTCCGAAAGATGATATAAAATCTTACACTTTTTTCAAAAAAAGATGAAATTTATAGCGGTTGTTGTAACGTATAACCGTATTGGCTGGCTTAAAAGAAACATCGAAGCCTTGCTTTCTCAGACGAAACTTCCGGATGAAATAATTGTCGTTGATAATGCAAGCACGGATGGAACTCATGAATTCCTGCAAAATTTATCGAATGAAAAAATAAAAATTGAAAAATTGTCTGAAAATATCGGAGGCGCCGGGGGTTTTGCTTATGGAATAAAAAAGGCAATTGAAAATGGCGCTGACTGGATCTGGATTATGGATGATGATGCCCTGCCTTACAGAGAAGCTCTTGAAGAGATTGAGTGGGCGATATCAAGTTCCCAAGATAAACAGATCGATGTTTTTCTCAGCAAAATTGTTGATTCAGCTGATAATAAACCAAAAAGAAAACTTGTGAGAGTTTTCACGGGCACTTTTGTGGGTTTCACGATAAGCAAGAAAGTGGTTGAAAAGATCGGCCTTCCCGATCCTGATTTTTTCATATACGCAGATGATTACGATTACTGTGAAAGAATAAAAAAGGCCGGCTTCAAGCTTTTTATGGTAAACTCCAGTCTCATAGAACACAAGGACTGGGTAAGACAGAAACCCATTTTCAGATTTCCTTTTGTAAAACCTAAAATACCCCCGTGGAAAGTTTATTACATCTTTCGAAACCCAATCCTTGCTACAAAGCACTCTTTCATCATCAATCTTGCAGTAAAAGGATATCTTTCTGTCGATAGGTACATCTGGTCTTACGTCGATCCGTCGGTGAAACCATTTGCCTTCAAAGGCTTCTCGGACGGAAGAAAGGGTTTTAAGGGTAAAATCGTTGATCCTAAAAATTCAAAAATATGATCAATTTCTCTGCTTCTGAATCTTCGCCACGATCTTGGATAGGGTTTTCTTCGGGATAAATTTCATAAAAAAGATAGATATTGAATTGGAAAATCCAGGTATAACTATTACTTTGTTTTTCTTCATTCCTTCGTAACCAATCTTAGCAACTTTTTTAGGATCCATGCTCTTCAAATTGAACATATCCCCACTCGATAAACCTATCCTCTTTTGAAAGTTTGTAACCGTAGGTCCAGGACACAGGACTGTCACGCTCACTCCTGTCCCTTCAAATTCTGCATTGAGACCTACCGAAAATGATAGCACATAAGCCTTTGTCGAATAGTAAACGTTCATGTACGGTCCTGGAGGAAAAGCAGCGACTGATGCGAGATTGAGTATCTTACCTCCACCTTTTTTTACCATTTCCGGGGCGAAAAGCCGGGTCAGATGCGTGAGTGCGGAAACATTGACTTGAATCATCTCTAAAGAAGTTTTAAGATCTGTCTCTATGAAAGCTCCATGACTTCCAAAGCCAGCATTGTTAACAAGTACATCTATCTTGATAGAAGACTTTTTCAATTCATCAAAAATTTCATCCGGTGCTGATGGCAAGGAAAGATCCTTTGGAAGTACTCTTACAGATATTTTAAATCTGCTTGCAAGATCATTTGCAACTCTTTTAAGACCGTCTTCATTTCTTGCCACAAGTACGAGATCATATCCATCCATTGCAAATAGCTCTGCAAGTTCTTTACCTATACCGCTCGATGCACCCGTAATGAGTGCAGTTTTACCGTTCATTTTAACCTCCTCCTGTGGTTTTAAAGATCACTATTTCTGAATTGAAAATATTCAAGAGCGAAAAGTGCTGCAGATATGATTAAAAGTATTATAAATGTCAGTATACCGAGAGACTGAACCTTCAGGACATCTTCTCCTGCCATGTAATGAAAGAAATCGAGAAATTTTGTTTGATTGAAAGCACCGGCAGTTATCAAACCGGCAAAGAGTGCTATATCAAGGAGAATAGGTTTTGACTGGCTTGCAAAAAGCATAGATATATAAGCTCCTATCTGAAAAAAGAGCGCTGCACCAACGATTTCCCTTGATGTCCATATCAACGTCATCATTCCGGATAGATTATAGCCAAGGATCCTCGACATGACGTAATAAAAAATACCACCGGAGGCTACAATGATAGCGGTCCAAATGTATCCAGAGAAAATTCTTGATGAAAAAGATTCCCATCTTGTCATTCTACCCGCTGTGATGTAGAAAGTACGGTGTTCCCTTTCTCTTGAGAAAAGGGAAAAGCTTAAAACTATGGCCACAATCACCGAAAGAATGTTGTAATTTCCACCAAACCATTCTGCATAGGAGTAGAAAGAATAGTTTGATAAGATGAAGTTCAATCCCTGCTGGGACGCCGGATTGCTATTCAAATTTTGCTGCATTTGCGGAGAATTAAAGATGCCAGTGACAAAATTATGTGAAAGTATAGGTACAAGCGCGAGTCCTATCATGATGGCAAGTAATATTAGAGCTTTAGCTATGTTCATTTTTATCTCGGTTAAGATCATTTCAGATCACCCTTTTTCACGAGATCCAGAAATGCGTTTGAAAGGCTTGATCCATTTGTCCCTTTAAGATCCTCGATATTTCCGTTGTAAAGAATCTCACCTTCTTTTAAAATTATAAGATAATCGCATACTTCTTCTACTTCAGAAAGTATGTGTGATGAATACACGATGGTTTTCCCTTCTTTCACCATACTTTTGACCGTTTCAAGAACTTCGGATCTTATAACCGGATCCAGCCCCCATGTTGGTTCGTCGAGAATGTAAAGTTTGACATCCTGAGAAAGTGCAAGAGACAGGTAGAGCTTGGTTCTGTTCCCCTGAGAGAGAGTTTTTACCTTTCTTTTAAAGGTCAGATCGAGTCTCTTTGAGATATCTTCGAACTTTTGCTGGGAAAAATTCGGTGCAAAAGATGAAAAATAAGCTTTCATCTTCGACACTTTCATCCATTCATACAGGTTCTTTTCCTCTGGAACAAATGATGCGTTTTTACTTCCATCCGGAAATGGATTTATTCCAAGTGTTTGCACATGTCCAGAACTTTGTTTTATAAGGCCCATCATGATCTTCAGTGTTGTTGTTTTTCCTGCCCCATTTGGTCCTAAGATTGCGAAAACGCTCCCTTGAGGTACCTCAAAAGATATACCTTTTAAAGCTTCAATTTGATGTGAATATATCTTTTTAACGTTTTCGAATTTGACTATTGCATCCATTCCAAAGCCTCCTTGTGTTAAAATACGTAAGATCTTGATCGATTTTACCATACGGAGAAGGATATGTTCCTTTTTGAGATTGTGTTATTTGTTTTGGTGGGAATCGTTGTTATCGTGGGATGCTTTTTGATTTTCTCTCGAATGAATATGTACAGACCTGATCGGATAATTGATTTGATTCCATCTTCGATACCGGCGGATCCTCCTGGATATGTCCTGAAAAATTTGTCCATTCTAACGTGGAATATAGGATATGGGGGTATTGACAGGGCGGAAGATTTTTTCATGAGTGGTGGAAAGATGTCAATGCCTGCAAATAAAAATATAGTTAAAAATAACATGAATGAAATCATGAATTTTTTGAGATCACATAAAACGGATTTCATCATTCTTCAGGAAGTAGATGAAAGTGCTACAAGATCTTACAAAATAAATGAAGTAAAAGAAATATATGATATTTTTTCGGACTATGAAAGTTTTTTTGCGCTTAATTACAAGGTTGCTTTTGTACCTGTGCCGCTCGCCTGTCCACTTGGTAGCGTACGATCCGGTCTTATGACTGTGTCAAAGTACATACCGTTGGAAGCAAAAAGATATGCATTTCCAGGAGATCTTTCATGGCCCAATCGTCTTTTTGAACTGAAAAGATGCTTCGTAGTTACAAAATACATGGTCGAAAAATCATCAAAAATGTTTGATCTCGTTAATCTTCATCTTTCGGCATTCGATCGGGATGGTAAATTAAGAAAGATAGAGCTTGATTATTTGAAAGATTTCATGATTAAAGAATACAAAACAGGCAATTACGTTGTTGTTGGAGGAGACTGGAATAGTATCATGTTAGGTGTACGGAAGGTAAATTTTCATTTTACAACATCTCAAAAGTATCTAAAATTTTACGTGAATCTTCCTGATAATTGGACACCAATCGGGTGGAAATGGGCCTTCGATGAGAAAGTACCGACAAACAGATCAAATGAGAAACCTTATATTAGAGGAGAAAATTTCATAACGATAATAGACGGGTTTCTGCTTTCCCCAAATGTTGATTTAGTTGCTGTTAAAGGATTCGATCTCGAATTTAAAAATAGCGATCATAACCCCGTAAAAATAGATTTAGCATTAAAGTGAAGGAGCATAAAGTGGAGGAGAGAACCAAAAAGAATCTCTTGGCCGTAAAAGTCGGGATCGCTGGCAATGTTGTACTGGCAATTTTTAAAATTCTGCTTGGAGTACTTGGAAATTCCATAGCTTTGATAAGCGATGGGATCGATACGATAATGGATGTGGCAAAATCTATTCTCGTTTTTCAGGGAATAAAAGTAGCAGCCTTGCCTCCTGATACCGAACATCCTTATGGTCATGGAAGGGCCGAGACGATCGTAGCAAACATAATCGGCGTTTCCGTTATTTTTGCGGGTTTCTTAATAGGCCAAGAATCAATTATGAGCTTTGGCCACAAAGATGTAATAGCTTCATTGATGATAATCGGAGCAAGTGTTAGTATAATAGGAAAATTTGCTCTATCTTTTTACATGTTTTCAGTTGGAAAGAAATTTTCGAATCAAGCTCTTATAGCCAATGCGAAAGATTATATGAGCGATGTCTTTGCATCATTAGCTGTTCTAATTGGAGGTCTTCTCGTCCTGTTCACAGGCATGACAATATTCGATCCGATAGCATCTCTTGTGGTTGCGGCTCTAATCGCTTACATGGGAATTGATATAATGAAATCTGGAATTCCTGAATTGATGGAAAAACAAGAAGATCCCGAATTCGTAAAGGGTGTAGAGCAGATATCCAATTCAATTAGATTCGCTTCAAATCCGCATCTGATAAGGGTAAGAAAACTTGGATCTTATTATATTGTTGATATGCACATAGAATTGCCAGGGAATATGAATCTTGAAAATGTTCATAACATTGTTACAACAATAGAACACGATGTGAAGACAAGATTTCCCCAGATAAAAGAGGTAATGATCCATGCCGAGCCAAAAGGTGAAGGTGCGGATGAGTGGCCGGATTTGAAATGAGGGTGATAAAACGGAAGAAGATTTGAGGAAACGCATAAAGCACTTTGTTATAGCAATTTCGTTGCTTGCAAGTACATTTTTGTTCGGCGTTTTTGGTTATGTTTTGATAGAAAAATGGGATATTGTTGATGCGCTCTTCATGACGGCTATGACACTTTCGACCGTTGGTTATGGACTGCCAAAGCCACTTGATTACAACGGCTACGTGTTTACCACGATTCTTATAATTATAGGAATATCGACATATCTTTACGCCATAGGAGTGGTTGCGTCTTTTTTTCTTGATGGAGATCTCAGGAGATATACGAGATTAAGAAAGATGAGAAAGAAGATGGAGAAAATGGAAAATCATTGCATAGTTATGGGTGGGAGTGAAGTTGGTAAGTATGTTATTAGACAGTTAGCTATAAGAAAGCACCAATTTGTTTTTGCGACACCAACTCCTGAAAGAGTTGATGAGGTGAAAGAAATTGTCAAAGATTTGTTGAAAGAGGATGAATTAAAATACGTTGTTGGGGATGTGATGAATGAAAACACGCTCATAAAAGCCGGTATAAAAAATGCAAAAACATTAGTTGTAACGCTATCAGATGACTCTTTGAACGTTTATGTTGCATTGATGGCAAGAAGTATAAACAAAAGTTTGAGAATCATAAGCGAGGCAGATGATGTTAAAGCTGTAAAGAGGCTTTCCTATGCTGGAGTTGATAATGCCCTTTCGGCAACTGAAATAGTCGGATCGAGAATTGCCTCTCTTGTACTTAATCCAGCCCTCCAATCTTTTATGGACATAGTAAATCAATCGAGAGATATCAAATTGAAAATGGAAGAAGTACTGGTCAACGTGAAAAGTTCTCTCGTAGGAAAAAGCTTGAAGGACGCTGCCATAAGAGAGAAAACCGGCCTCCTCGTTGTGGCAATTCAGAACGGTAACGAATTCAAATTCAATCCTGATCCCTCTGCCATAATAGAATCGGGATGTGTGCTCATTGTGATACAAAGTGATGAAAAGCAGGTCGATAAACTCAGAGAGATAGCCGAAAGGTAAATCATGAAAGGTAAGGTACTACACTTACCTCTTCATTTATAATTTTGAAAACAGACGGACCGAGAAGCTTGTCAACAAGGGCTCTTTTTCCGCCTATTACGATTTCTACTGATGGATAAATCTTTGATAATGCAACAATCCGGCTATCCTGTGCATAAGTTTCAAGCTGGGATTGCAATACTTTAACTTCTTCGATCATCTCTGAAAGGCTTTTGTATATCTCGAGACGTGTTGCTTTGGCTCTATCGTAATTTTCTTCTTTTTCCGGTGTAAGAAGTCCACCGTTTTTTCTTTTTAGATCTTCAAGCAATTTTATGAAAGTTGAGACTTTCTCAAGGTTTTGTTTCTGAACGTATATTTTCGATGATAGATCTGTTATTCTGTCCCGGATCTTTGGATCCACACCAACCTCTACATGTGTTGATATTTCCATCTCACTTCCTATCTCTTTTGCACTTATGACTAATCCGGCGATGATATTCGATCCCACTATCTGACCTACTCCACCTGTGACATCGATTTGTCTTCCAGCTCTCACTGTACTGTTTACGATAGATCCATCGACGTATATGTCTCCGGAACATTCAACATGAGCGTTCTCGAGAAATCTAACCTTGATGTTTCCTTTCGCACTTACAAGACCTCTTTCTCTTCCCTTGACACCAAGACATTCAATATTCGATTCAGATGTCACGGTTGCAGCCTCAATTATACCCTTTATTCTAACATCTCCCACCGCTCTGATATAAAAAGTGGGCTTGACGTTACCACGCACTTCAACATCACCGGGAAAATCAATGTTCCCGGTTGAATAATCGACATCTCCCTTTATTTCGAGCAATTCACTTACCTCAAGTACATTATCATGAATAAGTGGTATCCCGCTTTTCGTCGAGATCACCTGAAGGCCGTCATCGGAAATTTTTGTATTTTTGCCGGCGAAAAGTCTTATATCTTTACCGTCCTTTGCCGGTATATCATTTCCGAAGACATCTTTACCATCTTTACCTTTAGTGGCTGGGATCTTGACGGCAAGAATTTCATTGGCTTTTACAACATGAAATGATTTTACATCTTTATAATCTACACTTCCATTATCAAGTAAAATAGGGCGTTTTTCGTTGATACCTTCCTGTAGCTTGTATTCTATCCTTGAATCTTCACCATTTATTGGGGGAATGCCCTGAGCTACGATCAATGGCTCTTTGAGAACAGGTTTATTTGTTATTTCTTTTACCTTAGTATCAAGAACTCCAAATTTTATCCCTCCAGATTCAAGAATAAACTTTATCTCATTGATCGAAATGTTTGTGTCATTTATGACTATGAAAGCATTTAATTTGTCACTATCGATCTTGAGCTCAATTTTTGGATCATTCATTTGTTTTTCCCACCAGAATGAATTTTATTCCTATTTTTTCGCATGCACCATCTAAAAATGGATCATTTCCAAACATCACACAGTCTTGAGGTTTCACACCTATTTTTTTGGATATATCCCAAAAATATTCCGGATCTGGCTTTAGGTGATAAGAATTTTCCATGAAGGTTACCAATGTAAAATCATCATCATCAAGTTCTGCCCATTTCATTCTCTCTCTTATGGCTATTTCCGGAAAGATCGGGTTCGTTGCAAGTACCTTAACTCCGTCCATCTTTCTCATTTCAGATATGAGATCAACATTCGGTCTTGTAAGATTTTTTAACTCTTTAAATGGTACATTATAGAAAGATTTAAACCTTTGCTCTATTTCGTCGGTACTTACTTTGAAATGCTTTCCTATTTTTATCATAAATCTTTCGTAATTATTATCCTTTCCATCATCAAATGTTATTTCTTCAATTGTTGTGTTGACAAGTTTTACAAGTATTTTGGGTTCTATAAGATCTGACATGTATCTACCAAGAAGTTCGAAATACTTTGAATAAAAGATCTCCTCTTGAGAAAGCAAGAGTGTTCCATCGAGATCAAAAAGGAAGGCTTTCATCAAATCACCTCCGAAAGAATTTTTTTCACTCTCTCTATATTTGCACTGCCATTCCATCCGCCCTGGGCCATATCATCTCTTCCCCCGCCTTTACCGCCAAAATTTTGAGATAAAAGATTTGCTATCTTCTTTGCAGATTGTGTATTTGACTTGACTATGAAGTTTGTTTTCCCGCTATTTTCCTGAATGATAACTACGTTTCCATTTACAAAGGATGTAAGTGCATCGTCCGCAAGATCTCGTACGGCTGAAGATTCAATACCTTTAACTTCCACGACTATGAAGTTCATCTGCACTTTTTTTGCGTTTTCTATCTCTTTTTTTATTTTTTCGAGTGCAAGTTGCTTTTTCATGAACATGTTTTCATCTTTGATATTCTTATTTTCTTCAACTATTTCTTTCACCTTTTCAACTAAAAGATTATCAGTTGATGAAAGAATATCTGAAATATATGATAATTTTTCTCTATATTCCGAAAGAATGTTTATGACGTTAAACCCGGTCGTTGCTTCTATTCTTCTTACACCAGCTGATATGGCGTGTTCGTTCAAGATCAAAAAAGCGCCTATCTCACCGGTGTTTAAAACATGTGTCCCACCACAAAGTTCCTTGCTGAATTCATTGACGGTTATAACACGTACTTCCTCAGAATATTTTTCACCAAATAAAGCCATCGCACCCATTTTTTTTGCCTGCACAAGTGGCATAATCTCTGTTGAAACAGGTATCGCTTTAAGTATTTCTGAATTGACTATTTCTGAGATCTTTTTCAATTCTTCTACTGTAAGTGCTGAATTGTTGTTGAAATCGAATCTCAATCTGTCTGGTCCTACATAAGATCCTGCTTGACTTACGTGATCTCCAAGCACATTTCTTAGAGCTGCATGAAGTAAGTGTGTAGCGGTATGATTTCTTGCTATCGCTTTCCTCCTGTCTCCATCGACTAAAAGTTTTACCATCGCTCCAACTCTAAGGGTGCCACTTTCAACCTTTATCCTGTGAATATGAAGCGTTCCTTTCTGATAGGTGTTTAGTACCTTACCACTTCCACCTTCAAATTCTATTATTCCTGTATCTCCAACCTGTCCGCCCATTTCAGCGTAAAATGGCGTCCTATCGAAAATAACTTCAGCTTCATTCCCGTTCATAACACTTCCTACTTCTTCGGCATTCATGATCATCGCAATCGCACTTGATTGTGATTCAATCGAATTATATCCAACGAATTCTGTCTTGAGATCTGAAAGTGATTCGTAAATACTGTCTATAAAAGATTGAACGCCAAGACTTTCTCTCGATCTTCTTCTCTGGACTTCCATCAATTCGTTGAACTTTTTGAGATCAACGGAAATCTTTTTCTCATTGGATATATCTAAAACAATATCTACCGGCATACCATAAGTGTCATAAAGCTTGAAGGCATCCTCACCTGATATTTTCGGAGATGTGGAAAGGATCTTTTCAACTAAAGCCAGTCCCTGATCAAGTGTTTTCAAAAATCTTTCCTCTTCTGATTTTATCGTTTCCTCTATGAATTTCATCCTTGATTTTATTTCTGGATAACTTCGATCCATTATGCCTTCGACTGTATTTACATATTTGTAAAGAAAGGGCTCCTTAGCGCCTATTGATTTACCATACCTCACTGCTCTCCTTATTAGCCGCCTTAAAACGTATCCTCTTTCGGTGTTGGATGGAAATACGCCATCCGCTATTAAAAAAGTTGCAGATCGTGCATGATCGGCTATTATTCTCATAGCCACGTCATCATGCTCATTATTACCGTAAATACATCCGAATTCTTTTTCCGATCTTGCTATAAGAGGTCTGAAGAGATCCGTTTCAAAGTTACTTTTTACACCCTGCAAAACGGATGCTATCCTTTCCAGTCCCATTCCTGTATCTATATTTTTCCTTTTCAAATCGCCAAGATTCCCATTTTCGTCCTGATAGAGACCTGTGAAAACAAGGTTCCATATCTCTAAAAATCTGTTGCAATCACATGCCGGCGTGCATTTATCAGGATCCGGACACTCTTTGACCGAATTTCTGAGATCGTAGAAAATCTCGGAGTCAGGCCCGCACGGTCCGCTTGGTCCAACTGGTCCCCAGAAATTGTCCTCCTTTGGCATTCTAACGATATGCTCCATCTTCAAACCAATCACTTGCGTCCATATTTCAAATGCTTCTTCATCTTTTTCATATATAGAAACCCAGAGTCTATCTTGAGGGATACCGAGCCTTACGGTAAGAAATTCCCAGGCATACTCTATTGCTTCACGCTTAAAATAATCTCCAAATGAAAAGTTACCGAGCATTTCAAAAAATGTGTGATGTCTTGGCGTCCTTCCAACATTTTCTATATCATTCGTTCTTATGCATTTCTGAACTGTTGCAACACACGGATATTTAGGATCTTCAAGACTCCAGAAGATTTTTTTAAAAGGTACCATTCCTGCAACTGTAAAGAGCAACTGCGGATCGTCTGGAATGAGTGAAATACTTGGCAGAATCTCATGACCTTTCGATTTAAAAAATTCAAGAAATTCTCTTCTTATCTCTTCAGAGGATAAATTTTTCATAAAGTTAATTTGATCTCCCTTCGTGAGAACTTTTCAATTCATTTTACAACGTTAAGGCCTTTTTTCAAAATTTACGCCAGCTCAAAATGTCAAAAAGATACGGAGTATCTTATGACTCACGTTGTGCGTGAAGATTAAAAAAGCAAAAGAAGCGTAAAGCAGGTCATTGAAAAAAGGCATAAATATTGGAAAACCGACAACACCAGATGTAAAATTAATTTGAACAAATCAATCAACAGGAGGTGTGTGATGTTCTCCTATACTGACACACTCAAAAGTGTAAACTTTTGTAAAATATTT
>JAVRKU010000027.1:0-17544 GCA_031962125.1 Mesoaciditogaceae bacterium | reverse complement strand
GATTTTAGTATATTGGCATTTTTGCCAATAAGTTCATTAATGCTATAGCCATATTTATTGCAAAAAGCTCTATTTGCATAAATAATAAATCCATTTAAGTCAGTAATTGAAACCATTTGTCCAAGCTTGTCAAGAGCTTGAGAAAGCAATTCCAAGCGACTTTTATCGTATGTTGGCTTTGTAATATCTTTTTGGTACGATATGTATGCAACCTTTTTGCCATCTTTATCCCTTAAAGCTGTTACATACCAATATACAATATATTCACTGCCATCTTTGCGGTAATTTGTAGCTGTGCCATAAAAATCTTTATCTTGAGATAAAAGACTTTTAAGCTCATCTAAAACTTTTCTGTCTGTTTTTTGCCCTTGCAAAATTCTTGGAGATTTTCCAATCAACTCCTTTTCTGTATATCCCGTGTTTTTCTTAAATGCTTCATTAACATATAAAAAATGTTCTTCAGGCGAAAGTGATGTTATCACAACAGGGTCTATAGAATATTCAAATGAGCTCAAAAGCATTTTAAACCAGTGCTCTTCAAAAAAATCACGATTTTCAACAATCATAATATACTGCCCCCACTTGTCAAGACTATTTTTTTATTATATATCTTCCCATCCCAAACCTAAATCACTCGCATTGTCCATCACAAGATATAATGTCTGTATGTCATATTCCACCTCGTAGATATCTTATCACAAGTTGTGATGTCGAGTAGAAGTGCTGTACTTCTAAGTCGCTGATCCGATTAGTTTAAAGTACCATGAACTGCCTATTCTGATGATATTCATCTGGGTCATAATTTTAATCAACAAGAGGACGATCAAATTTTTCAATCTTGTCATGAACATAGAAATTGCTTGCTATCGATGTCTTGTTGCTTCGAGTTGTCTCCTTTTCTTCATGGGTATGTCGCTGAAGAATGCGAAGACCGCACCTATTATTATCAGAATTGCCAGAAATTTGAAGGTTGCGCCGAAGGAGGATATCGCGTGGGTCTTGAAGACATCCGACATCTTAGGCCATATCTTCTTCATTTCGTCTTTTTGTTTGTTGAAAGCAGCTTTCGTCACGAACTGCGCTATGGTCGACTCGTTCTTTAGGATCTGCTCTTCAGCGGTGTCCATCTTCGAGATGACGTCGGAGAGTTTCGGAAAGTTCTGAATAGAGAAAGTGGATCCGTTCAGTTCCTTGACCATCTCACTTTTCATCTGTCCGGAGAAAACTTGATCGTTTTCGATCATTGACGTAACCTGTTTTTTTGCCAGAGCAGTCTGTGGCTTCAGACTGAAGGTTAGAAAGGCCACGAGAACGGCGATCCCGAGGACGGTACCGAGAGTTCTTGTCATGTTGGTTATCCCTGAAGCCATTCCGATCTTATCATTGGGGACGTTACGGATAGTCGCACTTATAATCGGCGACATCGTCACGCCAATTCCTATGCCGGCCATTATAAGTCTCCACGCAAATTCGAGTGTAGACATGGTAGGTGTTATCCCGTTGAAAATGTACATAGAAAATGAAAGAGTCAACATACCGACAACACCGAACCACCTGCTTCCGAACCTGTCCGACAAAGCTCCGGCAAAAGGTGCAGATGCCATAGCGGCCAGGGCTATCACGGATATCATCAGACCGCCGTCAAGTTCGCTCATTCCCATTATGTCTATGAAGAAAAGTGATAGGAGGAATAAACCGCCCATGAGCCCTATTCCGAGGAAAAAAAGTGCGATGCTGCCGGCCATGAAAGGTTTTATTCTCATAATGCCGGCTGGAATCATGGGATCTTTCGATTTCTTTTCGATGATCAAGAAAGCGACGAACCCGATTATCGCAACTGCGAACATCGAGAGTATGTACGGCGATGTCCATCCTTTGTCGTTCGACTGAATTAAGCCGAGCGTCAGCGTGAACATGCTTATAGAAAGCGATACAATACCACCCCAGTCTATCCTTTTAGATGCAGATGGATCGAAAGATTCTTTAAGTAGAAAGATACCAGCCAGCAAAACGGCTATTCCTATCGGAATGTTTATGTAGAAGATTGACTGCCATTCGAATCGTTGGGTGAGAATACCTCCGAGGGCTGGGCCACCAGCGAAAGCAAGTGCTCCAAAGGCTCCCCACATTCCCATCACAGTTCCTTTTTTGGACGGAGGAAAAAGATCAACTGCAAGCGGAATAGAAATAGGCACGACCAGCGCAGCCGCAATTCCTTGCATCACACGGAAGGTAATAAGCATTCCGAGGTTTGTAGAAAGCCCAGAAAAAAGAGAGCCAACCGTGAAGATCAAAACGCCAATTAGAAAGATCTTTTTCCTTCCGAACTGGTCTGCAAGCCTCGAGGCTGTTATGAGAAGAACCGCAAAAGCAAGGTTGTACCCGTTGAGCACCCAAGTGATTGCTTGAGTATTAACCGAGAAATATTCCATCATCTTTGGAATTGTTATGTTAACTATAGTCGCGTCGAGCATAGGCATGAAAAAACCCATCACTACGACTAAAAAGGGCAGCCACTTCTCTTTTAGCATTTCCGATTTCATCTATTTATCAATCTTTCTGACACACTGTAAAGAACGTTTGAATTTGAATTCCTTTTGCTGTATTTTATAAAGTTTAGTTGCTAAACATAAGCCTAAAAAAATAAACCACACGAGATTCATCTTTTTCAGTCCAAACCTTTTGTCCTGTTCTTTATGGCTTCCATTCAGAGATTCGTGATACCTTTTGTGCTCGTTGAAAAATTCTCTCCCTCTTTCTGTCAAACTTAGGACCACTTCATTGTCCGTTTTCGAAGACACGTTCTTGATCACAAGCCCTTTGTCTGTAAGCTTCTTTATCATCTGGAATACTGTGTCCTCCGCCATAACCACTCACTAATTTCTAATCTCTAATCCCTAATCTCTGTATTTGCCATACGCTATATGCCATATGCCATATGCTATTGGCTATATGCCATATGCTATTGGCTGTGCGCCATGCGCTTTCTTACTTCTAATCTTCAATGCTCTTTTCCAAAATTTGTTTCTCATTTGCAATAACTTCAGATTTCAATCTTCCTATTATTAGGACGAATATCAAACCTATCAAGGATATTATCGCCGTTGTCAAAAACATCTCTGTATAGCCAGCATTTATAGTTGATTGGAAAGTCTCTTGTATTTTACCGTGAATTGCCTGAATGTCATTTACAACAAGTTTGTTCAATGGAAATGGAATTACTTTGTTAAGCACTTCTTCAAGTTTTGTGACTATGTTAGTTACATCTGCATTTTGCAAGGATGCAAAAGCTTGAGAAGCAGTGGAATCCATTTTGATAGCAGGTATCTTTATGCCAGAACCGTTAAGAGTTTGAGTGAGATTGAATTGAAGATTTTTTCCAGCCTGAATCAAAAATCCAACCATTAAGTTGGGAGCGATGGTGATGCCAATGGCTCTCATCAAAGAAAGGTTGGCAAGGGCAGAGGCAGAATTTTTTGAATCAACGCTTTTGAGTATCATGTAATTGAGAGGAGCGCCAAGTGTAAAGCCTATCCCTACTCCCATTATGGACAATCCCATAAGTAATCCTGCGAAGTTAAGCATGTATGTCGTCACATATCCCAGAAACAGCGCGCCTAAAATGTTAAGCACCAAACCTATAGACATGACAAATACCGCACCACGTTTATCAACTAAAATACCTGAAAGGGGGGCCGCTATTCCAGAGAATATCGCGAGCAAAGTTACGACATATCCTCCGGTACCGGCTGGTATTTTCAAAATATTCTCGGCAAATTGTGGGATGAATATAAGGCCCATCATTCCAATACCAACTATAAGTGCCGTCATCATTATAAAAAACGTGTTTGGAACTGTCAGAAATTTGGTGTTGAAGACTGGATCTTCATTTTTACTTTCATACACTAACATCAGCGAGAAAAGTATTGCGAAAATTATGAGAAAAGGATACACATTTAAATCGCGGATCGAATTTGAAAGGTTGAAAAAATCTATGTTCGTTAGCGCGTACATAAGGCTGCCTATGGAAGAGGCTAAGAGTATTGAGCCAAATATATCCAACTTTTTTGATGCTTTTTCTATTTCTATCTCTTTGACTTTCAAAGAAAGTAGGATGACAACAACACTTATCGGTACATTTATAAAAAATAACCATCCCCATTTATCCGTTCCAGCAATTGAAAGTATAAAACTTCCAAGCGTTGGACCTACAATTGTCGCTATTCCATAAACTCCGCCAACTATTCCGAGAGCAGTGCCTTTCTTTTCTTCGGGAAAGATCTTGCTTACGGCAGTTGTGGCTATTGGCACCATTCCGCCGGCTCCTAAAGCCTGAATAGATCTCGAAACAAGAAACAACCAAAAATTCCCAAAAAAATTGTTCATTCCTGAAAGGAAAGACCCTACTCCGAATATCGCTATGCCTATTATGAATATGCGTTTGTAACCCCTTCTATCTCCCAATTTTCCCATTATGGGCATTGACGCAGCGTATATGAGCGTATAAAGCGTTATCATCCATATTCCAAGGCTTTGATCTATTCCAAAACTATTTCCTATTATCACCCTTGCGGGAGAAACGATTCCGGAATCAATTGCTCCCATGAATATACCAAAAACAAAAAGTATCAAAAGAATTGTATTTTCTCTTTTAATATTCTCACGTCCTTTGATTAAAATACCGACTAAGCAGCATTATAGATTAGGGTGTTCAAAAAATAACCCTTACGATTAATGGAAAAATTCAAGGTCATTAACAGCTAAATAGACTGTGTGATTCAAATAGCTGTTACAATTTAAAAGACCATCTCCATATCTTTATCCTCATGTGATAGCATATCCTTTTACACGCATTTCCGAGTTGATTGAACTGAAAAAATTGTCAAGGAAAAGAGTCAATTAACATTCAAATGTTAAAATGGGGCAGTATCAGCTTCTCTAAGGGACTGAACGAAGTTCAAAACAAGTTCGTGCCGTTTTAGTGCAATATGTTTTGCCGTTTCGGTATACATCAAATCTTTGAGCTTGAGAATCTTCTTTTCGAAATGCTCTATCATTCCATCAAATCCTATGTCATTTGAAACAGAATAAACTATCGTTCTGTATATTCCCATTGCACCGATGGCATCAAGTCGATCGGCATCCTGAAGTATCTTTGCTTCAAGTGTTTCTGGAATAATACCTGTTGAAAATCTATGTACCTCTATTGCATAAGCTATTTCTTTAACCTTTGGATATCCAAGATCAATTAAAAATCCCGATGCTATCTTCGATCCTTCTTTTGCGTGATCGATAGTCGGATTTTGGTCTTCAATTGCTCTTGCAATATCATGAAGATATGCGGCTGGTATCAATATTTCCATATCCGCATTCTCTGCTTTGCCTATAATGTCGCAAAACCTCACAACTCTTATAACGTGATCGAATCCATGAGACGGATCGGATGACATTTTTTCTCTTGCAAATTCAATTATTTTCTCGATCAAATCTGTTCCTTTGGTCGGGGCGACTGGATTTGAACCAGCGACCCCCTGTGCCCAAGACAGGTGCGCTACCTCTGCGCTACGCCCCGCAATCTTGAAAAGTATACCACAAAGGTATGTCCAAATACAACAGCCAGTTGACTCAACGCTGATATTCGAGTACAATTATTTTAGTCATATGCTCATTTTATCTTAATTATAAAGAAGGTGGAGATCATGAAAGAACAAAATTACGATGTAGTGGTTATAGGTGGTGGTTCTGGAGGAACACCGGGTGCTAACCTGCTCACAAAAAATGGTTTGAAAGTTGCTTTGATCGAAAAAGGAGAAGGACTTGGCGGAACATGCCTTTTTGAAGGGTGCATTCCCTCAAAGATTTACATTGAAAGTGCTTCAAGGTTTGATTCCATAAAGCATCTCGAGGAATTTGGTGTGGAAAAAAACGGAAGTGCAACTTTCAAAGTTGATTTCAAAAAGATAAAAGCAAGAAAAGAAATAATTCTTAAGAAAAGAACTGAAAGAGCTGCAAAGGCTGCAAAAATGAACGGACTGGATGTCTACTATGGAATGGCCCAAATTTCAGACAAAAATACCGTAGACGTTGACACTAAAGAAGGAAACAAAAAATTTAAATTCGATAAATTGATAATAGCAACTGGATCCGAACCTGTTAAAATACCAATTCCAGGTGCAGATCTTTGTATATCAAGTGATGATGTATTCAAACTTGAAACTCTGCCGGAATCATTTGTTGTGATAGGTGGAGGATATATAGGAGCGGAACTTGCTTCGATGTTCAACAGGCTTGGCACAAAAGTTTCCATCATCGAAATGCTTCCAAGAGTGCTTTCTACCGAAGATGTTGCCATCAGTGAAGCGGTAGGTGAAAGCCTCAAAAACAGCGGTATAGAAATTCATCTGAATTCAAAGGTTATATCCATCGAGGAGCATGACAAACTTTTAGCCGTGAATTATTCAGAAAACAATCAAAACAAAGTTTTAATGGGAGAAAAGGTTCTTATGGTTGCAGGAAGAAAGCCGAGAACGTCCTGGCTTAATCTTGCTCCTTTAGGTATCGAAAGGGGCAAACGTGGCGAGATACCTGTCAATGATTACATGCAGACAACAAACGAGAATGTGTATGCACCCGGCGATGTTAACGGTAAATTGATGCTCGCCCATGCGGCAACTGTTGAATCATTGGTGGCGGCACAGAAAATCCTCGGCAAGAATGTTAAAATAAATTACAACGCAATTCCTCATGCAATCTTCACGGATCCTGAATCGGCGAGTGTTGGTCTTGATTCTTCGAATGCATCAGATAAAGGATACAAAGTTATAAGATTTTCTTATTCTGAAGATGCAAAGGCTCTTATAGTTGGCGACGATAAAGGCTTTGTTCAAATGATCGTAAATCCTTCGGACCACAAACTCATGGGCATGCAGATAGTTGGAAAGGAAGCATCAGAACTTATCTCAGAAGCCACACAGATCATAAAGATGAACGGACGGCTTGAAGATATAACGTCATGCGTGCATACTCATCCAACTTTAAGCGAGATCATACTCGAAGCAGCCGAAAGTGCCATAAATATGCTTTAAAAGGCGTAAATATAGATCAAGTAAGGCGAATTGCCCCTGCCTTGCAGAAGACAGGGGATTCATATTGAGTCATAAAGATCTTCCCACATTTTAAGCACATTAGGCGCAGAATAAAAGTGCGATATTTTTTTGGATCTTTCCTGCCATTCAAGGTAGAAATCGTGATCACCTGACAGTTTTTTCAAGGTATCAGCAAATCCCTGAGGATCAAATGCAGAAAGATAATCATCGAAAAGTATTTCTTTGTAAAGTGAAATATCTCTTAGAACAAGTGGAATGTTGCACTGGGCAGCCTCGAGTACGGTCATTGGAAATAATTCCTGATAAGATGGTAATAAAAGGGCATCAGATGCCTGAAAATATTCGGCGACGGTAGATCTATCAACAAGACCTGCGAAGGTTAGGTTTGATGGCGGACTTTTCATGATATCTTTATATTTTTGGTATCCATCCGTTATTCTTCCAAATGAAAAACCACCTACCCATATGAATTTAAATGAAGGCATCAATTTTGCAGTTTCTACAAAATCATCTATTCCTTTGCGTTTCTGAATCTGTCCTGCTCCAACAACAACAAAGGTTTCAGCGGATATTTTCAATTTTTCTCTTAGTTCGTTCTTTTTTTGCTGACTTACAGGGTGAAAGATCTCATTCGAAACATAATTTGGAATGTAAACGATCTTTTGAGGATCCAGACCTTCTTGGGCAAGCTCCGGTTTGTAAAAAGGATTGACCACGACTAATCGATCTGCGAGTTTATAAAAATTTATGATATACCTTACAAATAAGGGGAGGATCACCGGTGGTATCTTCAAGCTTCCCTTCAAAGAATCTGGCATCACATGGCAGCTTATTACGATCTTCTTTGAATGATTTCTATATTTTTTAATCAGAAAATACGATTTGATATCGAAGGTATGGACGTGTAATATATCGCAAAGTGACTTTGAATTCACAAACACTTCGAACGTTTTAGAGTTTTGTAGGAGTTTCACATGTTCTTTAAAAGCAGAATCAACTCCCTGCCCTTTTACTCTGTCAGAAATAGAACGAACATTGATCGATCTTTTTACATACATATTGATTCATTTTCTATTTTTGTTATAGTCTTCATAACTTATACCTGGCTCCTTATTTTTTAGCATCTTCTCCCACATTTTAAGGAAAGTATTGGCTGTCTTAACAAACCCTCCCTTTTTGAATCTCCTTGAAGATGTTTTTACTACTGTCATTCTCAATTTTATATATCCGATCTTTTTAAGCCTTTTCCCGAATTCTATATCGGGACTACCCCACTTCCAATTCTATCATATCTTTCAATTCCATGCTGTGAAGCCAATTTAGTGGATAAATTGAATCTGCATCGCATATTGTTACAATCTCGGCCGTCGTTTCATTTATTCCTCGTTTAACGGCAAAAATATAACCTTGCTTTGTTTCAGTAATTGTTTTAACATATTTACTCGCAATCTCTTTAGTTTTGTCTTTGCAAAAATCCGATCGATTATTGCATAAATTGCTCATTTATACAAGTGTGTTTCCACTTTTTATTCGATCTTCTAAACTTTGCGTGGTGTTTTGTACCAGCTTATTCTTCTGTCAAATTGAAATATACTTATAAAAACAAATAAGTTTAAAGATGCAAAATTTATCAAATACGATATGATAGCTCCAAGCCATGTAAAAAATACATTTTTGATCTTAAACTTTTTCGCATTAAAGGAAACGATCCCAAGAAGAGATAAGAGGAGTGATAGAAAAAGCATTCCCAAAAGTGAAAATGGTGCAAGGAAAAAAGTAATTATCCATAAATCAAAAATGAAAAGCATGAAGCTTGAAAACACAAACATAAGTTTGTTCACTTTAATTCTCTCAATAAAATCTCCAAGAAACCACCTTTTTCTCTGTAACCATACAGTTTTCAAAGTTTGAGGTGCTTCCTCATAACAAGTAATATCCGGTCTGTAAGTACCTTTGATTTTTAATTCATTCAATTTTAGGGACATTTGTATATCATCGCATATAGACGATTCATCTAAAGGCAATACTTTTTTGAAAACAGCCGTTCTGAGTACAATGCCCCTTCCAAATGATCTTGGTTTTAAGAAATATGCCATGAAGATATTCGTGATCGCAAAATCGGCATCATATAAAAATGAGACAAAAGTTCCCTTGCTGTATGTCCTTATACCGGTTTGAACATAACCAATATTTTTATTCACAAATGGCTTTAAGATATTTTCTAAATAATTTGTTTCTAAGATAACGTCAGCATCTATTATCAAGACAAAATCACCATCAACCAGATCCATCACTCTGTTAAGTCCGGCGGCTTTACCATGAATTTGATTATCCCAAGAAATGTGAAGAACCTTTATATTTTTATATTTTTTTGATAATCTGTCAGCAATTTGACCTGTTTTATCAGTTGAGCAATCATCGATTACTATTATTTCAAAATTATCGTATTTTTGATCCTCAATATTTGTAATAGTTTTTTCTATTACAACTTCTTCATTTTTTGCCGGGATGATGATTGATAATTTGCCGGTAAAATTTTCTTCAAATGTTTTAACTTTTCTTGATGTGATGAATATAGATGTTAAAAAAAGAAATACGGCTGGAATAAGGGAAATTAAAAATGATGTTTTTATCAACGTCAGAAAAAACATTAAAGCACTTGCAACTATAATTGAAAGCACGATTATAGAAAAGAGAAAGATTTTCTGGAATTTTATCATGAATAATGACACTTCCTTTTCTTCAATTTTTGATTCGAGATCACACTTAATTTCATAATGTTTCACCGCTCTCAAAAGATAATTGAATATGCTTTTTTGCCGATCTTCGACACGATTTTCACGATAATATAAGAAACTATCAGAGCAATTGCGAAAAATACAAGATTAAGCCATAACCCGCTCTCCGAATGAATGCTCTTTGTCCATAAACTATTCCTTTCTCTCGCCAGTGTAAAATATATTTAGAAGCTCATTCGATTATACAATAAGAAAAAATTTAAAAGACTATTTCATAAGCTTTCTTTGAGATCGATCTGATAAGTTCGCTCAATGCATACGCTCCAAAGCACGCCAGCATACCAACTAAAAATTGTGTGTAAATATTTGCCTGTGAGGTTACGGTCGGTATGAAAGGTAAGAAAAGTGCAAGGATAAGACCTATCACTAAAATATGATTTATGTATATCGCAAGTGAATTTTTTCCAAACTCTGAAAGTATCCTTGAAAATCTGTAATTTTTGATCCTGTAAGCAATCCAGAGAAAAATAGGTATGGAAAAGAAATAAAACAGATACTGGGCCGGGCTCAGGGCTATGTAAGATTCGTAATCTTTTATCAATTTAGGAACCGTAAGTATCATCGCAGAAGATCCGGCATATGAGATCAGCAATGAAATAAAAATCCACGTAGGTGGTTTTTTTATCCAGAAAAATTTGTTATCTTTTGCAACATTCATACCCCAGATGTAAAAAAATGCCCATACCAATGGATTTCTGTAAGTGATAATCGAGTCAACTGGTAGCTTTCCAAAATATTGTGGAATATAGTAAAGAGATGTGAAGATAAGTCCTGTAAAGAAAGACGCTGTAAGAAGAGATTTAAATCTCTTCACTTTGTAAAGATAAGGCGTGAGAATATATAAAATCAATAGAACGAACAAAAAATAAAAGGGAAGGTATGCCGTTGCGAATGCGTAAGATTCAAAAATGCTGAAAGCAGTTATCCTGTAATCATTGCCCATGTAAGTGCTAAAAAACACCTGAAGAAGCAGATAAATCGTCGACCATAAAAAATATGGCGGTAAAAATGTTTTCATTTTTTTGAAAATGAAGGCCTTTGGGTTTTGATCTTTTGTATAACTCCTGTATCCGAGGAAACCTGAAACAAAAAAGAAAATAACAACAACCGGTGTACCAATGGGCCCTAAAAAATAAAGAAAATTTTTCATCCCGCCTGGATATAGTTCAAAATTGAAAAAGATAGTATGAAAAAGAACAACAATTATTATACCAATACCTTTCAAAATATCAAATTCTTCTATCCTGCCTGATAGGTTTGCTGGCACGTCTCATCATTTACTTTCAAAAATTGATTTTGAATCTATCTGTAAGATCTTTTGATATTACACCATCCATCTCAAAAACCGTAAGCTTAACATTTATCTCTTCTGTTTGCATTTTCACGGATTGAGCTATTTCTTCGAAATTCTTAGGCCCATCTTTCAAAAGATCAAGAATTGGATCGTCCGGGATCTGCTTTTTATCCACTTTTTTGATGTATCCGAATTCTTCTAAGATATCATCAACAGAGGTAACACATTTTGCACCTTGTTTTATTAAATTATTAGTACCCTCACTTGTTTGCGAAAATATAGATCCCGGTACTGCGAAGACATCCCTTCCATTTTCGAGAGCTAACCTTGCAGTTATAAGTGAACCACTCCTTAGGGATGCTTCAACAACTAAAGTACCCATCGAGAGGCCTGCTATTATTCTGTTTCTCTTCGGAAAAGTCCATTTAGTTGGCTGGGTACCTAATGGAAACTCGCTTACGAGGCATCCATGTTTTTTGACATCTTCAAAAATAGATTTTTTCGATCTTGGATATACAATGTCTATGCCTGTTCCCAACACTCCAACAGTCAATCCATTTTTAACAGCTGAAGTATGCGCAATCGAGTCTATTCCATGGGCAAGACCGCTTACTATAACAATTTCCATTCGTGCCAGATCACCTGCGAGTTTTTCGGCCACGGCCCTTCCATATGATGAAGCCATTCGAGAACCAACTATCGCTATCGAGAAATCTTTTAAAATATCTTTTCTTTCTCCCCATGCATAAATCAAATCAGGAGGATCGTTTATATTGGATAGCGCCTGAGGATATCTTTCATCACCGAATGGTATCAATTCGACTCCAATATTTTTGGCATTTTTTATTTCTGACTCAACTTTAGGATCTTCGATTGACGTTCCAAGGACTCTTGCAACACTTTCTTCAACCTTCATAAATTCACCGAATACTCGTATTTGTCTATTTTTCGAACTATCATTGCGCCCTCCTATAAGCGTGGATCTAGTGTGTTTCTTCAAAAGCGTATAATATTATAACTCAAAAGATTGACAATTAGAGAAGCCGGATTGATATACTAAATCAACTTTGAATTCCGAATCTTTTTAGTTCAAAAGTGCAACAAAATTTTACCCGCTCATGATCTGAAAGTTGGTCCCTATTCGGAATTTGTCCTCGCAAGGCGCCGGATTCATCTGGGGCATCATGCTGGAGCTGGAAGATTCGAAATTTAAAAAAGTTTTAGTATATCCATGAAAATCATCGATCTTCAAATTCATCAAGAAATAAAGGGGCTTTCATTTTAAATCCACCTAATTTTCCACCCTTTATGCCTTCGATGAAGATTAGTTTCGAGTCAACACCTCTTTTCCCGTAAACTGGTATTATGTTTTTCGGGATCATTCCGTGATTAATAAAGATGCTCATATCTGTCAAAAAATTTTTTGGAGATATAATGGTAAAAAATTTATGACCGTATTTCAAAAGTTCTTTTGCTGATTCAACAAAAAGCTCGAATGAATTAGCATTCCTTTCAAAAAATCTTTCTGCATTTTTACTGATCTTTCCATCTGTATGAAATGGCGGGTTGAAAACGACACAATCTGCCATTTCTTTTCCAATTACTTTTCCTGCATCTTTCGCATCCGCGTTCACAATTTCTATTATGTCAGAAAAATTATTGAGATTAACGACTTCTTTTGCAAAATCACAATAGTTCTTGTTTATTTCGATACCTATAAGATGTCTTACTGATGGATTCAACTTTGCCATTAGAATAAGGACAACTCCATTACCACACCCAAGTTCAACGACAGAGACAGTTTTAGATGGTACCTTTGAAAGAGTACCAAGGACTATCGAAGCATGAGTATGTTTAACTACCATCTTCTCTGGCATTTTAAATTCAGGAATCATACCTTTGACATTTCAAATTGTTTTAAAAATGGTAACATTCCCGAACAATTTACAGTATCATATAGTGGATCATTCTCAGGCACGTTCATGACAAGAACTCTTTGAGTTTCACCATTTTTCTGTATCGAAGAAAGCAATTTTTTGAAAAATTCTTTGAAATTCTCTTTAGATACAGGAGCGGCATCTATTATGTAAGCGCCGTTTTCATTAATACCCCAGACGGCGTATCCAATTTTTTTGCCATTTTCGATCAAAAAATCATGGTTATACCTGTCATCTGAAAGCTTCAAAGTCAGAGCCTCTCTCTGCCAGTTCACGTGGCGCCATTCTTTTTCGTTGTTTAAAGCTTCATTGTATATTTCATCTAAAGTTGCAGGCTCGAAATCGTAAGATTGCCCATCGATTTTCTCTTCAATATAAAAAGATTCAAGCGTTCTTCTTATGACAAAACCGTACTTTTCATAAAAACCGATCGCGCGATCCCCAGCCGCAACCTCAAGTAAGATTTCTTCAACTCCTTTCCATTTCATAGCATCTATCGAATAAGCAAGAAGGGCACCACCAACCCCTTTCTCTCTGTAATATTTTTTTACGCCAAATGCGTCTATTCTTCCACGCAAATGCCTTAAAGCATTAATTGAAAAGCCAATCATCTCACCATCAACTATCATGGCAAAGGAGTCATCGAGGGAGATCGAGTTTTCTTTTACATCAAGCTCAAAAGAAATCACATCCCATTTTATGGGGATCACATAATCGTTGAAAACTTCATTCACCAGATCCACTATCTTACTCAAAGGCAAATCTAAAAGCTTTCTGAATTCCACTCCCATCCTTTCACCTCTTCTCCTTTATTTCACTCTCACTGTTCTTCTCTTTTACATTTCTATCTGAAGAATTCCATACTTGCAAAACGCCATACGAATTCTCAATATGATTTCTTGTCCACAAAATCTTCCGACCAAAGTTAACTCTCCACAGATCATATAAGATCGTCCCATCTTTTTGCATGGGTTTTTCCCTCCTAAATGATTTCAGATCATTTAAATTTTTGCCACCTTCCTATCACGATGCCGAGTAAAGAGCCGGCGATCTCAGTTGAGTTCACTATAACGGGTCTGTATTTTGAATTCTCTGGCTTGAGTATAACCATATCTTCCTGAAAATAAATTCTGAAAATTTCTACCTGTTTATCCGTTTTCCAGATCACAAGATCTCCCTCAAGCGATGGTCCCTTTCTTATGAGTGCAACATCTCCCTTTGAAAGTGTTGGTTCAGTCGAGTCATCCTGTACCGTAATGCCATAATCACACCCTGCCCATGCCGGAAGTTTCAAATAATCGACAGGCGTTTCGAAGAATTTCATGTCAAATACCGGTATAGTTTCAAGCGAATATTCTTCTGTAGTCGTCTCACTTTCAATTGATGCTCCGAGCATATAATCGATACTTACACCTAAAACTCTGGAAAATTTTTTCAGAGTTTCAAAATCGGGGGCATTTCTTCCGCTTTCGTAAGCAGAGATCGTTTTGTCACTCAGGTTAACTAAAGATCCAAGAGATTTTTGACTGAGCCCTTTTTTAGTTCTTAACTCCTTCAACCGTGAAGAGAAGGTGGAATTCATCTTATCACCTCATTGATATTCTACAATAAATAGATATATTAGGTCAACTACTCTTGATTTTATAGACAAAATATTTTATACTATGATATATAGATTTTATATGGTATATGAAACAAAGATATGGGGGATAATATGAAAAAAATTCAGGATCTGATCCTTACGATCCTTTCTAATAAAGCTCTTGAAGAGACAGATCTGACAAAAAAGGTTGCATCGGAATATTCCCTCTCACTCTTCATAACCAAAGATGAAAGGATATTCTCGGCCGAACTAAGAATCATACTTTCTAAAATGCTTAAGAATGGTAGTATAAATGTACAAGCTGGAAAAATAAGAAAGGTGTAAAAAAGGCCATCAAAAGATGGCAATAGATTTTGTGAAGCATAAGATCAGATGTCGATAGCCGCAGCATAACCATCGCGAACAGCCTCGACCAGTTTTGCGACCCTCACCGCATCGCCGACGAGATGGGTTGGTACAGGCAATTGCTCGAAGGTTCTCGATCTTCCACCAAAAGCCACGACAAAACGCTCGAATGGTAATTCATCAATCTTCTCATCTTTTTCGAATACAACAGAATTATCGGAAAGTTCCTTTATCTTAGCATTTTTTAAAACTTTCACATTGCGCGCTTCGAGTTCCCTTAAAAGGTAGTTTTTGCTTATAGGTTCCATGCCTATGGCTATATCAGGAAGCATCTCAACGATTGTAACTGCATTTCCTTGCTTTGCAAGATGAAGTGCCGTTTCACAGCCTACTAATCCTCCACCACCAACTATTATCTTTTCCCCATTAAACTGCTTTCCATTCAACACTTCAGGATAAGGTATAACATTCGGTCCATCTATTCCTTTCACGGGCGGTACAAGTGGATCTGATCCAATGGCAAGGATAACTTCATCTGGATTTTCGCTCATTACACTTTCTTTATCGGCTAAAGTTGAGGTCCTGACTTCAACGTTTAATTCTTTTAATACTTGCTCGTAATATTCTATGAGCCATCTCATTTTTTCTTTACCAGGTGGAACAGATCCTAATCTTATCGCTCCTCCTATTTTTTCTTCTTTTTCAAAGATCACTACTTTGTGTCCCTTTAAAGCAGCGATTCTTGCGGTTTCCAATCCAGCAGGTCCACCTCCAACGACAACTATCTTTTTAGGTTTGGTGACTGGAATTATCGTTTCATAATCGCGACCCTTTCCAACGTTTGGATTTACACCGCATCTTATTGCCGTTCCCATCATATGTCTCGAGACTATACATTCAGAGCATCCAATACATCTGCGAATTGTTTTTTCTTTGCCATACATCGCCTTTAGGGGCCAGTCTGGGTCAGCGATCAGTGTTCTTCCAAGGGCAACGATGTCTGCCGTTCTATCTTCAATTAACTTTTCTGCGACATCTGGTTCTCGGATCATTCCAACCGCTATTACAGGTATCTTAATTCCACCATCTTTTAAAATCTTTGCAAGGTTTGATCTCCACGCTTGAGGATAGGCCATCGGTTCCAATCTTTTTTCCTTGTCACCAAAGCCGACATCCGCATGAATGGCGGCGTAACCATACTCTTCAAACTTTTTTGCGATCTCACAACCTTCTTCGGGTCTTATACCACCTTCGACATAATCAATAACGCCAAGTCTTGCAGTGACCGTGAAGTTAGTACCGCAGGTTTCCTTGATCCTGTCTATTACCAGCTTCGCAAATCTCGATCTGTTCTCAACGTTTCCCCCGTAAATGTCTTTCCTTTTATTTGTCACGGGGGAAAGAAACTGGTTTACGAGAAGACCATGAGCCGCTTCCACCTCAACACCGTCAAAACCTGCACGTTTTGCCATCAGCGCAGCTTTAGCAAATTTTGAAGCTACTTCCTCTATCCCATCAATATCAAGTACATGAGGGCTTACTCCGTCAGGACGCAAATTCACATCCGATGGAGCTATTGCGGGCAGATTTGAGGCAAAAAGCCCCTGATGTGTTAATTCAACAAAGGCTAAAGCGCCGTATTTGTGAATCTCTTCGACGAGTCTGCTCAGAGCCGGGACAAACCGTTCATCGTCAAATCGTGGCTGGGTTGCGCCTTCCATCGTTGCCGGATAATCTATGCAGGCATTTTCTAAGGTTATGAGTGCAGCTCCGCCCTTTGCGCGTCTGGCATAATGATATACGAAATCGTCATTTACCTCTCCAGTTGTTGATGCCAAATTCGTGGATATAGGAGGAAAGATTATCCTATTTTTCAACGTCAGCGAACCAATCCTTACCGGTGAAAATAATTTTTCGTATTTCATGATCTCATCTCCATCACTTTTTTCTTATTTCTCCTTCAATTTCGACGGAATCTTTCAAAGTGTTGTAAGTTGTGCTTTTTGTCTCTATGAAAGTTTTGAGTTCATTTGTATCGAATGTTTTACTTCCATATATCTCAAGCAAATACTCTATTCTTATAAGTTTTGGTATGGATGGATCTTTTATTCCTTTAAGAGTCATTTTCATGTCTGAAAGATCTAAATTATGCATCTTAAAGTATCTTCGTACATTTATCAAAAGGCACGATCCGAGTGCTCCTATAACAGTTTCAACCGGAGAATGGCCGTGTGAATGTTTTCCTTCTGTATTTATCGATATGTTCAATTCTATGTCCCTTGTTTTGTTCACCGCAAGGTCGACTTCCGGTTTATACTCTGTATGAATTACCAATTCTTGCATTTTAATCTTCCCTTCTTTCTTCTTTTAGAGATTCCTTGCTCTTCTTATCATTAATCTTCTTATCGTTTGAAGTGAAATAATGTCTTACGAAATTTTCTAAGTGGATGTAGACTATCAA